>NZ_BMEV01000003.1 GCF_014637175.1 Compostibacillus humi | reverse complement strand
ATCCGCTAGATATGAAATTTTGCGTCATACATAATCTGGAACCGCCGTATACGGAACCGTACGTACGGTGGTGTGAGAGGGACGGAGGTTAGTCACCTCCCCCTATCTCAATTTTAAATAACAGGAAATTGGGAGAAATTTCTTAGTTGAATCTAGGGAAAAAGGATGAAATATTAAAAATTATCGGGGAATCTCTATAAAAAAAAGGATATTCTGAATTTTTGTAGAATAAGATTAAGGGAGTCTGTCAGTTAAAAGGAGGAAATCGATTGGAAAATATTAGAGTCTGTTTAGTGGATGATAACAAAGAGTTAATACACATGATGGAAGAATACTTTGAAAAAACGGAGGATATTGAAGTTATCGGAACAGCATATAATGGGAAAGATTGTGTCAAGCTGGTGGATCAACTAACACCAGACGTACTGGTTTTGGATATAGTCATGCCCCATGTAGACGGATTGGCTGTACTAAAATCATTGCGAATGAATCAGCTCATGAAAAAGACAAAGGTCATTATGCTGACCGCTTTTGGACAAGATGAGGTGATGAAAAAAGCCGCCAATCTCGGTGCATCCTATTTTATTTTAAAACCATTTGACTTGGACTATTTAGCTGAACAGATCCGCCAAGTCCAATCACCGGTTAAACAAACTTCCTCTTCCAATTTCTTAGAGCATCAGCTTGCAAATGAAAAAGTTGATTTGGAATCGAGCATTACCAACATTATTCATGAAATAGGCGTGCCTGCCCATATCAAAGGCTATATGTATTTACGGGAAGCCATTACGATGGTTTACCATGATATTGAATTGCTCGGGTCGGTTACAAAAGTTTTATATCCGGAGATTGCAAAAAAATTTAATACTACTCCTTCCCGGGTGGAACGGGCTATCCGCCACGCCATTGAAGTGGCCTGGAGCAGAGGAAATATTGAATCGATTTCGGCATTGTTTGGTTATACCATCAATATTACGAAGGCAAAACCGACAAATTCTGAATTTATTGCGATGGTCGCGGACCGTCTTCGCCTGGAACATAAAGCAAGTTAGTTAAAAAACACATAAAATAATCCGAATACTTTCCGTATTCGGATTATTTCTTGTTATTCAAAAAATGACTGATATAATGAACGGACAGCGGGCTCTAAATCTTCTTCTTTAATGCCGAACATCATAGAAACTTCTGATGAACCTTGATTAATCATTTCAATGTTAATCTTTGCATTGGAAATAGCACTAACCGCCTGTTTCGCAACTCCAATTGTATTGACGAGCCCTTCACCGACAACCATGATTAGAGCAATGCCTCTTTGCAAGCTGACCGTGTCTGGGTGAAGCTCTTCTTTAATTCGCCGTAATACGATTTCTTCCTTTTCTGGAGGCAAGTTTCGTTCCCGGATGATAACGGACATGTCGTCGATACCGGACGGGGCATGTTCAAAGGAAATGCGTTCATCTTCCAAAATTTGCAACAATTTTCGGCCAAAACCAATTTCCCGGTTCATTAAATATTTGCTGACATAAATAATGACAAAACCTGAATCACTGGCGATACCGGAAACAACATGATCGTCCAGTTCCCTTTCGGCAACAACGAAGGTACCCTTTGCTTTCGGGTTGTTTGTATTTTTGATGCAAATCGGTATTTTTTCTTTAATTGCAGGAATAAGTGCTTCGTCATGGAAAACTGAAAATCCGGCATAGGAAAGCTCGCGCATCTCCCGATACGTCAATACGGAAATTTCTTTTGGATTATTTACAATCGCAGGATTCACAGTATATACAGAGTTTACATCGGTGAAGTTTTCATACATTTCTGCTTTTACGCCAGCAGCAATAATCGCTCCTGTAATATCAGAGCCGCCCCGGGAAAAAGTGACCAATTTTCCTTCTTTCGTATATCCGAAGAAGCCAGGGATAACAAGGATGCCATCAACATCCCGCAACTGATAAATTTTGTCGAAGCTTTCCGGCAATATTTGCGCATTGCCCGGGTCATCGCTGACAATTATTCCTGCTTCCTTCGGATTTATATACCGTGCATTTAAACCGATTTTACATAAGTAGCTCGAGACAATTTTTGCGGAGTTATCTTCCCCAAGCGCTTTAATCCGGTCTAATTTCATCCCGTCAGGGAGGTCCTCTGTCAGCACGGTTTTAATTGATTTTTCAATTTCTGCGTATAAAGCAAGATCTAATTCAAGTTCATTGATAATTTCCTTAAACCGAGCTAACACATCGGCGTAATATCCTTCATATTGTTCGCCCTTAATATAAGTTTCCCCCATCGCAATGAGTAAATCGGTAATCTTTACATCATCTGCGTACCGTTTACCAGGGGCGGAAACAACAACAAATTTTCTTTTTTGATCCTGCTTAATAATCTCGGCAACTTTTTTAATCTGTGTACCATTTGCTACGGAACTTCCTCCAAATTTTGCTACTTTCATAAGAATCCCCCTAAACATCGGTAAACTTATATTTTTATATCATATCATAATCAATAAATAATTGTACGGAAAAATGAAAAAAAGATGGGTTCTACCCATCTTTTCTTGTATCCTCAGGTTGTTCAGGAATTGCATTATATTTATTTTTCCGGTCCCGATAGACGATAAACCCGCCGATAAAAAGGGTTCCGCCAACAAAGAGGATAAGCCCGGCGAAAAATTGTAAACCCGGATTAAAGAATATCGGATAATATTCCGCAAACAGGGAATCCCGCATGATCTTTATTCCAAAGACAGCGAGGATGCCAGGAATTAATAAAACAAGTAATGCAATTATTCGCATCGAAAATTCTCCTCAAAGTTGTTGATAAGAAAAGTATATCAAAAATATGGACAAATCGAAAAGAATACCTTTGCGATATATCGCATAATTACGTATGATAAAAGTGTGCAAAAGTTTGCAATCTTACGAAAGGGGGGTGCGGATGAAAAGTGTGTTAATTATTGGCGCCGGCAGGGGCGGTACAAGCCTAATTAACATTATTCAGGAAACAAAAAGTTTGAAAATTGCAGCTGTTATCGATAAGAAAGACGATGCTCCTGGTATCCTTCTTGCCCGCAGGCTACATATTCCGACGGACAATAATTGGACCCGCTGGTTACATAACGATTTAGACATAATTATCGAAACGACTGGTGACGATACCGTTCTGAATTCGATTTTGAAGCAAAAGAATGAGCGGACAATTGTCATTCCCGGATCGGTCGCCTATATTATTTATGAATTGTTTGAAGAAAAAGAAGCGCTATTAGACGAGCTGACGCTGCAAATGAAAAATCAGGAATTAATGATGAAACATATCCGGGATGGAATGATCATCGTTGATCGGAACGGAATTGTTCAATTTGTAAACGAGAGCGCTACCGATATTATCGGCTGTCCGAAAGAACAATTTATCGGACAACACATTAAAAAAATTATTAAAAACAGCCGACTGACAAATGTCCTTGAATCCCACAAAAAAGAAATTAACCAAAAATTCGTCCTGGAAAACGGCAAACAAATTGTAACGACTAGAATTCCGGTAATTAATCAGGAAAATGAACTAATCGGAGCGATAGCAGTATTTAAAGATATAACAGAAGTTATCAAGCTTGCTGAAGAAAATACTGATTTAACAGAAATTAAAACGATGCTGGAAGCGATTATCATGTCCTCCAATGAAGCAATTTCAGTGGTGGATGAAAATGGAAACGGGCTGATGATAAATCCTGCCTATACGCGGATTACCGGATTAACGGAAAAGGATGTTATCGGAAAACCGGCAACTGCTGATATTTCTGAAGGGGAGAGCATGCATTTCAAAGTGCTGCAAACGAAAAAAACGTTCCGCGGTGTCCGGATGAAAGTTGGTCCAAAAAGAAAGGATGTCGTCGTTAATGTCGCCCCTGTTATTGTCAACGGAAAAGTAAAAGGAAGTGTTGGCGTTATTCATGATGTCTCGGAAATTAAAGCTCTGACTTCCGAATTACAAAGGGCAAGACAGATTATTCGCAACTTGCAGGCGAAATATACTTTCGATGATATAATCGGTAATTCTCCGCAAATGAAATTAGCATTGGATCAGGCAAAGATAGGAGCAAAAACTCCGGCAACCGTCTTGCTCCGCGGGGATTCGGGAACAGGAAAAGAACTTTTTGCCCATGCTATACACAATGAAAGCGACCGGAAAAATAATAAATTTATCCGGGTTAATTGTGCAGCAATTGCAGAATCTATTTTAGAGAGTGAACTATTCGGCTATGAAGAAGGAGCCTTTTCCGGAGCTAAACATGGCGGCAAGAAAGGATTGTTTGAAGAGGCTAACCTGGGCAGTATATTTTTAGATGAAATCGGCGAATTGTCATTAAGTATGCAGGCAAAATTATTAAGGGTACTGCAGGAAAATGAAATTGTCCGGGTCGGAGGAACTAAACCAATTTCGATAGACGTCAGAATCATCGCAGCGACGAATGTAAATTTGGAAAAAGCGATAGAAAACCATTCCTTTCGTAAAGATTTATATTACCGCTTAACAAGACTTCCTATTTATATTCCGCCGCTGAAGGAGAGGATGGAAGACCTGCCTTTGCTTGTAAATCATATTATCTTAAAAATCAACCAGGACTACGGCCGCAATGTAAGAGGAATATCAGACGATGCACTGCATGTTTTAAAACAATATGATTGGCCAGGAAATGTAAGGGAATTAGAAAATATTATTGGCCGGACAATGATTTATATGGATATGAATGAAGAAATAATCCAGAGGGAACATATCCCGAATTTAGAAATTTCCCAAAACGGACATTCAGCAGCCATGCTTCAAACACGGGAAGCCCGGTCGCTGAAAGAAGCAACCGAACAATTTGAACGGGATTATATTCAAATGATGTACTTGAAGCATGGTCGTAATAAAACTCAAACGGCAAAGGAATTGAATATTTCGATTCGAAATTTGTACTATAAGCTGGAAAAGTATCATCTTGTATAAATTTGCCTGCAAAACGATGCATATATGCAAAAAGTTGCACAGTCATAAAAATGTAAAATAAAGCGCTTACAATATTTGATAGTTGGCATGTATTTTGCTTATATTTTAATGGAGGATAAAATAAAAGGGGGATAAAGATGGAAATATTTGGATATATGGAGAAAGATAACTATGAACAACTTGTCTTTTGCCAGGATAAAAATTCAGGCTTAAAGGCAATTATTGCGATTCATGATACAACGCTGGGCCCGGCCCTCGGGGGAGCGAGGATGTGGACCTATGCCTCAGAAGAGGAAGCCATTGTGGATGTTCTCCGCCTGGCAAAAGGAATGACGTATAAAAATGCTGCTGCCGGTTTAAATTTAGGCGGAGGAAAAGCAGTGATTATCGGAGATCCGAAAAGGGATAAAAGTGAGGAGTTATTCCGTGCCTTCGGGCGTTTCGTCCACAGTTTAAACGGACGTTATATTACGGCGGAAGATGTAGGGACGACGGAAGAGGATATGGATATTATCCATCAGGAGACAAATTTTGTGACAGGAATTTCATCCACCTATGAAGGTTCAAGCGGCAATCCTTCTCCAGTAACGGCTTATGGGGTATATTTAGGTATGAAAGCAGCAGCAAAAGAAGCCTTCGGATCCGACTCTCTCACTGGAAAAACTGTTGCGGTTCAAGGAGTAGGCAGCGTTGCCTATGGGCTTTGTGAGCACTTGTATCAAGAAGGTGCGAATCTGATTGTAACTGATATTAACAAGGAAGCTGTTCAAAGAGCGGTTGATAATTTTGGAGCCAAAGCAGTGGATCCAAATGACATATACGATGTCGAATGTGATATATATTCGCCGTGTGCGTTAGGTGCTACAATTAATGATGAAACGATACCTCGGATCAAGGCAAAGGTGATTGCCGGTTCCGCCAACAACCAGCTGAAATCCGACTATCACGGAGTACGATTATATGAAAAGGGAGTTGTTTACGCGCCAGATTACATCATTAATGCCGGCGGTGTAATCAACGTTGCCGACGAGCTGGAAGGGTATAACCGAGCAAGGGTCATGAAAAAAGTAGAAGTTATCTACAAAAATTTAACTAAAATTTTCGATATTTCTAAACGGAATAACATCCCGCCCCATGAAGCTGCCGATAAAATGGCAGAGGAACGGATTGAATCGATCCGAAAATCGAGGCAGCCATTTTTATTAAACGCACATCATACGCTAACGAACCGATTATCTCGTTCATAACCGCGGAGGAAGGGAGTTAAGCAAATATGGCTGAAGAATATGATTTAGTAGTACTTGGCGGAGGGACTGGCGGTTACGTTGCAGCAATCCGGGCATCCCAGCTGGGAATGAAAGTGGCAATCGTAGAAAAAGAGAAGCTTGGGGGAACGTGTTTGCACCGGGGTTGTATCCCGTCAAAAGCATTGTTGCGCAGTGCCGAAGTGTATCGTTTAATGAAAAATTCCCAGCAATATGGAGTGGAAATCGAAAACTTCCGCCTGGACTTCGCTCAAGTCCAAAAAAGGAAGGAAAATATCGTGAATACGCTGCATCAAGGCGTAAAATCCTTAATGAAAAAATGGAAGATTGATCTATATCATGGGTTTGGCCGCATTTTAGGCCCGAGCATTTTTTCTCCATTATCAGGAACGATTTCTGTTGAATACGAGGATGGAAGGGAAAATACAATGCTCGTACCTAAATATGTGCTTATCGCCACCGGATCTCGGCCAAGCGCCCTTCCCGGATTGGTACCGGACGGGGTCAATATTGTCACCTCTGACCATTCTTTAGAATGGGATAATTTGCCTTCCTCTGTTCTTATTATTGGCGGCGGGGTGATCGGTGTGGAATGGGCATCTTTACTTGCAGATTTTGGCGTGGAAGTAACCGTGTTGGAATACGCGGAGCAAATATTGCCGAATATGGACGATGCGGTCGCGAAAGAATTAACAAATCAGCTAAAGAAAAAGGGCATCGAAATCGTCACCGGAGCAAAAGTGTTGCCCGATGCGAGCAGTTCATCCGGACGGATGGAAATCACTGCCGAGCTGAAAGACGGAGAAAGGAAAATGTTTCAGGCGGAAAAGATTTTGTTGGCAGTCGGCCGGTCACCGAATACGGAAAATATCGGACTGGAAAATACAGACATCGAGCTTGAAAATGGCTATATACGCACGAGTGAATTTTATCAGACGAAAGAATCCCACATATATGCTATCGGTGACTGTATCGGCGGATTGCAGCTCGCCCATGCAGCCAGCCATGAAGGAATTATTGCTGTAGAACATATGAATAATTTGACCCCTGAATCTCTTTCCTATGAAAATATACCATCATGTATTTATACCGATCCGGAAGTTGCATCCATTGGCCTTTCGGAGAAGGAAGCGAAGGAGAGGGGAATGGAAGTAAAGGTCGGAAAATTTCCTTTTCAAGCCATTGGCAAGGCCCACGTTCATGGTGATACGGAAGGTTTCGTAAAAATTATTGCCAATAAAATAAATGATGATATAGTCGGCATTCACATGGTGGGACCGAATGTGACCGAGCTCATTTCGGAGGCAAGTTTAGCAAAATTATTAGACGCAACGCCGTGGGAGATATCAAAAACCGTCCATGCCCACCCTACTTTGGCAGAAATCATCGGAGAAGCTGCCATGAGTGTAGATGGAAATCAAATTCACGGTTAGCGGTAAAGGAGGAGGAAATGTATGTCTGTAAAACGCCATGAAGCATTAGGGTTAACTGATACGGAAGTCATTGAAATGTTTAAGACGATGCTGTTGGCACGGAAAATCGATGAAAGAATGTGGCTATTAAATCGTGCTGGCAAAATCCCTTTCGTCATCTCCGGTCAAGGACAAGAAGCAGCGCAAGTTGGTGCAGCTTTTGCTTTAGACCGGACAAAAGACTACATTGCACCGTATTATCGAGATATCGGAGTCGTCCTTACGTTTGGCATGACTGCAACCGAACTTATGTTGTCTGCATTTGCCAAAGCAGAAGATCCGAACTCCGGCGGAAGACAAATGCCGGGCCATTTTGGCCAGAAAAAGAACCGTATCCTTACCGGTTCCTCACCGGTAGCAACTCAAGTTCCCCACGCTGTCGGTGTAGCATTGGCAGCGAAAATGGAAAAGAAAGATTTTGTGTCCTTTGTTACGCTAGGTGAAGGTTCCACAAACCAGGGTGACTTTCACGAAGGTCTAAATTTTGCCGGAGTCCATCAATTGCCTGTCATTACAATGGTGGAAAACAACCGATACGCCATATCCGTTCCGTACGATAAACAAGTGGCAAGCAGCAATATTTCGATCCGGGCGAAAAGCTACGGAATGGAAGGTGTTACCGTAAACGGGAACGACCCGCTGGAAGTGTATCAGGCGGTGAAGGAAGCAAGGGAAAGAGCGATACGCGGGGACGGTCCGTCATTAATTGAAGCAGTTACATACCGATTGACTGCCCATTCCAGTGATGACGATGATAAATACCGTATGAAGGAAGAAGTAGCGGAAGCAAAGAAAAATGATGCCATCGTTTCCTTTAAACAATATTTATTGGAATCCGGGGTTATGACGGAGGAAACCTTAGATAATCTAACGAAAGAAATCGACACGGAAGTGAATAAAGCGACGGATTATGCTGAAAAAGCTCCGTATGCCAAACCCGAAGATGCACTAAAATTTGTTTACGAGGAATAGGGAGGGAACTTTATGCCTGTCATGTCATATATCCAAGCTGTTACTGCCGCATTGCGGGAAGAGATGCTGCGGGATGAAAAAGTATTTATTTTAGGGGAAGACGTGGGAAAAAAAGGCGGTGTTTTCCGTGCCACCGAAGGTCTTTACGATGAGTTCGGAGAATACCGGGTATTGGACACTCCCCTTTCCGAATCAGCCATTGCCGGAGTAGGGATAGGGGCTGCCATGTATGGAATGCGTCCGGTTGCTGAGATGCAATTTGCCGATTTTATTCTCCCGGCAGTCAACCAGATATTGTCGGAGGCTGCCCGTATTCGTTATCGCTCTAACAATGATTGGAATGTCCCGATTACGATTCGTGCGCCATACGGCGGCGGGGTTCATGGAGCATTGTATCACTCGCAGTCGGTCGAAGCGATCTTTGCCAATCAGCCGGGATTGAAAATTGTAATGCCTTCTACGCCTTACGATGTAAAAGGGCTACTGAAGTCTGCAATCCGTGATAACGATCCCGTATTATTTTTCGAGCATAAACGGGCATATCGGCTATTAAAAGAGGAAGTTCCTGACGAAGATTATACGATTCCGATTGGAAAAGCAGATGTGAAGCGGGAAGGGTCAGATATTACGGTTATTACGTACGGTTTGTGTGTTCATTTTGCATTACAGGCAGCTGAAAAATTAGCCCAGGAAGGAATCGACGTTCATATTTTGGATTTAAGAACGGTGTATCCGCTGGATCAAGAGGCAATTATTGAAGCGGCACGAAAAACCGGAAAAGTTCTCCTTATTACGGAAGACAATAAGGAAGGAAGCATTTTAAGCGAGGTAGCAGCAATTATTGCCGAGCATTGCCTATTTGACTTAGACGCGCCGATTCAAAGGCTTGCCGGGCCGGATGTGCCAGCAATGCCGTATGCGCCGACGATGGAGAAATTTTTTATGATTAACCCGGATAAATGTGAAAAAGCGATGCGTGACTTAGCGGAGTTTTAATCAGAAGGAGGGCTGTACATTGGCTAAGGAAAAAATTACAATGCCCCAGCTCGGGGAAAGTGTTACCGAAGGGACAATAACGGCATGGCTCGTAAAAGAGGGGGACCGTGTTGACAAATACGATCCGATCGTTGAAGTGTTAACCGACAAAGTGAATGCGGAAGTTCCTTCTTCCTTTTCCGGAACGATTATAAAGATCTCAGCCCAGGAAGGGGACACCGTACCCGTTGGCGCAATCCTTTGTGAAATTGAAACGGAAGAAGTGAAAACTGAAGATACAGAAAAGCAAGAGACAAAGGCAGAAGTGAATACGCCGAATACTGAACAACCATCGATGAAGAAAAGATATTCTCCTGCTGTTTTAAGGCTGGCCCAGGAACACGATATTAATTTAGAAACCGTATCTGGAACGGGAAGGGGCGGCAGAATTACCAGAAAGGATATCGAAAAAATCATTCAGCAAAGACAAGCAGGGGTGCAGGAAACAGAAAAAGCGGCAGCACCGGAAGTATCGAAGACACAGCCGAAAAGTAAAGAAATACCGATGCGCGCTGGCGATGTCGAGATTCCAGTAACAGGAATCCGGAAAGCAATTGCCCAAAATATGGTCAAGTCGAAACAGGAAATTCCTCATGCTTGGATGATGGTAGAAGCAGACGTTACCGAGTTAGTAAATTACCGCAATGAAATAAAAGAGGAGTTCAAGCAAAAAGAAGGGATTTCTTTAACGTATTTTGCCTTCTTTGTTAAAGCCGTTGCGACAGCATTAAAAGAATTTCCAGAGCTGAACAGCACTTGGCAAGGGGATACGATTGTCCAGCATAAAGATATTAATATATCCATTGCCGTAGCCAAGGAAAATGAATTGTACGTTCCGGTCATCCATCGGGCAGATGAATTATCGATAAAGGGAATTGCCAGGAAAATCGAAGAACTGGCGGAAAAGGTAAGGACGAATCGACTGACGAATGAAGATATTTCCGGGGGGACGTTTACCGTCAACAATACTGGAACATTCGGATCGGTGCAGTCGATGGGCATTATCAACTATCCGCAGGCGGCTATTTTGCAAGTGGAAGCGATTGTAAAGCGCCCGGTCATTATTGATGGCATGTTTGCTGCCAGAGACATCGTTAATTTATGTTTATCCTTAGACCATCGTATTTTGGACGGCCTGATTTGCGGCAGATTTATGAAACGGGTGAAGGAAATATTAGAGGGGATGGACAGAAATATTTCCGTTTATTAATTTCCAATTGTTGTCATAATGCGATTTATTTGCCATTCCTTTCATATCTTGCTATCCTTTAAGAAAGCAAAATATTGATACTTAAGGGGTGTCTGTATGGATTTTAATTTATTTATGAAAGATGTTGTTGATGCTGCCCGTCAAGATATAGTGGAAGCAGGATATGAAGAATTGCGCACTCCGGAAGAGGTGGATGAAGCGCTAAAACGGGAAGGCACAACGTTAGTCATGATCAATTCCACCTGCGGATGTGCCGGCGGGGTAGCTCGCCCAGCAGCTGCCAATGCCATTCATTATGATAAGCGGCCAGACCATTTAGTAACCGTATTTGCCGGACAAGACCGGGAAGCAACAGAGAGGGCAAGGGAATATTTCGAAGGCTATCCGCCGTCATCTCCTTCCTTTGCATTATTAAAAGACGGAAAAATCCTTTCCATGATTGAACGACATGATATTGAAGGATTTTCAGCAATGGAAGTAACGAATAAACTGCAACAATTATTTGATAAATATTGTGAAGAAATTTAAGGAGTGAAGGCTGTCTCATCTTTTGGGTCAGCCTTCCTTTATGAAAAAATACCATAAAACAAAAATGTCACTCAGCGTGTATTCTGAATGACATCGGTTTCGTAATTTAAAATGCAAATAATGCTAATCCAGCTGTAATTGTAGATAACAGCATGGCGATAATCATAATAAACACAATGATTTTTTGTCTGCGCTGCCGTTTCGATTTTCTTTTCGGAGCAATTCCCTTTCCTTGTGATGCCACTGTAAGTCCTCCTTCAACAAAACGTACTTATTTACATTGTAACTGGAAAATTTAATGTGGACAAGGATAAAAAAATAATTGAAAATAGAAGTAAAAGGGGAAGTTTTCTAAATTTTTGGGGGTAATGTTATGGATGAAGAAAGAAAATTAGAGATCGAACGCTGGAAAGACAAAGTGAATGAAATAATAGAGCGTTTTCCTGAACGAAAAGAGCGTTTTACCACGTCTTCGGACATAGAAGTAGAACGAGTATACGGAATGGAAGAGAGCACCCTGCCTGGTGAATATCCGTTCACACGGGGAATCCAGCCGACAATGTATCGCAGCCGGTTTTGGACAATGCGGCAGTATGCAGGATTCGGCTCGGCAAAAGAAACGAATAAACGTTTTCGCTATTTGCTGGAACAGGGGCAAACCGGACTTTCGGTTGCTTTTGACCTGCCAACACAAATTGGCTATGATTCAGACGACCCGATGGCTGAAGGGGAAGTGGGCAAAGTCGGTGTAGCCATCGATACGCTGGAAGATATGGAAATCTTGTTTGATCACATTCCCCTCGACAAAGTCAGTACTTCCATGACCATCAATGCCCCGGCAGCCGTTTTATTATGCATGTATATCGCTGTCGGCGAAAAGCAGGGAGTTCCTTTGGAAAAACTGACAGGTACGATTCAAAACGATATTTTAAAAGAATATATCGCCAGGGGAACATATATTTTCCCGCCAAAACCATCCATGCGGCTTATCACAAATATTTTCGCGTTTTGCCATCAATATTTGCCTAAATTTAATACGATTAGTATTTCCGGTTATCACATTCGTGAAGCAGGCTCGAATGCAGTGCAAGAAGTCGCCTTTACGATTGCAAATGGGATGAGTTATGTTGATGCTGCCATTGAATCCGGTTTGAATGTGGACGATTTTGCGCCGAGATTAGCCTTCTTTTTTAATGCTCATAACAATTTCTTTGAGGAGATTGCGAAGTTTCGCGCTGCCCGGCGAATTTGGGCAAAAATTATGAAAGAGCATTACAAGGCAAAAAATCCGAAAAGCTGGAAATTGCGTTTTCATACCCAAACTGGCGGTTCCACACTAACTGCCCAGCAGCCGGATAACAATATTGTCCGTGTCACATTACAAGCATTGGCAGCCGTATTAGGGGGAACACAAAGCTTGCACACGAATTCCCGGGATGAGGCATTGTCTTTGCCTACGGAAGAATCAGCCCGGATTGCTTTGCGGACACAGCAGATTATTGCCTATGAAAGCGGGGTAGCTGACACAGTGGATCCTCTTGGCGGGTCCTATTATGTGGAAGCGTTAACAGACGAAATAGAAGCAAAAGTTGAGAAGTATTTAGAGCATATTCAAGAACTGGGCGGTGCTGTCCAAGCAATTGAGGCCGGGTATATGCAGCGGGAAATCCAGCAAAATGCGTATGAGATTCAGAAGCAAATTGAAAGAAATGAAGAAATTATTGTCGGACTCAATCAGTTCACAATGGAAGAAGATGCAGAACCGGAGCTGTTAAAGGTAGACGAATCTCTGGAAAAAGGACAAATTGCTTCACTAAAAAGAGTAAAAGAGAAACGGGATAACGATTTAGTGGAAAAAAGGCTGAGAGTATTGAAAGAAATGGCAAAAGACGAAAGGGAGAACCTGATACCATATATTTTGGATGCAGTTAAAGCGTATGCTTCCGTAGGGGAGATTTGTAATGTTTTACGGGAAGAATTTGGCGAATACACAGGGGTTTAAAGGGGGATTATAATGGGAAAAAAAATTCGAGTACTGATTGCAAAACCAGGGCTGGACGGACACGACCGGGGGGCATTGGTCATTTCCCAGGCGCTAAGAGACCACGGAATGGAAGTTATTTATACCGGTTTAAGGCAAACGCCGTTGCAAATTGCAACGAGTGCCATCCAAGAGGATGTTGATGTCATTGGTTTGTCTTCCCTTTCTGGAGCTCATCGTACCCTTTTTCCGAAAGTAGTGGAAGAACTAAAAAAACGGGGGGCAGGGGATATTCCCGTTATCGGCGGCGGCATTATTCCAAGCGAAGATATTCCATATTTAATGGAAAAGGGGATTAAAAAGATTTTCACGAGCGGATCATCGACCGAAGCCTTGGCAGAGTACATTCAGCAGCTGATTGACCCGAAAGAAAAAACCCTTACTCCTCCAAAAAAAATTTCTCACATCGGCATTGCTGTTAAATCGATTGATCAGGCATTAAGCCTGTATACCGACGGATTTGGACTGCAGCTGGAAGGGGTAGAAGAAGTTGCTGATGAAGGTGTAAAGGTAGCTTTTATAAAAATTGGTGAAACCCGGTTTGAGCTGCTGGAACCAATCCATGAACAGTCCCCGATTCAAAAATTTCTTGACACAAGAGGAGAAGGAATTCACCACATCGCCTTAGATGTGGACGATATCAAAGCAAGAATAAATTATATGAAAAAACATGGCATTACTTTTATTCACGAACAGCCGAAACAGGGGGCGAACGATAGCCAAATTGCCTTTATCCATCCGAATTCAACAGGTAAGGTATTATTTGAACTGTGCCAGCAGCGGACGGAGGAGGAAGGGTAATGGATATTTATGAGAAAATTAATGAACTATATGATAAACGCAGACAAGTAGAGCTTGGCGGCGGGGATGAACGGATTCAAAAACAGCATGAAAAAGGAAAAATGACGGCAAGGGAACGGATTGATTACTTGCTTGATGAAGGATCCTTTGTGGAATTAAACCCTTTTATCGAAACAAGGGCCACGGATTTTGGCATGGAAAAACATAAAGGAAAAGGGGAAGGGGTCGTTACCGGCTTCGGAAAAATAAATGGCCGTCCCGTTTATCTCTTTGCCCAGGATTTTACCGTTCTCGGCGGGGCACTTGGGGAAATGCATGGCAAGAAAATCGCAGCGGTTATGGACTTGGCGGCGAAAAACGGGGTACCATTTATCGGGCTTAATGATTCGGGCGGAGCACGGATCCAGGAGGGAGTTTCTTCCCTGGACGGATATGGCCATGTTTTTTACCGCAATTCTATTTATTCCGGCGTCATTCCCCAAATTTCGGTCATCATGGGACCAAGTGCAGGCGGGGCGGTTTATTCGCCGGCAATTACAGATTTTGTTATCATGGTAGAGAAAACATCACAAATGTTTATCACCGGACCAAAGGTAATCGAAACCGTGACCGGCGAGAACATTTCCGCCGAAGATTTAGGCGGAGCCCATATACATAATTCCAAGAGCGGGAATGCCCATTTCCGGGCGGAAAACGAAGAAAAAGCGTTAGATTTAGTGAAGAAGCTTTTGGATTACTTGCCGCAAAATTTCCGTGAGCGCCCGGAGGTTAAAAATAGCACGGGAAATGAAGATGATTACCGGCCGGATTTAACCGATATCGTGCCTTTTGACGGCGTCCGGCCATACGATGTGAAAATGGTTATAGAACAGATCGTTGATGCCGGAACTTTTCTCGAAATCCACGAGCATTTTGCCAAAAATATCGTCGTCGGCTTTGCGAGGGTAAAGGGCCGAACCGTTGGACTCGTATGCAATCAGCCGAAATATTTAGCCGGAGGGCTTGACATTGATTCCAGCGATAAAGCTTCCCGTTTTATCCGCTTTTGTGATGCATTTAATATCCCGATCATTACCTTTGAAGATGTTACCGGCTTTTTCCCGGGGGTAAAGCAAGAACACGGCGGAATTATTCGCCATGGGGCAAAAATTTTGTATGCTTATTCCGAAGCGACAGTGCCGAAAATAACAGTTATTATGCGTAAAGCATATGGCGGCGCCTACGTTGCGCTCAACAGCAAATCCATCGGTGCCGATATCGTTTATGCCTGGCCGAACGCGGAGATTGCCGTCATGGGGCCTGAAGGTGCAGCAAATATAATTTTTGCCAAGGAAATCGCCGAAAGCGATCAGCCGGAAAAAGTCAGACAGGAAAAAATCGCAACGTACCGGCAAAAATTTGCCAATCCGTATGTAGCAGCAAGCCTCGGAATGGTCGACGATGTAATTGACCCGAGGGAAACACGGATAAAATTATGCCAGGCATTGGAAATGCTTGAGAATAAGGAAGAGATGCGGCCGGAGAAAAAACACGGAAATATCCCATTATAATTTACAAAAATTGGAGTGTTAACATTGTCATACGTAAATGAGGAACGTTTGTTAAATGAATTTATCGAATTAGTACAAATCGATTCAGAAACAAAGCATGAGAAAAAAATTGCCAGTGTATTAAAGAAGAAATTTACTGCATTAGGATTAGAAGTCACAGAAGATAATGCAAAAGAAAAAACGGGGCATGGCGCCGGAAACTTAATTTGCACCTTGCGGGGAAACAAATCAAACGCAGATCCAATTTATTTTACTTCCCATATGGATACTGTCGTTCCCGGAAAAAATATTAAGCCTTCCGTTCAGGACGGTTATATCGTTTCCGACGGAACAACCATACTTGGTGCTGACGATAAAGCTGGACTGGCAGCATTGCTGGAAATGATTAAAGTGCTGAAGGAAAACAAGCTGGAACATGGAGACATCCAATTCATTATTACTGTCGGTGAAGAATCCGGTCTCGTTGGTGCAAAAGCTCTCGATCCTTCTTTAATTAAAGCGAAATACGGATTTGCCGTTGATTCCGACGGGGAAGTCGGTGATATTATTGTCAGTGCTCCGACACAGGCAAAAATACGTGCAGTCATTAAAGGAAAAACAGCCCATGCCGGATTGGAGCCGGAAAAAGGGGTTTCTGCCATTCAGATTGCCGCAAAAGCAATCGCGAAAATGCCCCTTGGACGAATTGACGAGGACACAACGGCAAATATCGGTCGGTTTGAAGGCGGCAAGCAAACAAATATTGTTGCTGACCACGTGGAAATCTTGGCAGAGGCAAGATCTTTGGTGAAAGAAAAAATCGACCGTCAAGTAGCCCGTATGAAAGAAGCATTTGAAGATACGGCAATACAGTTTGGCGGCAAAGCGGAAGTCGAGGTTCAATATACGTATCCTGGATTTAATTTGAGTGAAAAGGATGAAGTAGTACAAGTTGCGGTGAAGGCAGCGAAAGCACTTGGACATGAAAGCAAATTATTAAAATCCGGGGGCGGGAGTGACGCCAACGTTATTTCCGGCTTTGGCATTCCAACTGTTAATCTGGCGGTAGGATACGAAGAAATTCATACGACAAAGGAACGTATTTCCGTAGCGAATTTAATAAAAACCGCTGCATTCCTTGTGGAAATTGTAAGAGTAGTAGCAGAGAAAAACAATTGATCGAAAAGCCCTTTAAGATTTTCTTAAAGGGACTTTTTCCATGACGTCAGAAGGTGTTTTTCCATGTCCAAAAAGAAAACAGGATCAGGACGAATTATTTTCCATATTGATATGAATTGTTTTTATGCTTCGGTAGAAATGGCCTATGAACCGTCGCTCAAAGGAAAGCCTGTAGCCATTGCCGGCAACCCGAAGGAACGGAAAGGAATCATTGTAACGAGCAGTTACGAAGCGAGGGGAAAGGGAGTCAAAACAACAATGCCGGTATGGCAGGCAAAAAAGCTTTGTCCGAATCTCATTATCCTTCCTCCGAATTTTGACAGATACCGGGCTGCATCCAAGGAAGTTTTCCGGATTTTGTCCGAATATACCCCTTATATCGAGCCCGTTTCTATTGATGAAGGGTATATGGATGTGACGGATGCAAATTGGCCAAAAGGAGCAGTTGACCTGGCAAAATCAATCCAAAAGCGGTTATTGAACGAATTGGATTTACCGTGCAGCATCGGAATTGCGCCAAATAAATTCTTGGCTAAAATGGCATCGGACATGAAAAAACCGCTCGGCATTACCGTCTTGCGCAAAAGGGAACTTCATCGCACCCTTTGGCCTTTACCAGTAGAGAAAATGCACGGGGTAGGGAACAAAACTGCACAAAAATTACACGCAATCGGCATACGAACAATTGGCGACTTGGCAAAACACGACGTATATGAGCTGAAACATTTATTTGGCATTAATGGCGAAAGGCTTAAAAATAGGGCAAACGGAAAAGACCCGCGAAAAGTAGACCCGGATGCCATATATGATTTTAAAAGCATTGGCAACTCGCAGACATTGCCGGAAGATACAACGGATTCTTCAATACTTGAGAAACTTCTGCACGATTTGTGCATGAAAGTAGAAGAACGGATGAAAAGAAAAGAAGTGGCAGGAATGACGATTCAAGTCATGATTCGCTACGATAACCGGCAAACGATTACACGGAGCATGAAATTGCAATCATATGTTTATTTAAAGGAGGATATTTTTCCCCTTGCCCGTGACTTGTTTTATAAACATTGGAATAAACAGCCTGTCCGCTTATTAGGGGTGACGGTGCAGGATTTGGAAGAAAGGCAGCATATCGGTGAGCAGCTCAATTTATTTACGTATAAAAAAGCGGCTCAGAAGGAAAAATTGTATGAAACGATAGAAGTACTAAAAGAAAAATATGGGGAAAACCCTTTTAAAAGGATTTCAGATACAGAAGAAAGCAAAAATTTACGCACCAGCTTCCAAAAAGATTTTTTGGATGACTATAAGCAATCATAATCTGAACATTTCCAAACAACAAGCCACATGACGAACCATGTGGCTTGTTTCCTTCCATAATATAGAATGCTAACGTTTTGATCAATCAAAAATATTAAAAGTAAAATAAAATTAATAAATTGCATTTATTTCATAATTTGTTTTACAATCGAATCAGAAATTTTTCCGCCGGGATAACGAAACGGCATGTCAAATTTCGTCGTTTGTTTAAGGACACTCTTTTGATGGCTAAAAGTATCGAAGGAATATTTTCCATGATAATTGCCAAAACCGCTGGATCCTACCCCGCCAAAAGGAAGATGAGGGTTAGCCAGATGGTAAAGCGTATCGTTAATAGCCCCGCCGCCGAAAGGCATAAACTCAATTACCTGCTGCTGGATGGCAGAATTCTCTCCGAAATAGTAAAGAGCTAGGGGTTTTTCCTTGTTGCGGATCGTATATAATGCGTCGTCTAAATGCGTAAAGGTTAAGACCGGCAAAATTGGTCCAAATATTTCCTCCTGCATCACCGCATCTTCCCATGTAATACGGTCCAAAATCGTCGGTTCCATCCATAAATCCTCTTTCCGAAACGTTCCGCCGTGTAAAATCGTTCCGCAGGACAAATAGCTAACGAGCCGGTCAAAATGGTTTTCGTTAATGATTTTTGTAAAATTCGTGTTTCTGATATTTTCCTTTCCGTAAAAGGAACGGATATACCGTTTCATCGCTTTGACAAACTTAAATTTAACTTTGTCGTGGACGTAGACATAATCTGGCGCCACACATGTCTGACCGGCATTCGTAAACTTGCCCCAAACGATTCGTTTTGCCGCCAAGTTAATATTTGCATCGGAATCAACAATGGCAGGGCTTTTTCCACCGCATTCCAATGTGACAGGGGTTAGGTGTTTGCTTGCAGCTTCCATAATTTTCTTGGCAACCCGGGTGCTGCCGGTAAAAAATATATAATCTACCCGTTCGTCAATAACTTGTTTCGTAGTTTCCCCATCCCCTTCCACGACAGTAAAATAGGATGGATCGAAATATTCGCTTACAAGTTCTTTAATTAAAGACGAGGTTGCTGCTGCCAGCTCCGACGGCTTAATGATGACACAATTGCCTGCAGCAACTGCTCCGATCGCAGGTGCAAAAGATAATTGGATCGGATAATTCCACGGAGCAATAATGAAAGCAACGCCATATGGTTCTTTTAATATCAAACTAGTTGATCCTTTATGGGTAATTGGTGACGAGACTTTCTCCGGCATCATCCATTGACGCAAATGCTTTAACGCAAAGTCAATCTCCATATAGAGAAAGCCTATTTCTGTCATATACGCTTCTTGACGCGGTTTGTTTAGATCATATTTTAATGCGCGATAAATTTTGGACTCGTTTTCTTTCAGCATTCGCTTCAAGGTTTCCAGCTGTTTTTTGCGAAATTCATAGGAGGTTGTATTACCGTGCCTAAAGTAAGTTCGCTGATTGGAAACCAATTTTTCTATCTGTTCCATCTAAGTTCCCCCTATTCAATTGTCTGTCTGTAAAAATCGTGGGCGATTACCGTGTTCGGAAAGATTCCCTTTGCCTCTTCCAAGAGCATCGCTTCTTCTTCATTTTGATACCTGGAGGAGATATGGGTTAATATCAAATTTTTCGCATTGGCCTTTTTGGCAATGCTTGCTGCCTGTACCGTCGTAGAATGAAAATACTTCGCTGCTAACGCTGCTTTATCGTCCGCAAATGTTGCTTCATGGATAATGACGTCCGATTCCATGGCAAACGGAATAAACTCCTCTTTATATCTCGTATCGCCAAATATAGTAATAATCCGGCCTTTTTTCATCGGGCCGACTACATCTTTCCGGTAAATGGTTCGTCCGTCATCCAGAACGACTTTTTCATTTTCTTTTATTTGTTGATAAATCGGTCCTGGTTCAATACCATAAGCCTGAAGTTTTTCCGCTAACAAGCTTCCTTGTTTATCTTTTTCCACGACGCGATATCCGTAGGATGGGATACCGTGGTCCAATTTTTTTGCATATATGAGAAATTTTTCATCCTCATAAACTTTTCCGTCACATACCTCTATAAATTCAATCGGGTACGTCAGATGGGAGGCGCTGATTGAAATACTTGTTTCGACAAATTCCTGTAAACCTTTCGGACCAAATAGCGTAAGCTTTGATTCGCCCCCCTGAAAGGAACGGCTGCTTAAAAAACCAGGCAAACCAAAAATATGGTCTCCGTGTAAATGAGTTATAAAAATTTTGTCAATTTTTCCTGGTTTGATCGAAGTATGTAAAATTTGATGCTGGGTTGCTTCTCCGCAATCAAATAACCAGATGCTGTTCAATTCCTGCAGCAGGGAAAGGGCAATGGAAGAAACATTTCTGCTTTTCGAAGGCACTCCAGCCCCTGTTCCGAGAAAGATTAATTCCATTATTTTTCCCATCCCCGAATATATTGTTTTGGCGCTTCGATAGGGCAGCCTAATTCCTCGGCTGCAGTCTTTGCCCAATACGGATTACGAAGCAATGCCCGGCCGACAAAAATTAAGTCAGCCCGTTCATTTTGCAGAATTTCTTCTGCTTGCAGCCCGGAAGTGATAAGCCCGACAGCACCTGTCGCGATGTTAATATGCGCCCGTATTTGTTCACATTCTTTTACCTGATACCCAGGATAAGCTTGGATTGATACAGGAACGACTCCGCCCGAACTGCAATCAATAAGATCAATGCCCAATTTCTTCAGTTCGGCAGCAAAATAAAGAATGTCCTCAAAGCGATTTCCGTTTTTATCGTATTCGTTGGCTGATAGTCTAACGAATAGTGGTCCGTCCCATGTCGCTTTTATTTCTTCCACGATCCTTCTTAAGAAAAGGAATCGTCCTTCCCGATTTCCTCCATAATCGTCCGAGCGGTGATTGGTAAGCGGAGAAAGAAACTGGTTAATCAAGTACCCGTGGGCGGCATGAATTTCAATTATATCAAAGCCAGCTTGTTTCGCTCTCTCTGCCGCATTTTTAAACGCGTGAATGGTTTTTTCGATATCATCCCGAGTCATTTCCGTCGGTTTCTTATACTTTTCATTAAAAGGAAGGGCGGATGGAGCATAAATTCTCTCCGGCACTGTTGCTTTTCTCCCTGCGTGGGCCAATTGAATTCCCGATTTTGCCCCATATTCGTGAATTTGTTCATTCAGCTGTTTTAGACCGGCGATATGATCATCGGACCATATTCCTAAATCATTTACGGAAATTCGTCCTTCCGGAAGGACCGCCGTTGCTTCAACCATAATAAGACCTGCTTGACCGACTGCCCGGGAAACATAATGGGTCATGTGAAAAGGAGTGATACATCCATCTTCTTTTGCGACAGAATACATGCACATTGGCGACATAACGATTCGGTTTTTTAACGTCACATTCTTTATTTGATAGGAAGAAAATAACTTTACCATATCGACAACTCCTATGATTTAAAAAATTGCTTGTGATAATGAACCGCGATATCGGGAACGTCTGTAAAAATTCCATCACTGCCCAATTGAAAACATTTTTTCATCAGTGATTGCTTATTTACAGTGTATACGCGTACGGCTAATTTTTTCTGGCGCAATTCGTCCACAAGCTTTGCCTGCAGCAGACGGTATTTAATATGGACGGCATTGGCACCTAATTGTTCCGTATAATGAGCAAGCTGTTTTATTTTTTTCGAGGTAATAAAGGCGACATCCATGTCATGGGAAAGACGGACGAGTTTCTTTACGCTTCGTTCATTAAATGAAGAAAACGTCGTCCGTTCCAGCAATCGGAAATGTTTTACCATCTCAAACACGATTGCTTCCATATGCGGATAATCAATCTTATTGTTCTTCAGTTCAATATTAATTCGCATCGGCTTATTTTCAATCCATTGCAAAAATTCCTCTAAAGATACAATGGAAGTTCCGGCAAATTGTTTGGAAAACCAAGTGCCCGCATCCAGCTCCTTTATTTGCCGATAAGTTAAATCTTTAATCAATCCAGGAAAATCCGTCGTTCTCTTTCCCGTTTCATCATGAATCAAGATAGGCACATGATCCTTTGACAATTGAACGTCGGTTTCAATCCCGTCTGCATTCATTTTATGTGCCAGTTCAAATGCGGGCATCGTATTTTCAGGTGCATACTTGCTTGCCCCCCGATGGGCAAATATAGCCGTCAAATAATTCACCTCTTCACACTTATTTTGTTGGAAGGAAGATTAAAAGTCAATGAAAGTCATGTATAATGAAGGGAAAGGAGGGGATTCAAATACAACTGGAAATTACCGAAAAAGCGTTACAAAAAATAAAAACCATTTCCGAAAAACCTGTATTACTTCTTTGGTATGATACAGACGAGTGCGGATGTGGTGTGAATGGTTTGCCGACGATCCGTTTAGCAAGGGAAATAAAGGAGTCATATATGGAAGTGGAATGCAGCGAAATGAATGTATTTGTCGAAAAGCAGCAAAAAGTGTTTTTTGCCGAATGTATGAAATTAGACTGGACTGGACAAGTATTCCATCTTGCCAGTCCCGAACAAATAATGAATCCGTTTATCCCTGCCAGCCAGATATTCACTTTGTAACATCCCGTTTGGGTTATTTAATTGCGATGGGCTTTGTAAATATTCGCTTTCGTTATCCTCTTGACTTGTTCATATACATCTTTCGGCAAAGGGCTGTCGATGGAAAGCTTAACATTTTCTTCCACTTGGATCGGCGAACTTGCACCAAAAACAGCGGTGGTTACTGCAGGGTGCTGCAAAACATATTTTATGGCAAGTTCGTTTAGCGAAGATGGATAAATATCTTTCATCTGGCGGAGAACTTGTTTTAGCTCTTCATAGGAATAATCGAGATAGCCCTCCTTCGCTTTTGTCTCCAAATACTTTTGATAATGATTGGATAATAATCCCTTTGCCAGCGGTCCCCTGGCTATTACACTGATGTTACGTTCATGGAGTAAATCTAATAGTTCTTCCTCTGCTCTGCGGTCGAGAATGTTGTATTGCAGCATGACGCCGTCGATAGAAGAATGCTCGGCATAATAGCGGATCACGTTTGGCCGGATGGAAGACAAACCGTAAGCACGAATTACTCCTTCTTTTTTCAAATCTTCAAAGGCGCTGATCGTTTCGTCCATCGGGTCTTCGATCGTACCCCCATGCAACATATAAAAGTCAATATAGTCTGTATTCAGACGTTTCAGACTGGCCTTTACAGCCTCCATAATGTATTTTTTGGACGGATCCCAATACCATCCGGTCTGATTCGGATAAAAACGGTTTCCCACCTTTGTTGTGATAACAAATTCATTTCGTCTTTCTTGGAGAATTTTCCCGATAATTTCTTCGTTTTTTCCATAATCATATAAATCAGCTGTGTCAATGTGGTTTATGCCGGCATCCAGTGCTGCATCAATAATATTTCGGGCGTTTTCCATGTCGGTCCCTATTGACATGGCACCTAAGGTCAGCGGCGAAATGAAGATGCCTGATTTCCCTAAAGGATATTTTTTCACAATATCACTCCAATTTATTTTATTATGTAATTATATTTATTATAACGAATCTTGTACAATGGAAAATGGCAATTAAAAATGAAATGAGGGGATAAGATGAAAAAGTTTGAAGAAAAAACGATTCAGTCGGAAACAATATTTCGCGGCAAAGTTGTTCATCTGCAAGTAGATGAAGTAAGACTGCCAAATGGAAAAACATCGAAAAGGGAAATCGTAAAGCATCCGGGGGCGGTCGCTGTCATCCCTGTAACAAAAGATAACAAAATCGTATTTGTCGAACAATACCGCAAACCGCTGGAAAAGTCACTCATTGAAATTCCGGCCGGGAAGCTGGAGCCGGGAGAGAATCCGATAACCTGCGCCATCCGGGAACTGGAAGAGGAAACAGGATATACGACGAATGAACTTTCCTTTGTCACTTCTTTCTATACTGCGCCGGGATTTAGCGATGAATTAATATATATTTATATCACCGACGAGCTAAAAAAACTGGATGTGCCGAAGGATGCGGATGAAGATGAATTCGTGGATGTAATCGAATTAACTTTGGAAGAAGCGAAACAATATGTATTAGAAGAACGGATTCATGATGCAAAAACGAATTATGCGATTTTATATTTACACGCTTTAGAAAGCAGGGGTTGAATGAAACATTATTTTGCAGACATGCATATCCATATTGGCAAGGATATGGAGAACCGCCCTGTGAAAATAACCGGAGCAAAAAACTTAACACTTACGAACATTTTAAAGGAATCCAGCCGGAACAAAGGGATGAATTTAATCGGGGTAATCGATTGCCAAGTTCCTAACGTACAAAAAGAAATCAGACGATTAATCGAGGAAGGGGAGGCACGGGAGCTGCCAGCTGGGGGAATCCGCTTTGAAAGGGTAACCCTGCTCCTCGGTTCGGAAATCGAAGTATACGATGAATATTGCCATGGACCGATCCACGTCCTTTGCTTTATGCCTTCTCTGGAAAACATGGAACAATTTACCCGATGGCTTGCAAAACGAATGAAAAACGTTACGTTAAGCTCCCAGCGGTATTATGGTACAGCAAAGGAACTCCAATATAAAGTAAAGGAATTGGAAGGAATTTTTATCCCCGCCCACATATTCACGCCGTTTAAAAGTCTATACGGAAAGGGAGTCCGACGCTCTCTGGAAGAGGTATTTGATCCGGATTTAATCGACGGGGTAGAACTCGGATTAAGTTCGGATACAGAGATGGCGGATCAGATTAAAGAACTCCATCGTTTTACTTTTCTTACGAATTCAGATGCCCACTCCTTGCCGAAAATAGGCCGGGAATATCAGATGATGCAATTGCAGGAACCTTCGTTTAAGGAATTCTATTGGGCCCTTCACCAAGTGAAGGAAAGAAAAGTCATTAAAAATTTTGGAATGAATCCAAAATTAGGAAAATACTATACAACCGTTTGCGGTAAATGTTTTACTAGATTCCCTAAAGGAAGCAGCACCTGCCCAAAATGCGGTTCCGCCAAAATTATTAATGGAGTAGCAGACCGAATAAAGGAACTAAAGAACGCCTCTGGGCCAGATGGAAATCGTCCTCCGTATATATATCAAGTTCCGTTAGAATATTTGCCAACACTCGGTCCAAAAACGTACAAAAAACTTTTGCAGCAATTTGAAACGGAAATGAATATTATCCATCACGTTTCCTATGAACAATTAAAAGAAGTAATTCCGGAAAAACTAGCACAATCTATCATCGCAATGAGAGAAGGAAGGTTAGCGATTCATGCCGGAGGAGGCGGAAAGTACGGCTCCGTTTCTTCCGAAGAAATGGAAAGAAAATCATAAGTATTTGGTATTTTTGTCTGTTATCCCTCATATCGTTTAGTAGAAGTAGAAAGATTTAATAGGATACTCCAATGGAAATGGGGGATACGATGTATTATCGTACGAAGAAAACGATTATTGATCATTTGAGAGAACAGGCGACAATTTATATTTTTATGATTGTTCTATTTTTAACCGGAATTATATTCGGGGCTGTCATTGTCAACAGTATGAACTTCATTCAAAAGCAGGAATTGTTTTTTTACGTGGAACGGTTTTTCCAGCAAATGCTGGAAGGCCAGGAAATACAGAATCAGGCGTTATTTAAGGAAAGCTTTTTCTACCATATGAAATATTTATTTTTAATGTTTATTCTCGGCCTGTCTGTCATCGGTTTACCCCTCGTTTGGGTGCTCGTCTATTTGAAAGGATTAGTTGTCGGTTTTTCCGTCGGTTTTCTTGTCAATCAGCTCGGTTTTGACGGCTTGATTTTAGCTTCATTAGCCATCGCGCCGCAAAATATTATCGCCATCCCTATATATCTTATCGCTGGAACGTTGTCGATGCTTTTTTCCTTGTCCATTTTGTACAGATTATTTTCAAGGCGTCCCACCGATTCTATTTTCCAGCCTTTCGGGAGATACGTGGCAAGCTTTTCCGTACTATTGGCAGGAGCTGTATTTGCAGCGCTAATTGAAGTATATATTTCAACTCCATCCATGGACCGGGTCATCTCATCATTTTTCGGATGACGTTTAAAACGAAACGTTGCCCATATTTTCTAAAACGAGAATTCACGGCCGGTATTATTGCGAATATACTTTGACACAAATTTTATTGGTGCTTATAATAAAAGTGGGATATGAGGAGGCGACCGTTATGGAACATCGGATCGAACGGATTAAAAAACAACTCCATTCACAAAGCTATAAACTTACTCCACAAAGGGAAGCAACACTCCGTGTGCTATTGGAAAGGGAAGAAGACCATCTTAGTGCCGAAGATGTTTACTTGCTCGTCAAGGAAAAAGCGCCAGAAATCGGTTTAGCCACTGTATACCGGACATTGGAATTGCTTTCTGAATTAAAAATCGTTGATAAAATTAACTTTGGTGATGGCGTTTCTCGGTATGACTTGCGCAAAGAAGGAGCGAAACATTTTCATCATCATCTAGTTTGTATTGAATGCGGCTCTGTAGATGAAATTGAAAATGACCTGCTGGAAGATGTGGAAAAAATTGTGCAAGAGGAATGGGGATTTGAAGTAAAGGATCATCGTTTAACTTTCCACGGCATATGTAAACAATGCCAAGAATCGAAAGTAAAAGCGACACAAACTTGACACGCAGTGCCTTTTTCGTCATAGAAAAGGGCTTTTATTATGTAAAAAACGATTCCTGCTCATTTAATTGTGTATATTCTCCTCTTATTTTAGCATATCTTTTATTAATACAAGCTTAAGAGGAGAAATGTCCCGTGAAACAATTCCTTCTTCAAAGCCTAAAAATCTTTATTATTTTTATTTTATGTACAAGTCTTTTTTACTTTGGACTTCGGTTCATGCATGCCGAATATGAAGAAATGCATCGGTACGATCCCCCGGAAGGACCGGCAGTAAATGTGTTTCAGGCAGAGTATGATTTATTTGACCGGCTGCGAATATTATTGCGATTGGGAGAGTAGAAAATGAAAGATGCACTAGAAGATTATTTCCATTTTTTGCGGATTGAAAAGGGGTTGTCGGATAATACGCTTCAATCCTATGCCCGTGATTTGCAATCCTATCTCGCTTATATGCAAAGGAAGGAACAGAAAACGAACTGGAATCAAGTTACCAGGGAAAACATTATGGGATTCTTATATTCTTTGAAAGATGCAAATAAGTCTTCCGCCACCATTTCCCGCCATATTTCATCGATTCGTTCTTTTCATCAATTTCTTATTCGGGAGCAGTTGGTCCGTAAAGATGTAAGCATACATATTGAGACTCCGAAAAAAGAAAGAAAGCTTCCCGACGTCCTTTCCCAAAAAGAAATCGAGTTTTTGCTTGATATAAAAGAAACGAATATACTGGATATCCGCAATAAAGCAATGCTGGAACTTTTATACGCAACAGGAATACGGGTAAGTGAACTGATTGCGCTAAAGGTAAGTGACTTGCATTTGACGATGGGGTTTGTTCAAGTTTTTGGCAAAGGATCGAAGGAACGGATTGTTCCAATCGGAGATGCAGCGATAAAGGCAACCGAAAAATATTTGACTGCTGCCAGAGGAAAATTGTTGAGCGACAATACAGAAAGTACATTATTTGTCAATCGGAACGGGAAACCGCTGTCGCGTCAAGGGTTTTGGAAAATATTAAAAAAGGTGGCCAAGGAAAAGGGGATTCACAAAACGATTACCCCCCATACGTTGCGCCATTCTTTTGCCACCCATTTATTGGAAAACGGTGCTGATTTGCGTGTCGTACAAGAAATGTTAGGTCATGAAGATATTTCTACGACCCAAATCTATACTCACGTGACGAAAGCTAGATTGAAAGATATTTATAATGCCTACCACCCTCGAGCATAAGCCATTTACATACTAATTTAAGTATGAGGCATCCTAATAGTCAGGAGGTAAGAAACCATGCATTTTAAACGAATATTTCTTATAGTATTGGATTCTGTCGGGATTGGCGAAGCACCAGATGCAGAAAAATTTAATGATAAGGGGGCAGATACGTTAGGTCATATCGCTGAATTTATGGGCGGTCTCGATATGCCGAATATGGGAAAGCTGGGATTGAGCAATATTCGAGAAATTAAAGGGATTGAAAAAGCAGCACCGCCCCTTGCATATGTAACAAAAATGCAAGAAGCTTCCAACGGGAAAGATACGATGACCGGACACTGGGAAATTATGGGATTACATATTCAAGAACCTTTTCAAACCTTTCCAAACGGATTTCCCGCCGAGTTAATTCAAGCGTTGGAAGACAAGACGGGACGAAAGGTAATCGGAAATAAACCGGCATCCGGAACGGCAATTATTGAAGAATTAGGCGAGGAACATATGGATACCGGTGCCATGATTGTATATACGTCAGCTGATTCCGTATTGCAAATTGCTGCCCATGAGGAAATCATTCCCCTGAAAGAATTATATCAAATTTGTGAGATAGCCCGGGAATTGACATTGGATGAAAAATTTTTAGTTGGCCGGGTAATTGCCCGTCCGTTTATCGGTCATCCGGGTGCGTTTCAAAGGACTTCCAATCGACGGGATTACGCCCTTAAACCGTACGGGCGGACGGTGATGAATGAATTAAAGGACCATCATTTCGACGTTATTGCCCTCGGAAAAATATATGATATTTATGACGGGGAAGGAGTTACGGAAGCAGTAAAAACGGTGGATAACGATGATGGCATGACAAAAATAATCGAAACGATGGAGAAAAATTTTACAGGATTGAGCTTTTTAAATTTAGTAGACTTTGATGCAAAATACGGCCATCGGCGGGATCCGGAAGGCTACGGCAAAGCGCTGGAAGCCTTTGACAGAAGACTTGCCGAGGTACTTGACCGGCTAAGGCAGGATGACCTGTTAATTATTACAGCAGACCACGGCAATGATCCGGTACACCATGGAACGGACCATACGAGGGAATACGTGCCGCTTATTGTCTACCATAAGAATATTGCCGAAGGAAAAGTAATCCCGATGCGGGAAACTTTCGCAGATGTCGGGGCAACCATTGCCGAAAATTTTCAAGTTCCAGCACCAAAACATGGAACAAGTTTCTTGGATGAAATTAAGTAAGGGGGAAAAGCGTTGTATACGAAAATTTCGGAAGCAGCAAAATATATTCAAGAAAAAATATCGTTAACGCCTTCCATCGGTCTTATTTTAGGATCGGGGTTAGGCAGTTTAGCCGATGAAATCGAAATGAAGACGGTCATTCCTTATTCCGAGATACCCCACTTTCCCCAATCGACGGTAAAAGGCCATAAAGGGCAGCTCGTCATTGGGGAGCTGGAAGGAAAAAAGGTTATCGCCATGCAAGGAAGGTTCCATTATTATGAAGGCTATTCCATGCAGCAAGTAACATTTCCTGTTCGGGTCATGAAGGAACTTGGCATTTCATCTTTAATCGTTACGAATGCAGCTGGAGGTGTCAACAAGGATTTTCAGCCGGGAGATTTTATGATCATTACCGATCATATAAATTTAATGGGGGATAACCCGCTTATTGGCAAAAATGATGACCGGTTAGGTGACCGGTTTCCCGACATGTCGGAATGTTATGATCAGCAGCTCATCCAGCATGCCGAGGAATGTGCAAATCGTGTGCAAATTAAAGTAAAAAAAGGAGTATATGCGGCAAACACCGGGCCCCAATATGAAACGAAAGCAGAGGTCAAAATGGTTCATGTTTTGGGCGGTGATGCGGTAGGGATGTCAACAGTTCCTGAAGTCATCGCTGCCAATCATGGCGGTATCCGTGTGTTGGGAATTTCATGCATCTCCAACATGGCTGCAGGAATTCTGGAAGAGCCATTAAGTCATGCAGAAGTAATTGAAACGACAGAAAGAGTTAAAGAAGATTTTGTGAAACTGGTTCGAATAATCTTAGCGGACTTCCCGGATGTTTGAGGTGATCCGAGATGCGAATGTACGATATTATCGCTAAAAAAAGGGACGGCTTTGAACTGACGAAAGAAGAGATTGATTTCGTCGTCCATGGTTATACGAAAGGGGATATACCGGATTATCAAGTCAGTTCTTTGCTAATGGCAATCTACTTCCAGGGAATGACGGAAAAAGAGCGTTCTGAATTGACTTTAGCCATGGTAGAATCCGGAGAAATAATCGATTTATCGCCAATTCACGGGATTAAAGTGGATAAGCACTCGACTGGAGGAGTCGGGGATACAACTACATTAATCTTAGCTCCCCTTGTTGCTTCATGCGGGGTTCCGGTTGCCAAGATGAGCGGCCGGGGACTCGGACATACCGGCGGAACCATTGATAAGCTGGAATCAATTCCCGGATTTCATGTTGAACTAACGGAAGAGGAATTTATAAGGCAAGTCAATGAACGGAAAGTGGCTGTAATTGGACAAACGGGAAACCTTACTCCCGCCGACAAAAAACTGTACAGTCTGCGGGATGTAACAGCAACGGTCAATTCGATTCCGCTGATTGCAAGTTCCATTATGAGCAAAAAAATAGCCGCCGGAGCAGATGCCATCGTCCTCGATGTAAAATGCGGAAGCGGCGCCTTTATGAAGAGTGCTGAGGAAGCAAAAACACTGGCCAAAGCAATGGTTTCCATCGGAAATCGGGTTGGCCGAAAAACAATTGCTCTCATTACCGATATGAGTCAGCCGTTAGGGAAGGCGGTTGGAAATGCGCTGGAAGTGAAGGAAGCGATCGAAACGTTACGAGGAAATGGTCCGAAGGATTTAACCGAATTATGTTTAACCTTAGGCAGCTATATGGTTGTATTGGCAGAGAAAGCAGCAAGCCCTGAAGAAGCCCGAGCTATGCTGGAGGAGAACATTGCCAACGGAAAAGCATTTGAAACGTTTCTGTCGTTCGTTGAAGCGCAAGGAGGAGACAAATCTGTTTGTGAAAATGTAGAGCGGTTGCCGGAAGCGAAGAAAAAGATAGAGCTGACAGCGAAAAAATCCGGATTTATTACGGGCATCGCTGCGGACGAAATCGGTATTTCCGCAATGATGCTTGGTGCGGGGAGAACGACAAAAGATTCAACCATCGACTTGTCAGCAGGAATTGTGCTGCATAAAAAAGCAGGTGATGAAATCAAGGAAGGGGAGCCGCTCTTAACGATCCATACGAACAAACTGGAAGTCGAGAGTGTTATAGAAAAGTTATACGACAGCATTCATATTGAAAATACGAAAGCCGACATACCGCCTTTAATTTATGAAGTGATCACAGAAGGATAGATGGCAGAAAGCTGCTGGGATAATCCCCGGCAGCTTTTTATACTTTCGGCTGATAAGCCTTATTTTCAAGTATAGAAATAGCAACTTTTGGAAATCCTGTAATTATATTAACTGTTGGAGGTAAGACAATGAAAAGATTTCTTCTTGCTCTTTGCATCAGTATGTCTTTTATGCTTTTCACTGCCGCTGCAGCAGTTGCCGAAGAAGCGGATGAGAAGCAATCATTAAATCTAGCACCAAATGCAAAATCAGCTATTTTAATGGAAAGGGATACAGGAACGATTATTTACGACAAAAACGCCCATGAAATTTTGCCTCCTGCAAGTATGACGAAATTGATGACGATGCTCATCATTATGGAAGAGATGGAAAAGGGAAATTTAAAGAAAGATGAAATAATCCGGGTAAGCGAAAATGCAGCATCGATGGGCGGATCCCAAATCTTTCTGGAAGCAGGGGAAGAAATGACGGTGGAAGAATTGCTCAAAGGGGTAGCCATCGCATCTGCCAATGATGCCAGTGTTGCCCTTGCCGAACGGATATCCGGCAGTGAGGAAGCATTTGTTGCGGAAATGAACAAAAAGGTTAAAGAACTAGGCTTGAAAAACACAAAGTTTCAAAATACATCCGGTCTTCCTGCAAAAGATCATTATAGTACCGCTTATGACATGGCAATCATTGCCAAAGAATTGCTGAAATATGAAACAATAACAGAATATACGTCGATTTACGAAGATTATTTGCGGAAAGGGAAGGAAAATGAATTTTGGCTTGTGAACACGAATAAATTAGTCCGTTTTTATCCAGGGGTCGATGGATTAAAGACCGGCTATACCCAAGAGGCCAAATATTGCTTGACAGCAACAGCGAAAAAGGACGATATGCGTGTCATAGCAGTCGTCATGGGGGCTGATACTTCGAAAGAAAGAAATGCGATGATTTCTTCCATGTTGGATTATGCCTTTCAGCAATATGAAACAAATAAACTGTACGACAAGGGAGAAGTCATTACCGAGCTGAATCTCTTAAAAGCAGACAAACGAAACGTTCCAATTGTGTTATCCGAATCTGTAAGTACACTACATAAAAAAGGAGAAAATAAAGACAACATTCGTACCGAAATCCAGTTTAATGAAGAAATCAAATTGCCGATCGAAAAAGGAGCACAAGTAGGCACCCTCCTTGTAAAAGATGGAAAGGAAACATTAATGGATGTGCCTCTGACCGTTGATCAGGCGGTTAAGGAAGCGTCCTATTATAAGCTGCTGCAACGGACAATTGCTGAAATTGCAAAACATTAGTAGCGAGAAAAACGTAAGAAAAGGACTTTTTTTGTCGAATAGAAGGATTTGGAAATGCTGATAAAGAAAGTGTAAATAGCATAATCTGAGGAGGAGATAAACCGTGGGGCTATATTCGGTTTTTGAAGTGAAGGAGGATGTATTAGTCGTCCGTCTTGCCGGGGAACTGGATCATCATGAAGCGGAAGCATTGCGCAAAAAGTGGAAAGATATGATATATGAAAATCCGATTAAACATGTCATTTTAAATCTAGAAAGTGTAACGTTCATGGACAGCTCTGGTTTAGGTGTTATTCTAGGAAGATATAAAGAAGTTCTTCAGTTAGGCGGAGAGATGGTCGTCTGTTCCATTTCCCCACAAATCAAACGTTTGTTTGAAATTTCCGGTTTATTTAAAATCGTCAAGCTTGCGGAAAATGAAGAGTTCGCGCTAGAGGCATTGGGGGTGGCATCATGAAAAACGAAATGACGGTGGAATTTTCCAGCCGAAGCGAAAATGAATCCTTTGCCCGGGTGACGATTGCAGCCTTTATTTCCCAATTGGACCCGACGATGGATGAATTGACAGAAATAAAAACGGTAGTATCGGAAGCAGTAACCAATGCCATAATTCACGGGTATAACAACGAAGAGCATCATAAAATTTGGATGAAATGCACGATTGACGACAGCGGAGAAATAGAACTGATCATTAAAGATGATGGCATCGGCATTGCCAATATTGAAGAGGCCCGGCAGCCATTATATACTTCCAAGCCTGAATTGGAAAGGTCCGGCATGGGTTTTACGATTATCGAAAACTTTATGGATTCTGTTGAGGTTACTTCTTCTCCGGGTTCTGGTACTACCCTGCATATGGTCAAACAATTAGCAAAGACAAAGACGGTTTATAATTAGGATGCCTATGGATGTCAATGTTAAAAATCAAAAACGGGAAGAAACCTTAACAGATGAACAGGTGAAGGAGTATATTTACCGCAGCCAGCAAGGGGATAAGGAAGCCAGGGACTTTCTGGTGGAAAAAAATATGCGGCTGATTTGGTCTGTTGTCCAGCGGTTTTTAAACCGGGGCTATGACCCGGATGACCTGTTTCAAATTGGAAGCATCGGTTTAATTAAGTCGATTGATAAGTTTGATTTGTCCTACGATGTGAAATTTTCGACCTATGCAGTGCCGATGATTATCGGTGAAATCCAGCGGTTTATCCGAGATGACGGCAGTGTAAAAGTGAGCCGGTCTCTAAAAGAAATTGGCAATAAAATCCGCAAGAAAAAGGATGAATTGACGAAACAAATGGGTCGATCACCGACAATACACGAGATCGCCGATGCGCTGGAAATTACACCGGAGGAAGTTGTCCATGCCCAGGAAGCTGCCAAATCTCCCCACTCCATTCATGAAACTATTTTTGAAAATGATGGAGACCCGATTACGCTGCTCGATCAAATCGCTGATGAAGATACGAATTGGTTTGATAAATTAACGCTGGAAGAAGCGATCAAACGTTTGAACAAAAGGGAGCGTCTCATTATTTATTTGCGTTATTATAAAGATCAAACGCAGACAGAAGTAGCTGAAAGATTGGGAATCTCCCAGGTGCAGGTTTCCCGGCTGGAGAAAAAGATTTTAAAAGAAATGAAAGCAAATATGGATCCATAAGACAAGTATAAGCAGAGAAACAGTTTCTCTGCTTTTTTATTTTGCCCTTCAGTTGGGTTTCCAGAGATTCTCCGGTTGGCGCATCGGATAAAATTGCATTTCTGACAAATACTAAACGTACATTTTCGTAAAAAGGATGGTACAGTATGGTACATACCGTTTATTTGCGATTAAAAAAAACAGTAGAAGTTTCCAGTTTGCGAACATTATTACTGAAAGATATTGCATTTATCGGGATGGAGAATGAAGCAGCAAAAAAGACGCTGGAAGATATACCCGTATACAGGCTTACAAAACGGGATAAAAATTTAGTCGTATTAGACAGTTTTCTAATTATTGAAACATTGACAAAACTGATGAATAATTTGGATATTCAACTTATCGGTCCGGCGCAAACCGTCATTCGGGTCATGCCCAAGTCGCGTAAAAAGCCGCTGATTGCTGTGATATTTATTTGGATATTGCTATTCATCGGGACGTCCATGACGATTATGAACTTCCATTATGATGTAAGCATGCAGGAAGTGCAGCAGAAATTGCACTATTTGCTGACTGGAAAAACCAATCCGTATCCGCTGTGGATTCAAATTCCTTATTCTATCGGTCTTGGAATCGGTACACTATTATTTTTTAACCATTGGTTTAACAAGCGGTTTAATGAAGAACCGAGTCCATTGGAAGTGGAAGTGTTTAATTATCAGCAGGACCTCGATAATTATTTGTACCATCATGAAAATAAACTAAATGACAGAAACGATTCTCCATAATTTTCTCCAAATAATCATCGGCTTTAGCGGAGGTCTTGCAGTAGGCGGAGGTTTTGTTGCTTTTATTACCGTTTTAGGCATTATCCCTAGACTGATTCAGCTTAGCAAAACGGAAAAATATATTAAAGTTTTCGGTGCAAGTGTGATTTTCGGCTTACTGTTCGGTTCTTACTTATCCTTCGCGGAAATTCCCGTTTATCACCCTTATTTTTTTCTGGCGATAGTAGGCATGTTCCACGGAATATTTAACGGGATGCTTGCCGCTGCATTAACAGAAGTATTAAACGTCTTTCCGATATTAACGAAAAGAATCGGATTCCAAGGTTACGTAATTACACTGTTAATGGCAATTGTATTTGGAAAAGTAATCGGTTCATTATTTCAATGGGTTATTTTTGTCCGCCTATAAATCGCTTTAAATTTTTGGAGGGAATAAAATGCCGAAATTAAAAAAACAAGATACGGTTTCAGCAAATATAAGGCATAATCACAACTATATGAAAGAAAAGCTGGGGATGGATGTTTCCTTTGATGTCGGCTTTCGTGAAATTGTCCTATTGAAGCGGAAAGTGCAGCTTTACTATGTTACCGGACTTTGTGATGCAGTCATCGTTCAGGAGCTGCTGAAAACGCTAATTTATATTAACGATATGGAGCGGGAGAGCAGGAAACTTGCAGATATTGTCGAAAACCGGCTCAATCACCAGCAAGTGAACAAAGTAGAATTTATGGATGAAGTAGTTGACCAGATATTATCTGGTCTCGTTGCTGTCTTTATTGATGGAGAGAAAAAGGCATTTATCGTCGATGTACGCAGCTATCCGGGCCGAACCCCGGAAGAACCGGATACGGAAAAAGTGATTCGGGGTTCCCGGGACGGGTATACCGAGAATATTATCGAAAATACCGCATTAACGAGACGGCGTATCCGGGATGAACGTCTTCGCCATGAAATGTTGAAAGTAGGAGAACGTTCCAAAACGGACGTATGTGTCAGTTATTTGCAAGACGTAGCAGATCGGGGGCTCGTAGAGTATGTAAAAAGCAAACTGGAAAAAATCGACATTGATGGTATTTCCATGGCGGATAAAACGATTGATGAGTTTTTTATTGACCGAAAATGGAACCACTATCCTCTCGTCCGCTATACGGAAAGGCCGGACGTTGCCGCCAGCCATCTCTTTGAAGGGCATGTCATCATTATAGTAGACACCTCTCCAAGTGTCATTATTTTACCGACCACCTTTTTTCATCATACACAACATGCGGAAGAGTTTCGCCAAACGCCAGCCGTCGGTACGTTTATCCGGCTTATCCGTTTTCTCGCCGTACTTGCGTCCATGTATTTATTGCCGTTATGGCTTCTTTTTGCCTTAGAGCCGACATTGCTGCCGAAAGAACTGTCATTTATCGGACCGAATGAGGAAGGCAACATCCCGATTGTCATTCAAATTTTAATTGCGGAAATTGGAATCGAATTTTTGCGCATGGCCGCTATTCATACACCGACTCCGCTATCCACTTCCATGGGTCTGATTGCAGCCGTTTTGATTGGCCAAATTGCCATTGACGTCGGACTGTTTAGCCCGGAAATAATTTTATATGTTGCCGTCAGTGCCATTGGTACGTATGTGACGCCAAGCTATGAACTGAGCGTCGCCAACAAATTGATGAATCTATTTTTGATTTTGGCCGTCGGACTATTCGGGCTAAATGGGTTTATAATCGGATTTGTTATTCATTTTCTGTATTTAGTCAATTTAAAGTCGTTAAGAACCCCTTACCTTTGGCCGTTTATCCCATTCAATCCTTATGCTATGTTCCATGTCCTATTCCGGGTTCCGACCCCGTATACGAATATTCGGCCAAGGATTGTCCATCCGAAAAATAATTACCGCCAGCCGAGGAGAAAGAGCTATACTGAATAGTTAGCTCTTTTGTTATTTACGTTAATATGTTAAAGTAAATTATTATTTGAAAATTGTAGGAAGCGAGGAAAGTGTAATGATCGTAAATAACCATCCATTCCCGGTTAATGATCAGGGCCATTTGGAAATCGGCGGCATCGACTGTGTGGACCTGGCAAAAAAATATGGCACACCGCTATACGTATATGATGTATCCATCATCCGGCAAAAAGCAAAAGGTTTTGTAAAAGCCTTTCAACATAGAAATATTAAAGCAAAGGTCGCTTATGCAAGCAAAGCTTTTTCTTCCATAGCAATATTGCAAGTAATCAATCAGGAAGGGCTCTGTTTAGATGTTGTATCGGAAGGGGAGCTGTATACCGCCTTAAAGGCCGGATTCCCGGTGGAACGAATTCATTTTCATGGAAATAATAAAAGCTTGCGAGAATTAAGAATGGCTGTACGGAATAATATAGGCTGCATTGTAGTTGATAACTTTCTTGAAATCGATATGTTGCATCAAGTGCTTACGGAAGAGAAGAAAACGATGGACGTGCTAATTCGGGTAACACCGGGAGTAGAATCACACACCCACGAATACATTCAAACCGGCAGTGAAGACTCGAAATTCGGCTTTAATATTCAAAATCGTCAGGCAGAACAAGCTTTTCGCCACGGAAAGCAATATGACAACATCCGGATTAGAGGCGTACATTGCCATATCGGTTCGCAAATTTTCGAAACGGAAGGGTTCCGGTTGGCCGTCGAAGTTGTATTTCAAGAAATGGCCATTTGGAAGGAAAGGTACGGATATGTGCCCGAGGTGGTAAATTTTGGCGGCGGCTTCGGTATCCGCTATACAGAGGATGACCAGCCATTGCCCCATAAACGATACGTCGATGATTTAGTTGAAGCGGTTCAAAAGGAAGCAGACAAGCTGCAAATTGCGTTGCCGGAAATTTGGATTGAGCCGGGAAGAGCCATCGTTGGTGAAGCCGGAATTACGCTATACACAATCGGAGCACTGAAAGAAATACCGGGAATTCGCAGCTATATTGCGGTGGACGGCGGGATGACCGACAATATCCGGCCAGCCCTCTATCAGGCAAAATACGAAGGGGTCGTTGCCAATAAAGCGGATCATTCACCAAAAAGAAATGTTTCTATTGCCGGGAAATGCTGTGAATCAGGCGATATGCTCATCTGGAATCTGCCGGTACCGGAAGTGGAGCCTGGCGACATCCTTGCGGTTTTTTCAACCGGTGCCTACGGTTATTCCATGGCGAGCAACTACAATCGCCTTCCTAAACCGGCTGTCGTATTTGTTGAAAATGGGAAAGACCAATTGGTAGTCAGACGGGAAACTTATGATGACATCGTCCGAAATGATTTGTTTTATGAATCTTGATGCAATAATCCCAGCCACACTGTTTTATCGAACGGAAATCACATGATACAATATTTTTATAACGATTTATTGATTGAAAATGAAAAGGAGATAAAAATCAATGAAAAAAGGTTATATTTTAATGGAAAATGGCGAAAAAGTAGAATTTGAACTTTTTCCGAACGAGGCACCGGGAACGGTAGAAAATTTCGAGAAACTTGCCAATGAAAAATTTTATGATGGGCTAACATTTCATCGGGTCATTCCTGGCTTTGTCAGCCAAGGCGGCTGTCCCAATGGAAACGGAACGGGGAATGCCGGTTATACAATAAAATGTGAAACCGACGGAAATCCTCATCAGCATGTCGAAGGGGCGATTTCCATGGCGCATGCGGGGAGAGATACAGGCAGCTGCCAATTTTTTATTGTTCATGAACCACAGCCCCATTTAGACGGTGTTCACACTGTTTTCGGACAAGTAACATCAGGAATCGAGCATGTCAAAGCGATGAAAAACGGGGACGTCATGAAAGAGGTACGGGTTTTCTCGGAGTAATAGATAAAGGAATCCGTTAAAGCCATGGATTGGTTATTTGTAATCCAACTCGTTTATCTTGTCTTCGTCATTGCTCCAGTATGTACGCTGATTCATGAATGCGGCCATGGAGTCGGCTCAAAATGGACTGGGGCGGAGAAAATCAACATTTCTGTCGGAATGGGAAAAACAATCTTTTCCTTTACGATTCATACTATTCAATTTCATATCCGTACAATATTTTTTATTGGCGGTTGGACAAAAAGTGCTGGAAAAGATAACTTGACAAAAGGGCAGGCGCTATGGATTTCGTTCTCCGGACCGCTGTTTAATATGTTGTTTGCAATGTTAAGTTTCATCCCGATGACCATTCATCCAAATGAATTCATTGAATTATTTTTCTGGTTTAATGTATGGCTAGCGGCCGTCAATCTCGTCCCTTTTCGCATCGGGAACAAATATACGGATGGCTATGCAATGCACGAAACACTCTTTTCCAGAAAAAAATAGAATGATAAATGCGATAAGCAGTGCGAAAATTACATCAATATTTGACAAAGTTCCTGATTAATGCAATAAATTAAGTATGTACAAAATGAAAAGACATACGTAAGATATATCCATTATATCTGATTTAGTTAAGAGGGGTCTTTATGTTAATTCGATATAAGAAAAATCTGGAAAAGATTGCAATGGGTTTATTGTCCTTTATGCCAGAAGAAAAAAAGGATGTTAAAAAACTATTGCAAACAATTAAAGAATATGAAGCAAATCCTAATTGGCATCTTTATTTATGGAAAGAAGATGACGATGTGTTAGGAGCAATCGGTGTGAGATTGGAAGATAAAAATGCTTATATACAGCATATTTCTGTAAATCCTTCACATCGCAATATTGGGATTGGCAAAAAAATGGTCAAAGAGATTTACCGCATATACGAACAGCAGCAGTATCACGTGTATGCCATTGAGGTCATTAAGGAATTTTTTGAAAGATGCATATCCGACTCAGAAAACACAATGGAATAGCGCCTAAAAGCGCATGGTCATGAAGTGTCTCTGGAAATTATAAAATAGCCAGCCCTTTTCATTGCGGGCTGGCTTTACACTTGATGGAGTGTTATACGTTTATCCCGCCGGTTCCCGGTTGTTGATCGGAAATCCGTCCATAGGTGAACAGTTAGGGTATTAGGATGTCCCCGTATTTATCTTTGTTTAAAACCAAGCTGCACCTACAATAATTAAAAGGATGAACAACACGACAATTAGCGCAAATCCTCCGCTGTGACCATGACTCATAAGAAATTCCTCCTTTTCTTAATCCATAAATATGAGAAAATCTCATCTTACGTTAATAATTTATGATAACTGACACAGTATTGTATGGGCATTTATGACAAATGAAACATTTTGCGAAAAGAGTGAAGGAAACGACATGGAGAACGGTTATTTTGTAAAATTAGATGCATTTGAAGGACCGCTCGACTTATTGCTGCATTTAATCCAAAAATATGAGATTGATATTTACGATATTCCGATGGCAGAGCTTACAAAGCAATATATGGAATACGTTCACACAATGCAAAAGCTGGAGTTAAATATTGTTAGCGAATATTTGGTCATGGCCGCCACCCTTCTGGCTATTAAAAGCCAAATGCTTCTGCCGAATCAAGAAATGGATGACGAATCCGATGAATATGAAGAGGATCCAAGACAAGAATTAATGGAACGTTTGATTGAATATCGAAAATACAAAGAAGCTGCGCAAAAGCTAAAGGAAAAAGAATTCGAAGCGAATCAAATTTTTACCAGGCCGCCTGTACAATGGGAAAAGGAAAAAGCTCAGGTTATGGAACAAGGGGATATTTCAATCTATGATATGATCCATGCGCTCAGTAAAATATTTGAACGGAAAAAATGGAATTTGCCGCTTCATACAAAAGTAAAACGGGCAGATATTTCTATTGAACAGCGGATGGATGAAGTGCGTCAAATTGTGCGGGAAAGCAAGGAAGGCATCGCTTTTGATCAATTATTCCCCAATCCGTCCAAATCCGAAATTGTCACAACGTTTATTGCAATATTGGAGTTAATGAAAGCAAAAGAAATTTATTGCAAACAAAAACACCATTTTGATACATTGATGATTTATTATATGGGGGAATAACAATGGATAAACGTGAAATAAAAGGTATTATTGAAGGTTTGTTGTTTGCCAGCGGAGATGAAGGGATTACAAGGAAACAAATTGTTAAAATTGTCGGCATCTCTTTGGACAAAACCGATGAAATACTGGAAGAGTTAAAATTGGAATACGATCAAATTGATCGCGGAATCATGATAATGGAATTTCAAGATGTTCTGCACCTTACGACGAAACCGATGCATAGTCATTTTCTGAAAAAACTGTTGGAAATACCGCGTTCCAGCAGAATGTCCCAGGCAGCATTGGAGACGTTAGCAATCATAGCCTATAATCAGCCCATTACGAAAACGGAAATTGAAAATATCCGTGGAGTCAGCAGTGACCGGCCGGTTCAAACTTTGCTTTCCCGTTCGCTGATCGAGGAAGTTGGACGAAAGGATACTCCCGGGAAACCAATATTATATGGGACAACAAAAGATTTTCTCACTTATTTCGGGCTCACTTCATTGGAAGAATTGCCACCGTTGCCTGAAGAGGAGGAAACAGAAGATTTAAATCGTGAAGCAGATTTATTTTTTGAACAATTTGCAGAGGAATTTAAAGAAGAAAATAACTAAGAAAAGATGCTTTCTGAAATGGAAGGCATCTTTTTTCACGTTGAAAAAATTTGAGGCATATGGATACAAAGAGGTGATCTAATGAAGAAATCCCATCAATATCTTCTGCAATTAAAAGACTGGGGAAAAGAAATGGAGCGAATTGTAACTGATTTTGAATTACAAGCGGAAAAAGAAAATGTACAAAAATTATTGGAAGATATTAACAAATCCATTGAACACGGACTATATCAGGAAGAAAACATTAAAAAATTGCAAGAACAGGGAAAATCGCTCTTAATGAGACTAGGATTTTCAGCAGCGATTCCATACGGGGAACATAAACTTCCGCCTCTGCCATATGCCTATGATGCCCTGGAGCCTTATATCAGTGAAGAAATAATGCGGCTTCATCACGATATTCATCATCAATCCTACGTGGACGGCTTAAATGAAGCGGAAAAACATTTATATAAAATGAAAATGGATAAATCCGAGTTAAAACATTGGTTAAGGGAACAGGCTTTTCATGGTTCTGGCCATTATCTCCATTCGATATTTTGGAAGAACATGTCACCCCATTCCAGCAAAATGCCGGTAAAAGCGATAAAAAAGCAAATCGAGTCCGATTTTGGCTCATGGGAAGACTTCAAACATCAATTTACAGAAACCGCTTTATCGGTGGAAGGTGTCGGCTGGGCTGTTCTCTTCTGGCATCCAATGAGCAACAGGCTTGGAATCCAGTCATTGGAGAAGCATCAGTTGTTTGATATTGCCGGTTTAATTCCATTATTGGTGCTTGACATGTGGGAACATGCTTACTACTTGCAGTATAAAACAAACAAAAAAACATATGTAAACAACTGGTGGAACGTTGTGAATTGGGAAGATGTGAACGACCGTTTTATAAGAGCGAAGGGAAAATAGGGGCAGGACAGCCTGCTCCTGGAAAAATTATCATATCTGCCAAGCCTTTGCATACAATGTAATAGATTTAAGCCAGGAGGACGAGCGTATGCGGAAATTATCCATTCTTATACTCACTATATTATTATCGATTACCTGGCCTTCCGCTGGACAGGCATTACCTGGTGTTTCTGCTGAGAATGCAGTATTAATCGAACAATCTACCGGCAGAATCCTCTTCGAAAAAGCTGCCCATGAAAAGCAATCCATCGCCAGTATTACAAAAATTATGACGGCGATCATCGCCATCGAATCAGGAAAAATGGATGAAAGAGCAACCGCATCAAGGGAGGCTGTCTATACCGAGGGGTCCTCGATTTACTTAGAAGAAGGGGAAAAGATGACCATTAAAGATTTAGTATATGGCCTGATGCTCCGGTCGGGCAATGATGCGGCTGTTACAATTGCCGAGCATATTGGCGGCAGTGTCGAAGGGTTTGTCTATTTAATGAATGAAAAAGCAGACTGGCTCGGAATGACGAATACAAATTTTGAAAATCCCCACGGTTTAGATTCTGAAAAGCATTATTCTTCTGCTTATGACATGGCATTGTTAATGCGCTATGCGATGGACAACGATATCTTTAGGGAGATTTCCGGCACAGAGCGGTACAAGTCGGAAAACCGCACCTATTATTGGCAAAATAAAAATAAATTGTTAACCAAGTATTATGAATATTGTACAGGGGGAAAGACCGGGTATACAAAGAAGACCGGAAGAACACTCGTTACAACAGCAAAGAAAAACGGCATGGAATTAATAGCCGTCACATTGAATGCGCCGGATGACTGGAATGATCACATACATATGTATGAATATGGCTTTGACCAATACGATTTGAAATCTCTTTCTGAAGAAGGGAAGAAGTATTTTAATATACTCGATTGGAATACCGAAACAGCAGGGTATCATCGGGAAGTAATCTATCCGTTAACCGAAGAGGAAGTTTCTTTAATTAAGAAGAAAAATTTTCTCCTTGCAAATGAAGGGGAAAAAGGAGAAATCATCGGGAGATCCGTATTCTATTTAAACGATGAAGAAATTGCCAATATCCCGATTTATCGTGAAGAAAAGAAAGAAAAAGAGGCTTCTTTCTTTATGGATACATTAAATGTTTTAAAGAAAGTAATTGGGATGCAAAATGGTTAACATTATTTGGGCGTTTATGGCAATGGTCGGGATTGTATATGCCATGTTCAACGGAACGATGGATGAAGTGAATAAAGCTATTTTGGAAAGTGCCAATCAGGCCGTACAGCTTTCCATCGGGTTAATCAGCATACTCGTTTTTTGGCTTGGAATTATGAAAATAGCGGAGCATGCAGGAATATTAAAAGTGTTAACATCTTTGTTAAGGCCGCTCGTTGTCAGGCTTTTTCCGGACATTCCGAAAGACCACCCGGCCCTCGGATATATATTGTCCAACTTTACCGCTAATTTATTCGGTCTTGGAAATGCTGCAACACCGTTAGGGATTAAGGCGATGGAACAAATGAAAAAATTGAACGGAAATAAAGACGAAGCTTCCCGGTCGATGATTACTTTCCTCGCTATTAATACTGCCGGATTAACGTTAATCCCAACTACTGTCATTGCTATTCGTATCCAATTCAATTCCAGCAATCCGACAGAAATCGTAAGCACCACACTTGTTGCAACAGGGTTGGCACTAACTAGCGCCATCCTGCTCGACCGCTATTTTTATTACCGCAGTCAAAGGAGGAAAAAATAATGGCATTTCTTTCTGCCATCAGTACTTGGATCATTCCTTCGTTTTTGCTGATCGTCCTCATAACAGCCTACATGAAAAAAATACCATCGTACGAATTGTTTGTAGAAGGAGGGAAAGAAGGTGTCAAACTGGCATTTTCTTTGCTTCCTTTTTTAGTTGGAATGCTCGTTGCCATTTCCATTTTGCGAAGCTCCGGGGCGTTGGATGCGTTTATCCAGCTTATTTCCCCGTTGTTGATGAAGGCTGGGATTCCGCCGGACATAATACCATTAGCGTTAGTTCGGCCAATTTCCGGCAATGCAGCATTGGGAGTTATGACCGAAATCATTTCTACCCACGGACCAGACTCGTTTATCGGAATATTGGCATCGACCATCCAAGGAAGTACCGATACGACCCTCTATATACTTACGGTCTACTTCGGTGCCGTAGGGATAAAGAGGATGGGCTATGCGCTAAAAGTTGGACTTTTAGCAGATTTGGTTGGTATAATTGTATCGGTAATTATTGTTACAATTATGTTTGGATAAACTAATGATTAGCGTTAACGTTCGGGTTAACGCTATTATTATGTAGTAAAGTAGGGGTTAGAATGGAAAATAATTTGGAACGGCTGCAAAAGGTCATTGCCCAAAGCGGCATTGCATCCCGCAGGAAAGCAGAACAGCTAATCTTGGAAGGGAAAGTAAAAGTAAACGGAAAAGTGATTACAACGTTAGGAACGAAGGTGTCCAAAGAAGATCGAATTGAAGTAAACGGGATACCAGTGGAAAAAGAACAGCCGGTATATTATGTAATGTATAAACCGCGAGGCGTAATCTCCAGCGTGAAAGATGACCGGAACAGAAAAACGGTAATCGATTTATTTGGTGAAGAGGTAACAGAACGGATTTTTCCCATCGGCCGGTTAGATTACGATACATCAGGGCTGCTCCTTTTAACGAATGACGGCGAGTTCGCCAATCTGATCATGCATCCAAAATATAAAATCGACAAAGTGTATATTGCAAAAGTAAAAGGTATCCCGACGAAACAAGATCTATCACTGCTGAAGAAGGGCGTTCGTTCCGGGAAAGATTTTCTAAAGGCGGTACATGTCAAATTGAAAGGAATAAACCGTAAATCCAATACGGCGATTCTGGAGATTACGCTGCATGAAGGAAAAAATCGTCACATTCGCAGAATGATGGATGAACTTGGCTTCCCCGTCTTAAAACTAAAGCGGGAACGTTACGGTTTTCTTGATCTGAAAGGATTAAATCCGGGGGAATATCGGCCGTTAAATCCAAAGGAAGTAAAACAATTAAGGCATTTGGCAATAAAAAATGTTAAATAATAGTCAAATTTAGCAATGGGTATACATGGTATAATGGCATAAGGGAGTGATTAACTTTGGATAAAGCCGAAGCAAAAAAGAGAAAAAAACGAAATCGTTTAATATACCGTTCGATTATACTCGCAGTAATGGTCGGTGCAATAATCTTTGCAGTAGTCTCCAATTTACAGGAAGATAAGACGATTTACCGTGTTGGGGACCAGGCTCCCGATTTTCAATTAAAACAAATTAATAAAAATAATGACCAGGAGACAATCACCTTAAGCGAGCTTCGGGGGAAGGGAGTTATGCTCAATTTTTGGGGCACCTGGTGCAAACCGTGTGAAAAAGAAATGCCATATATGCAGGAGTTATACCCTGAATACAAAGAAAAAGGAATCGAAATTGTCGCAGTCAGTTTAGACAATACCGAATTAGTGGTGGATCGTTTTATCGACAAGTACGGCCTCACTTTTCCAATTCCCCATGATAAAACCGAAGAAGTCCGGGATTTATATAAAGTAGGGCCTATCCCAAGCACGTTTTTCATCAGCCCAGAAGGAGAAATTGTCGAAATCGTCAATGGAGCCCTATCACTGGAAAAGCTGGAAGGATCATTAAACAAAATTTTGCCGTAACCGTAATCCACTGCTTCCATGAAACTGAAGCAAGAACGATTTTCGGACACATTCACAATTAAAACCAATACAAGCGGGGGGTAGTTATGAAAGAAATAAAGTGCGAATGCGGACATGTTAACCCGATCGGAACGGTTCTTTGTGAATCGTGCGGTAAGCCGATTGAGGGCAACCAGCATATAGACGGAAATGATAAAAAGAGATTGTTAAATATGCGATATGACGGAACGGCAAGACGTTCCCAAACCTTTAATAAAACGTTCATAGATAAAGTTTGGGCTTTCTTTTCTTCCGTGAAGGTGGGGGTCTGGCTTATCGTTCTAGCTTTAATTGCTTCCATCCTTGGAACAATTTTTCCGCAAGAACAATACATACCTATTAATGCGCCAAACCGGGACCCTGCCGTATTCTATGAAGCACAATACGGGATATTTGGATTAATTTATTATCAGCTCGGCTTTCACAATTTATACTCTTCGGTATGGTATATGATTTTGATCGCCCTTATCGGTGTCTCTCTCGTTATTTGCAGTCTTGACCGCTTTTTGCCGCTGTACAAAGCGCTGAAAATACAAAAACCAAAAAAACATAAAACATTTTTAAGCAGGCAGCGGCTGTACAGCGAGTCAGAAAATGTGACGGACGAAGAGTTAAAACTTGTAAAAGAACGTTTGGCAAAAATGCGCTACGACATTACCGAAGAAAACGGAAATTTACTAGCGGAAAAGGGCAGATTTTCCCGCTGGGGCCCATACGTGAACCATATTGGATTAATCATTATTTTAATAGCAGCGATTTTGAGAATGACGCCAATATTTTATTTTGAGGAATACGTCTGGGTGCGAGAAGGGGAAACGACTGTTATTCCTGGTACCGACGGGGAATACTACATAGAAAATATCGATTTTATTTTCGATGTCCATGATGATGAAAAATTTGCCGAAGCATTGGAAAAAGAAGGCATGGTTCCTAGCAACTACCAGACGGACCTGATCGTTTACCGTGCTGATACTCCGCTTCCTGGGGCAGAACCAGAACTAAAACCTATATTGGAAGATTCCGTCCAGATGAATAAACCGCTTGAATTTGACAAATTCACCATCTATCAGTCTGGATATCAGCTCAATGAATTTTCCAGCATGACCTTTGCGATTCAGGAAAAGGACAATGAAGAAAATGATTTTGGTTCATTTACCATTGATTTGACAAATCCTGAATCAGAGTATGAACTGGACAATGGATTCCGTGTCGTCATTGATCAATATTATCCTGACTATTATTTGGACGAGAACGGAGTACCTGCATCAGAAACAAATTATCCCCGGAATCCTGCTTTTGTATTTCTCGTTTATCCGCCGGATGAAAACGCGCCTGAAATAAGCTTTGTCGGCATCGGACGTAATGTCGATGCGACAGGAGAAAACAATTATAAATTGGGAATTCAAGATTTTGATATGCGGGATGTTAGCGGACTGTCTGTAAAATATGACCGTTCTCTTCCATTTTTCGGAATCGGTGCAGCCATCTTTATGATTGGTGTCATTCAAGGAATGTATTGGCAGCACCGTCGTATATGGATTAATCCGAACAATGGCAAAGTGCTGCTGGCAGCCCATACAAACAAAAACTGGTTTGGTATCAAAAAAGAGATTGAAATTGCGATTAAAGATACAAATATTACGATGGTGGAGGACCAGCAAGAACTGGATAAATCATCGTAATCGTGCAGACAAATAGAAAAAACTAAAGCATTCACACTGCTTGAGGAGGAGTATTATGGATTTATTAAGCGTAAGCAGCACCGCGCTTTATACCGCTTTTTTCGGTTATTTGCTTGCAACGTTCTTTTTCGGTGCAACGATTCGGGATAAACGAACAGACCAGCATCGGAAAAAACGCACGATGGAAAGAATTGCTTTTTCGCTGACAGTAGCAGGATTTTTAGCCCAGCTCGTCTATTTTATTACAAGGTGGATTGCAAGCGGCCATGCACCGGTAAGCAATATGTTTGAATTTGTCACCTTTTTAGGTATGGCCTTAGTTTTGGCATTTATTATTCTTTACGCCTATTACAGGCTTAACTTTTTAGGATTATTTGCGCTGCCTATCGCAATGATTATCATTGCCTATGCAAGTATGTTCCCGACGGAAATTGCACCGCTCGTTCCTTCCTTGCAGAGCCATTGGCTATACATTCATGTAACTACTGTCGCCCTTGGACAAGGGATTTTGGGAATTAGTTTTGTCGTCGGATTAATGTATTTAATTAAAGTGACGGACCAATCCCGGAGGACAAAGCAAAATTTCTGGCTTGAGTTTGTCATTTATATTCTGTTCCTTGTAATTGGTTTCGTAGCAATTACTACTACGTTTAATGCGATGGATTATGAAGCAACCTTTGAATACAGCCAAGGAAATAATACGGTTACTACCGAATATCATTTGCCGCCGATTGCAGCGCCAAACGGGGGCACCCTAATAACAGAGGGTGTCATGGAACCTTGGTTTGAAACCCCGGCATGGTTCCAAGGCGAAGATGCAGGCAGGAAGTTTAATACGTTAATTTGGTCCATCATTGCAGGGTCCATCATTTATTTGGCTGCCCGCCTCATTTTTAGAAAAAGGATTGGCGCAACAATCCAGCCATTGCTTAGAAATATTAAAGCAGATTTATTGGATGAAATTGAATATCGGTCGGTTACGATTGGATTTCCAGTATTTACATTAGGCGGCCTGATTTTTGCCGCCATTTGGGCAGAAATTGCCTGGGGACGTTTCTGGGGATGGGACCCGAAAGAAGTTTGGGCCCTGATTACTTGGTTCTTTTATGCAGCCTACTTGCATTTGCGGCTGTCCCGAGGCTGGCACGGTGAAAAATCCGCATGGCTGGCCGTCATCGGATTCGGTATTATTATGTTTAACTTGATTGTCGTGAACCTGGTTATGGCTGGTTTACATTCTTATGCATAAATTTATTATTACGAACTGATAAAATGAAAGTTTTTCCATTATTTAGGGAGGGAGCAAAATGGAAACGGAAACGAAAGTGTTAGTTGTGGATGACGAAGAGCGGATTCGCAGGCTGCTGCGTATGTATCTTGAGCGGGAAGAATTTACTGTTGAAGAAGCGGCAAACGGAAAAGAGGCATTAGAAATGGCCTTGGCAAATGATTACCACGTCATTATCCTGGATATTATGATGCCGGAAATGGACGGAATTGAAGTTTGCCAGGAACTGCGCAAAGAGAAAAGTACACCTGTCATCATGTTAACGGCAAAAGGGGAAGAGTCAAACCGTGTACAGGGGTTTGAAGTCGGGGCAGATGATTACATCGTTAAACCGTTTAGTCCGCGGGAAGCAGTCTTGAGAGTCAAAGCGATACTGCGCAGGGTTCAATCCTCCCAGTTTAATGAAGCGGAAATGCCAACACGAGATGTCCTTGTTTTTCCGCACTTAACTATCGACCATGATGCCCATCGTGTTACTGCAGATGGACAAGAAGTAAGCCTTACGCCGAAAGAATACGAGCTTCTTTGCTTTTTGGCAAAGTCGCCGGATAAAGTGTTTAACCGGGAACAGCTGTTGAAGGAAGTTTGGCAATACGAATTCTTCGGAGATTTGCGAACGGTGGATACCCATATTAAGCGATTGCGGGAAAAATTAAGCAAAGTTTCCAAAGATGCTGCGAAAATGATCGTCACCGTTTGGGGAGTAGGCTATAAATTTGAAGTAGATGATGGCAAATAATGTTTTGGCGTAGTGTTGTCGGAAAACTGGCAGTAACAATACTTGGTCTCGTCTGTTTCGTTTTATTTATCTTGTCCATCTTGTTGCTGCAGTTTTTCGAGAATTTTCATATTACGAAGGCTGAAGAAAATTTAATGCAAGTAGCAACGAAAATCTCCCTTTTATTAGAACAGCAAGAAAACGAAACTTTTTCCGAGGAATTCGTTGAACTGATAAAAGATCAGACGAGCAGGGTGGCTATCGTTCATGCTGATCAGCAAATATGGGTTTCAGACTCTGCAGATGAAAATTTAACTGCAATGGAGCCTAGCTGGCTGGACGAAATGCCCGAATTGCAAAGAGTTATAAATGGCAACGTGGAAGTTCAAGAAGAAATCATTCTTCCTGATACCGATTTTGAAGCTATTATCGTCGGAAAACCAACGAGAAATGGTGCCATTTTTGTCTATCAATCATTGAATGTCGTCAATGAAACGAAGGCGGAAACAAGGAAAATTATTTATTTTGGTGCTGCTGTCGCCTTAATTTTAACGACGTTTTTTGCTGTTTTTCTTTCCACCCGGGTAACCTCACCGCTTATTAAAATGCGGGAAGCAGCGAGGGAAATTACCAAAGGGGAATTTAATACGAAAGTTCCGATTTTGACCCACGATGAAATCGGCGATCTGGCGATAGAATTTAACCGTATGGGGAGACAGTTAAAGTTTCATATTAATGCCCTCAGACAGGAAAAAGAGCAATTTTCCAGCATCGTCAGCTCCATGGCTGACGGGGTTATGACGCTGAACCGCAACGGGCATATGATTGTTGTCAACCCTCCTGCAAAAGTATTTCTTGAAAATCTCTACTTTGAAAATAACATTCCGATCGATGAAAAAAATCAGGAAATTCCGGCGGAACTTAAGGGAATATTGCAGGAAGTCATCGAAGGAGAAAAAAAGGCAGTTCGGGAATTTAATATCCAGGGAAGAATCTACGTCATGCTAATGACTCCTTTGTATGATGGCCCTCACGTCCGGGGAGCGGTTGCAGTAATTCGGGATATGACGGAGGAAAGAAGAACAGATAAATTAAGAAAAGACTTTATCGCTAACGTATCCCATGAGCTGCGAACGCCGATTTCAATGATGCAAGGATATAGCGAGGCAATCGTAGACGACATTGCTGAGACGAAAGAAGAGAAAAATGAACTTGCGCAAATCATTCATGAAGAATCATTGCGCATGGGCCGTTTAGTAAATGATTTGCTTGATTTAGCCCGAATGGAAGCTGGCCATAGCCAGCTCCAAAAGGAACTTGTGGAAATTAAACCGTACCTGCAGCGAATTGTCAAGAAATTCCAAGGGGTTGCAACGGAAAACAATATCCGCCTGATGCACGAATTTCAGCTAACAGTTCGTTACGTCTCCTTAGACCCGGATAAAATTGAGCAAGTATTTACAAACTTAATCGACAATGCCATCCGGCATACCGATGATCACGGGTTTGTCCTTATTAAAGTAAAAAACTCGGAAAGCGAATTGTATGTTTCGATTGAAGATAATGGAAGCGGAATTCCGGAAGAAGATTTGCCTTTTGTCTTTGAGCGTTTTTATAAAGCAGATAAATCAAGAACGAGAAATAAGGAGAAAAAAGGTACCGGATTGGGGCTTGCCATTGCAAAAAACATTGTGGAAAGTCATGGAGGAACAATAAGCGTAAAAAGCAAACTGCAGCAAGGAACTACATTTAGTTTCCGGATTCCTCTCGATTAAGCGAAAAACTTTGCAAGTCAATCATTGGCTTGCAGAGTTTTTTTGCTTTTATAGAAGTTGAACTTGGTATTTTTCCCTTTTTCCCATATAGTTATTAGTGTAACTATTTACATGGAATAACGACTATTTTTATGAAACGGACGGAGGTTCCAAATGAAAACCGTTTTTGATCGATTGTATGATACGTACCATCAGGACTTATTCCAATTCATCATGTATATAGTCAAAGATCGAACCATCGCCGAAGATTTAATCCAAGAAGTATATATTAAAGTGTTGAAGTCATACTACACCTTTAAGGGGGAAAGCAGCGAAAAAACTTGGCTCTTTTCCATTGCCCGGCACGTAACATACGACTACTTTCGCTCTCAGCAGCGGATGAAGAAACGCATCTCCCAATTTTTTGACTGGAGTGAAAAAGGGGAAATCATTCCGGACAATAAAAGCCTTCCGGAAGAAATTGCCATTCAAAATGATGAAATACGAAGGGTTTATCATTATTTGGACAAATGCACAAAAGATCAAAGAAGCGTTCTAATATTGCGGTATATTTTATCTTTTTCCATACAGGAAACGGCAGAAATATTAAATTTCAGTATTAGCAAAGTAAAAACTACCCAGCATCGCGGATTAAAAAATTTACGGAAATATTTATTGGAAGATGAAGAGAAAGGAGGGACGGAAAATGAAGTCAAGGAAGGGAAACGATGAAAAGGAAATTATTCAATTATTGCAGCAAATGCCCAGATTGGAAGACCGCCAGGAGAAATACCAGATATATAAACAGTCTGCGCTAGAGGACAATATGACCGATTTAGCATCTCATGATCGTTCAAAATTCAGCCGGTTTGCACCGGTATTGGCAACGGCAGCTGCCATATTTATAATCGTTCTTATTCCGTTTGTTTATAATTTATCCGACTCTCACTTTACTTCAGAAGTAGCTAATGATTCAAGCGGGGCAATGGAAGCACAGGATGAACAATTAACGATGATCGAAGACGAGAATTATGATGCCCTTTTTACCGCAGAGGCTGATAAAAGTCATGCTTACGTACTTCATACTGTGAATGATGACGAAAACGTCATATTCGGAGCAATTCCGGACGAACAGGGACAATATTTAATTCCGATAACATTTGTCGTTTCCGCCAAAGGGAATTTAGACGAACTTTATAATAAATTACCTGAATATATGGAAGAGCATGAGCTGGCAGATAACGACTTTTTACTGCAAGGTGCAACTTATTCGATCGACGATGAGAAAAAGATCGTCAAAGTTCAGCTTCCGCAAGATTTTTCTTTAGGTGAAGGTTCAGTCAGGGCGTATCAATTTGAAAAGACGTTATCGGTTATGTTTGCTCCCCACGGCATTACAAAAGCAGTTTTCGAAACGGCAGACGGCAATACAATTGACTTAGGCCCGTTCGGGAAAATGGAAGAAATGCCAATCCTTCCCGAAGAGAGGGCAAGTTACAAGTTATATAAGGAACGATATCTTGTACCTGTGCCGCAACAACCGGATTTTCCTATCGATGAAGCAATTTTGGAAATGAAGGAGGAGGATACGGCCTTTCACTTAACAAATACGATACCGGAAGAAATCAACTTTCGTATAACAGAAGATGAAAAAGAACTCGTGCTCGAATATACCGGAAAGGCAATACTAGAAAACAATGAAAAGTATTCCGTCATGATTGATGCGATATTAATGACAGCCAAAAGCTATGGTTTCGAATCTGTCCGTTTTGACAATATAAAGATAGTCCGGATTGGAAATTATATTTTGGAACAGCCGATAAAAGTGCCAGAAGGCGTGAATCCGTATACTATAGGGAAATAGATCCTATACTTTACATCCAGCTTTGGATCGTATATCCGGAGCTGGATGATGCATTTCCTGTTGAAATGCCGCTGTCCTTACTAACCCTTTCTTCTCAGCTGTCGTTTTTCTCCTCGATTTAATCTTCCTGTGCTATTATTTAAATGAAAGATGTCTATTTTTGTTCGAAATGGGGAAGAACATGCTTTTCGAAGCGATTATTTTAACATGTATAAAGGAATTGAATGAAGAACGTTCAGCATCCAGCATATATCATTTGCTAAAAGGAAAAAAAGGAATTCAAACCGTTCAGGATGCTTTTTTATTTCGATTGGAAAATTATTATCGAATTTATCCCACATTAACAAGAGATGATTTTGAAAGAAAAATTACGGAACTGGAAAGAAAAAAATTGATCAGAAGGGGAAAGGAATCGAATTCCTTTTACCGCTTAACGGATCAAGGCCATGTATTGCTGAAAAGATATAAGATGAAATGCTTTTATGGAAAAAGGTTTGGAGATGCAGCAAATATTTTCTATAGCCGGCTTCTGCTTTTAATCCAAACATTAACGAACAGGAATATGGGTAATACCACTTTTCTCCCTATTATTGACGATCGAAAAATACAATATTGGATAAAACAGATATACCCAAAAATAAAGGGGAAGGAAAAGAATTGGCTAAAGGGACTGTATCAAGAACTGTATAACTTGTTGCAGCCATTTTCGGAACTGGAAAAAGGAATTTTTGTACACCGGTTAACCGGCTATAAAAGATACGGTTTAAGTATCGAGCAATTAGCAGAAAAATTTTCCCAAGATCGGCATGACGTCATCCTCCTGTTAGAAAGTGTAAAACATCAAATGTATGTCAAAGTGAATAAAGAAAAAGACTTATATCCGCACCTGTCCTTTGTTTCCAAAAATAGTATTCCGGCAGCTGCGCTGACAGAATCGGCAAAAACAACATACCGCTTACTGCAAAAAGGCTATGGGATTGAACAAATTGCGTCCATCCGAAAATTAAAGATTAATACAATTCATGATCATATCGTTGAATTAGCCATTTCTGTTCCGGATTTTCCCATTGAACCGTTCGTATCACCGGAGGAAAAAATGGAGATTGTCCAGGCGATAAAAAGATTGAATTCCTTTAAGCTGAAAGATATAAAAAATGCGGTGCCAGATCACATTGATTACTTTCAAATCCGGCTTGTATTATCAAACCAAAATAAATAAAGAAAATTGGTGGTATGCATGGCACAACAATTACTGGAAAAAGAGCTGCAAAAATATTTTGGCTATCCTACCTTTCGGCCAGGCCAGAAGGAAATTATTCAAGATGTGCTGGAAGGAACAGACGTTTTAGGGGTTCTTCCAACAGGGTCGGGCAAGTCCGTCTGCTACCAGTTGCCGGCCATGCTGCTCGAGGGACTGACCATTGTCGTTTCTCCACTTATTTCCCTAATGATCGACCAGGTAAAGCAGCTGCGGGCGATGCGGGTACCCGGCGTAACGACATTAAATAGCTTTATGGACGTAAGGCAGCGGCAACAGGTGCTGAAAAACCTGCATCGGTATAAACTGTTGTACGTATCGCCGGAATTATTGACCCATCCGGCAACGGTTGCCCATTTTAAAAATGTACGGGTGAGCTTATTTGTTATTGATGAAGCCCACTGTATTTCCCAATGGGGCCACGAATTCCGGCCGGATTATTTAAAGTTAAGCACGGTGCTGGACACTCTTGAACAGCCGACAACACTTGCACTTAGTGCTACGGTAACCCCTGAAGTCCAGCAGGATATTATATTCTCTTTAAAAAAACCAAATATGAAAAAGCGGATTTATCCAATGGACCGGCCGAATATCGTACTCGCTGCAGAAAAGGTAAACAGCGACGAGGAAAAAATAGAGAAAATCATCCGACTGTTAAATACATATACCGTACCGTCACTTATTTATTTTTCCAGCAAAAAAACTGCGGAAAAAACGGCCGCTATCTTAGCTAAAGCCTTTTCCGACCGTCACGTTACCTTTTATCATGGCGGAATGGAACAGACGGATCGAATAGCTGTTCAGCAGCAATTTATGAATGATCAGCTTGACATTATTTGCTGCACTAGCGCGTTCGGTATGGGAATTAATAAAGACAACATCCGCTTAATTATCCATTACCATCTGCCAATGCAAAAGGAATCATATATTCAAGAAGCTGGACGGGCTGGACGTGATGGTGAATTAAGTTTAAGTTTGCTTCTTTTTACCAATCAGGACATACATATCCCTGAACAATTGATCAAGCAGGAGCTGCCTGAAGAAGAAACGGTCTTCCGTGTTTTTCAATATATGACTGCCCTTTACAACCAAGGGAAACCGGTTCCGGAGGATCTTTACATGGAAAATCAATTTGAACTGAATGAAATTCAATGGCGATTTTTAAAGTTTCAGCTTGAAAAACATGATATGATTAAAGGAAATTACATCCATTTAACAACAGAAAAATCGAAAAAAGCATATCATTCCATTTTAGCTTTTATCCGGGAAAGGCATGATTGGAAGATGAAAAAGCTGGAAGAGATGGTACAATGGGTGAACAGCAAATCATGCCTGCGCGAAAGTTTATATGCAGAATTTCAATCGTCATTTTCTCCGCCAATAGGACCGTGCTGCAGCCGATGCGGATTGGATTGGGGAAAGCTGCCATTATTAGAAAAGAAAAACAAGGTTATTTCCTATAATGATTGGCAGCAGCAATTAAAATACATTCTCCAAGTCGGTGAAGATATTGAAACAGAGTGAAATCGCAAAACAGCTTTCGGATAAAGAACTGAGAACACAAGTATGGCTGTCCCAATGTTTGCTGTTTGCTATAAGCATCATTCTAAGTTTCTTTTTCTTTGATTCGATAACAGCATGGATGGACCTTTTTAAATGGAACATAAAAGAAATTCTATACTACGGGCTGATGCCGGGGATAGCAATCGTCCTGATCGATATTGTGTTAATGAAATATGTTTCCCGCGAAAAAATAGACGACGGCGGAATTAATGAGAAAATATTTAAAAACGTATCAATACCGTATATTTTCTTTCTCGCCATTTTTATTGCGTTAGCGGAAGAAATGCTTTTTCGCGGAGTAATACAATCAGTTTTTGGCTTTGCTGCTGCAAGCATTCTTTTTGCCATCGTCCATTTTCGTTATCTGACAAAGCCCGTTCTGTTTGCTTCCGTTATTATTGTCAGTTTTATCATAGGATATTTATTTGTATTGACGAATAACTTGCTCGTTACTATTACAGCACATTTTGTCGTGGACTTTTTGTTAGGTTTGTATATTCACTTTCAAGGTGGAGGGAAAACGAATGAATGTAAAAGATGAAGAGAAGATGATGGACCAGGCCAACGAACTGCGGGAGATAATGGATGATAAGGAGCAACCAAAGGATAAATTGAAAGAGCAATCAAAAGATAGCTTTGAAGAAATAGACATATTAAATCTTCCTCCCCGAAGAGAAGTACATAAAAACAGCGGAAAATCCCACTTCAGCTTTAGCAAGCCGCTAATTCGCTTTCTTTCGGTAATTTTGGTCCTCATTGCAATTATTGCTTGGGTATTGGCAGAAAGCAATAATTTTTGAGTGAATATGCCCAAATAGGCAAATACTTGCATATATTGAAATAAACAAAATCGCAATTCAGCTACGTACATAAGGATCATTGAATAGGGAGGAAGGCCGTTGCGAATCGAACGTTTGTCCAGTAACCAATTTTCGATTTTTTTAACCTTTGATGATCTGATTGAAAGGGGTTTTATTACAAACAATACATGGAAAGACATAACGTCCATCCAGCATTTATTTAGTGACATGGTTTATGAAGCGAGTGATGAACTTGGTATTGAATTGGAAGGGACATTGCAAGTTCATGTTTATTTGATGCAAGCACAGGGGCTTCACGTTACAGTAACCCTTCTTCAATCCGTCCATGATTGGAATGATGATTATATCCAAATGAATGTCACGTTAGACGAAAGCAAGGAAATGATATTTTCGTTTGCTGATTTTGAACATATCTTGCAGCTTTCGTGCAAATTATCGGCCATGAATATTACCGGCGGACAAATTTATTATTTTGAAGGCGAGTATTATATGCTTCTGGAAGAAGAGGACATATTAAATTGTAATCAGGAAGATCTCATTGCCGTAATGTCTGAGTATTCCTGCCCAAGCATAATCACTTCCCATCGATTAAAGGAATATGGAAAGCCGATATTTTCTTCCCAAGCAATCATGAAAATCGATGAGATATTTTTTAATAACGGAAACTGAAAGAAAGTTTCCAAAAAGAAGGCTAAATAAGGAGTGTAACTGAATGAAAATTGCCGTGCTCTATGGTGGGGTTTCCAAAGAAAGGGAAGTTTCCCTATCCTCCGGAAAAGAAATAATGAAAGCTTTGCAAAAGAAAGGCCATGAGGTAATAGGGATTGATTTTCATCCTGAACGGCTGGATGAACTTCTCCAATTAAAAGTCGATTTAGTATTTATCGGACTGCATGGAAAATTTGGCGAAGACGGAAAAATTCAAGGACTATTGGACATGCTGCGGCTGCCTTACGTTGGTTCCGGTGTGTTAGCCTCCGCCCTTGCCATGGATAAAGCAAAAGCAAAACAAATTTTTAAAATGAACCAAATTCCTGTAGCTTACAGTGAAGCCTTTACGGTTTCCGGCAAAGAGACCGTGGAACAGGTGGCAGAAACGGTTGAAAATAAGTTTAAGCTTCCCTTTGTCATTAAGCCGAATCAAGAAGGTTCTACCCTCGGATTAACTATCGTTAAGGATAAAGAACAGATTCTCCCAGCAATTAAAAAAGCGCTGGAAAGCGATGAAACGATATTGGCGGAAGACTTTGTAAAAGGAAGAGAACTGACGGTACCGGTTTGGGGAACACCAAACAATGAAACAGCACTGCCGATAATTGAAATTATTCCTAAAAATGAATATTACGATTACGAATCAAAATATTCCCCTGGAGGAAGTGAACATATTGTACCAGCTGACCTTGACGAAAAACTGACAAAACAGATTCAAACATATGCTGTTTTAGCTCACCAGGCATTAGGCTGCAAAACCTATTCCCGGGTTGATTTCATTTTGTCAGAAGATGAACAGCCAATTATATTAGAAGTGAATACACTGCCGGGAATGACACCGACAAGCCTATTTCCTGATTCGGCGAAAGCGGTTGGAATTGACTATGAAGATATGGTTGAAAAACTAATCCAATTATCCACGTCTTAAGCTAGTATAGCGGAATAGTGCCAATTATCACAAATTTTATTTTTATGTTGCATATTTATTTTGAAAGTGTATACTAATTTCTGAGTAGAGCGTTTACATGAATATTATTTATCACATTTCATTGAATTTTAGGGGGTAAATTCATGGTAGCCGAAAAAGCAGCAAGTTCCACCAAAGCAAATCAGGAGAATTTAGATGTTCTAGCTTCTACCCGAGCAGTTATAAAAACTGCACTAGAAAAATTAGGTTACCCAGAAGAAGTCTACGAATTGCTAAAAGATCCATTGCGCATGTTAACCGTACGGATTCCTGTTCGGATGGATGACGGCTCCGTAAAAGTATTCACAGGGTATCGCGCACAGCATAACGATGCAGTCGGCCCGACAAAGGGCGGCATTCGTTTCCATCCTGATGTTACAGAGAACGAAATAAAAGCTTTATCTATTTGGATGAGCTTAAAAGCGGGTATCGTTGATTTGCCATATGGTGGAGCTAAAGGCGGTATTGTTTGTGATCCGAGGAAAATGTCTTTCCGTGAATTAGAAGGATTGAGCAGGGGGTACGTGCGAGCAGTTAGTCAGATCGTCGGCCCTACGAAAGACATTCCTGCTCCTGATGTGATGACCAACTCACAAATTATGGCATGGATGATGGATGAATATAGCCGTATCGATGAATTTAATAACCCCGGTTTTATTACGGGCAAGCCGCTTGTTTTAGGCGGGTCCCACGGAAGGGAAACGGCAACGGCTAAAGGAGTTACCATCGTCTTAAATGAAGCTGCAAAAAAAAGAGGAATAAATGTAAAAGGCGCCAAAGTTATCGTGCAAGGATTCGGCAATGCGGGCAGTTATTTATCCAAATTTATGCATGATGCAGGAGCAAAAGTTGTCGGAATTTCCGATGCCTATGGAGCATTATATGATCCGGATGGACTGGATATAGATTATTTGCTGGACCGTCGGGACAGCTTTGGTACCGTTACAAAATTATTTAATAATACGATTACGAATAAAGAATTGCTGGAACAGGAATGTGATATTATCATTCCTGCAGCTGTGGAGAACCAAATAACGATTGAAAATGCCCACAACATTAAAGCAAGTATCGTCGTTGAAGCTGCCAATGGCCCGACAACGATGGAAGCAACGAAAATTCTGACAGAACGGGGTATTCTGATTGTACCAGATGTTTTGGCATCCGCAGGCGGAGTAACCGTTTCCTATTTCGAATGGGTACAAAATAACCAAGGGTTCTATTGGACAGAGGAAGAAATTGATAAACGTCTCCACGAGATTATGATTAAAGCATTTAACAATATTTACGATACAGCACAAACGAGAAATGTCGATATGCGCCTTGCTGCATATATGGTCGGTGTACGTAAGATGGCAGAAGCATCCCGATTCCGCGGCTGGGTCTAAATTAAAAATGCTTGCCTACAAAAACAAAAAAACTCTTATCTTGTCTTATGAAGATAGGAGTTTTTTTGGTGATATATAGAAAGAGGGAAAGAGAAATGAATAGAGAACAAGTAATCATTATCGGTGCCGGTCCTTGCGGCTTATCGTGTGCACTGGAATTAGAAAAGTTGGGCATCCGGGCGCTGATTATCGAAAAAGGAAACATCGTCAATTCCTTGTATCGATTCCCGACCCATCAGACATTTTTCAGTACGAGCGAACGTTTAGAAATAGGGGATGTTCCGTTCATTACAGAAAAGCCAAAACCAGTACGCCTGCAAGCATTGGCGTATTACCGCGAAGTTTGTTTACGGAACAAACTTCGTATTCATACTTTCGAAAAAGCGGAACAGATTGAAAAAACGAATGAAGGATTTCTCGTTAGAACGACGACGAAGAACAAAGAAGTCCAAACTTATTATGCCGATTTTGTCGTCATTGCGACAGGCTATTATGACCAGCCGAATTATTTAAACATTCCTGGGGAAAATTTAGAAAAGGTCACCCACTACTTTAAAGAAGCTCATCCTTATTATGATACAGATGTTGCGGTCATCGGAGGAAAAAATTCAGCTGTCGATGCGGCACTGGAGCTGTTTCATGCAGGAGCAAGAGTAACCGTCCTTTACCGCGGCAAGGAATATTCGAAGAGTATTAAACCATGGATTCTTCCTGAATTCGATTCCCTTATTCGCAAAGGAAAAATCGAAATGATATTTGAATCTGAAGTTGTCGAGATTACGAATGAAGAAATTCATTTTACGATAAAGGGAAGACTCCAAAAAAGGAAAAATGATTTTGTCTTTGCCATGACCGGATATCGGCCGGACATTGAATTTTTAAAAATGGCAGGTGTCAACGTTGATCCTCATACCGGAAAACCGGATTTTGATGAAGAAACGATGGAAACAAATGTACCTGGTATTTATATCGCAGGTGTGGTGGCTGCCGGATTTAACAACAACGAAATTTTTATCGAAAATGGCCGGTTCCATGGAAAACAAATTGCCCAATCGGTAAAAGAGAAAACGGAGTAAAGCAAGTGGATTTCCACTTGCTTTTTCTGTTGGTTAAGCAAATGATTCAAAGATGCTTTCCAGTTCATGTAAATTCGTTGTATGCTCCAAAGCAATTAACAATTTAATGCGGGCCTTTTGGCCTGTCATACCTTGGGCAAAAATGACCCCCATTTCCTTTAATTGTTTGCCGCCTCCTGCATAACTGTAGGTCGGCTGAACCGTTCCTGTAAAGGACCGGGAAACGAGGATTACCGGAATCGATGCGCGGATAAATGCCTGAAGCGCTGGAACGACCGATTCCGGCAAGTTCCCTTGTCCGAATCCTTCAATTACGATTCCGTCCGGCTTTATTTCTTGCACTGCAGCTAATAGCCGACAATCCATGCCAGCATATGCTTTCAGCAAAATAACATGCTTGGATATGCTGTTAACTGGAAATATCGGCTGTTGTAATATGGTCCGATGAAAGAAAATGGCATTCTTCGTTATTATGCCTAACGGACCAAATTGCGGACTTTGAAAGGTAGCGATGTTGCTTGTCGATGTTTTTGTAACATTTTCCGCCGAATGGATTTCATCATTCATCACAACTAATACCCCTTTATTGGCAGCCTTTTGATCCATTGCCACACGTACGGAACAAATAAGATTATATAGGGCATCAGAACCGATTTCATTGCTCGATCGCATTGCTCCAGTAATGATAATTGGTTTGTCCGTTTTTACCGTCAAATGGAGAAAATAAGCCGTTTCTTCCAGCGTATCCGTTCCATGGGTAATAACGATTCCATCGTAGAAAGGCAGTTCCGCGCTAACTTTTTGGGATAGCAAGAACATATGCTGCGGTGTAATATGTGGAGACGGCAAATCAAATTGTATATGTTCATCGATTTTCGCATTAATATCTAATTTATTCAGCTCATTTAACAGCGGATGGGACCCCCCGAAAAAATTCACTTCTTTTGTTTCTTTATTTTCAAGCATAGAGATTGTTCCTCCGGTATGGATAATTAGTATTTTCTTCACAGAAAAACCCCCCTATAATCCTATTTTCATAAGTCTATCATCATGTTACGATATCATTAGTGTGATGGAAAGAGGTAATAACAATGTTTGCCATTTTATCCGCAGGTCTTGCTCCTTCCTTCGCTTTACTCTCCTATTTTTACTTAAAAGATAAAGTGACGGAACCAATTTCTTTAATAATAAGGACATTTTTGACAGGAGCAATCCTCGTATTTCCTATTATGTTTATCCAATATGTATTGACATCGGAAGACATTACGAATAATTATTTTATCCAATCGTTCTTTTTCATTGCTTTTTTTGAAGAATTTTTCAAATGGTTTATTTTTGTTTTCACCATTTATTATCATGACGAATTTGATGATCACTATGATGGAATTGTTTACGGCGTATCCATCAGCCTCGGATTTGCCTCGGTAGAAAATATTTTATACTTGATTACGAATGGAATCGAATACGCTTTTATGCGGGCTTTTTTTCCGGTTTCCTCCCATGCATTGTTTGGTGTAATCATGGGCTATTATTTCGGCAAGGCTAAATTAACACCTCATCATACTAATTTTAACCGGTTTTTAGCGTTTTTTATTCCTTTTGTTCTTCACGGAATATATAATTATATTTTATTGTCGATTGGCCAGAATTGGATTTACATTCTTTCTCCCTTTATGGTTTTATTATGGTTTATGGCACTGCGCCGTGTGAAATCTGCCAATCAGTTCGTTTAAGACCCCTCTGTTCTTTAGAGCAGAGGGGTTTTCACATTTTTCTTCGCTCATTCTATCTATCTGTGCATAAAAAAAGAGCTTTTTCGAAAAATAATACCAATAACTGAAGTATATTAGGAGGAAAACGATGGGCAGAAACAAATCTACATGTTTATGTATAATCATAATGCTTTGTTTTCTAGGAGTAAATATGATAAGCCCTCAACAGACAGAGGCATTTAGCAATCAAGTTATTCAGCATGGCGCTACCGGAGATGACGTCATTGAATTACAAGCAAGACTACAATATTTAGGTTTCTATAACGGAAAAATTGACGGTGTATTCGGCTGGGGAACGTATTGGGCATTGCGAAACTTTCAATATGAATTCGGACTGGAAATTGACGGTCTGGCGGGAGAAGAGACGAAGCAGAAACTGGTGAAGGCCAGTAAATACGATGAAGCTTTCGTGAAAGAACAGATCGCCAAAGGAAAAAAATTTACCCATTATGGAGGTGTAGATAAAGAAAAACAATCAGCACCAGCAAAAACGAAACAAGCCGGGCAAGGGGAAACAGCAGATGACGGTCCTACCGTGACGGCGGTGAACGTACCCCAAGGTTTTTCACAAAATGACATACAGTTAATGGCAAATGCTGTTTATGGTGAAGCTAGGGGGGAGCCGTATGTAGGACAAGTGGCGGTGGCTGCGGTCATCTTAAACCGGGTAGAAAGTCCATCCTTCCCCAACACGGTAGCAGGAGTTATTTTTGAGCCGGGTGCTTTTACTGCGGTAGCGGACGGGCAGATTTGGCTGACTCCTAACGAAACGGCGAGACAGGCGGTGCTGGATGCAATTAATGGATGGGACCCGACCGGAAATGCATTGTACTATTTTAATCCGGAAACAGCCACTTCACCTTGGATTTGGTCAAGACCGCAAATTAAGAAAATCGGAAAACATATATTCTGCAAATAGAAGGGAGTAATAGCTTTGTTGCGATGGATACTCATCGGATTGTTAACATTAGGGATTGCAGGAACAGCCTTTTGGGGATATCAGGAACATCAAGAGAAAAATGCCATTCTTATCCAGGCGGAAAATACGTACCAGCGAGCTTTCCATGAATTAGTGTATTATATCGATTTAATCCATGATGAAATAGGGACGGCATTGGCAATGAATTCGGATCAGCGCTTGTCACCGCAAATGGTGGAAATTTGGCGACTGACATCAGAGGCGAACGCCAATGTCGGACAATTGCCGTTAGGGCTATTGCCTTTCAACAAAACCGAAGAATTTCTTTCCAATATTGGTGATTTTACTTACAGGACCGCGGTGCGGAATTTGAACGACGAACCGCTGACGGAAGAAGAGTCGGACATTCTCCAGTCTCTATATGAACAGTCGGCAGAGATTGAACAGGAATTAAGGAAAGTTCAGCATCTTGCCCTGGAAAATAATTTGCGCTGGATGGACGTTCAGCTCGCATTGGCGAATAATGACGAAAATGTCGACAATACCATTATCGACGGTTTAAAAACGGTGGAAAAAACGGTGGAAGGATATACAGAAAGCAATGTCCATTCAGCATTAATCGGAACTTCTGCAAAACAGCACGCTTTTGAGAACATTTCCGGGAAAGAAATAGGCGAAAATGAAGCTTTAAGGATTAGTCGAAATTTGCTAAATTTGAAGGATGAAAAACAAATTACCTTGACCGAAACCGGTGACGGGGCCGACGTGCCGCTATACAGTGCATCCTATCATCAAAAAGGCAAAGAAGGATACGTTGATATTTTGAAGCAAGGCGGTCATCCTATATCATTGCTCATTCAACGGAAAATCGGAGAGAGGAAAATCAGTTTAAATGAAGGAAGCCGGAAAGCGTCGGAATTTCTGAAAGAATTAGGCTTTGAAAATATGGAAATGTTCCAGAGCAGTGAATTTGACAATATAGGCGCGTATACGTTCTTGTATAATGATGACGGAATAAAAGTTTATTCCGATGCTGTCGAAGTGAAAGTTGCCTTGGACAATGGAGAAATTCTCGGATTAACGGCAGAATCCTATTACAAAAACCATAGAGACAGGGATATCCCAGAACCAGAAATGAGCAATGAGGAAGCAAAAAAGATGGTAAACCCAAACGTCGAAATACATGAGGAAGGAATTGCGATTATTGAAAACGATTTAGGTGAAGAAGTTCTCGTTTATGATTTTTTAGGAACGTATAACAATGATACGTACCGGATATTTGTTAATGCCATGTCCGGTCTAGAAGAAAAAGTAGAAAAGCTGGGCGGTACAGAATTAAACTATGCGGTAAATTAGCGGGAAAGGCAAAAAGCCTTTCCCTTTTCCTTTATTTTTGTCATAATAAGAGTAATAATGAGTAGACAGCAGGAAGAATGGTTGGGGGGATACGATGAAGATAGGAACGAAACTTCAGCTGGAAGCTCTTGACCCGAAAACAATGAAAAATGAAAAATATCATTGCAAAGTGATTGATAAAAACAAAAGCTATCTGTTTATTGACTTACCGATACACCAGCGAACAAAACGAAGCTCCTTTTTACCGCTTAATACGAAAATTACCGTAACATTTTTAGATCAGGAAAAAATTGCCCACCAATTTGAAAGTAAAATTGTAAAAAAGGGAAAATACCGTATCCCGACTCTTGCAATCCTTTTACCAGCGAAAGAACAGATAAAAAAAATACAGCGCCGAAATTTTGTGCGGATTGAAACGGCTGTGGACGTGGCGGTTCATAGTTTGCAAAACGCTTTTTCTCCATTTACTACAGTTACGTCGGATATTAGCGGAGGAGGAGTGTCGATTATCCTTCCCCAAGACGTCTCGTTACAACAAGGAGAGAAACTCGAAGCTACGATAGTTTTGCCTATGCATTCGGGTGAAAATGTATACATAACGGCAAATGGCGAAGTCGTCAATATAAAAGAAGCGAATCGCCGTATTCAGTTAGCAGCAGTGAAATTTATTCATTTGGACAGCCATGACCAGCAAAAGATCATTCAATTTTGCTTTGAAAAACAACGGGAAGCGAGACAAAAGGAATTAATGTAACTTATAAAAATATTTTTTGCACCAATGGGTATATACGACGAGAGGAATGATTCGTTTTTATGGAGAAACGTAATTTTGCCATCGCTATCGATGGTCCTGCAGCTGCAGGAAAAAGCACCGTAGCAAAAATAGTTGCAAAAAAATTGTCATTTCTATATATCGATACGGGGGCGATGTATCGGGCGATCACATTGAAAGCATTAAAAAACGGCATCAATGTAAATAATGAAGATGCCTTACTGCAATTATTAATGCGTACGAAAATTGATTTTCTTCAAATTGATTCAGAACAAAAGGTACTGCTCGATGACATCGATGTTACCGAAGAAATCCGGTCTCAAGAAGTAACGAAACAAGTCTCCTACGTAGCAAAACATCCAAAAGTCCGAAAAGAAATGGTTGCAAGACAGAGGGAAATGGCCCGGCATAAAGGAGTTGTCATGGATGGCAGAGATATTGGAAGCCAGGTGCTGCCCGACGCTGAAGTGAAAATTTTCCTTGTGGCAAGTGTAGAGGAAAGGGCGAAACGCCGATACGAAGAAAATAAACGCAGGGGAATCCCATCTGATATGGAAGAGTTAATAAAAGAAATCGCTTTAAGGGACCGTATCGATTCAGAAAGAGAAGCATCTCCATTAATTAAAGCAGACGGAGCGATTGAAATCGATACAACATCGATGACGATACAGGAAGTTGCAGACCGAATTTTAAACATTGCCAAGAAACAATTATGAATGATTTTGAGGGAGAATAAGATGCTATACAAAATTGCTAAAGCAGTTGTCTCAATTATATTTTATCCGTTATACCGAATTCAGGTCATCGGCAAAGAAAATATTCCGCAGAAAGGTGCCGTATTACTATGTTCCAATCATATTTCCAATTTAGATCCGCCGGTCGTCGGAATTACGTCAACACGGGATATTTATTTTATGGCAAAAGGAGAATTGTTTGAAAATCCCTTTTTAGGTAAACTATTAACAGGGATACATGCGTTTCCCGTTAAAAGGGGGCTCAGAGATCGCAACGCATTACGGAAAGGGTTAGAAATTTTGGCAGAAGGAAAAACTTTAGGATTATTTCCAGAGGGAACAAGGAGCAAAACGGGAAAAATCCAGGAACCTCTGGCTGGAGCAGGTTTCTTTGCCCTCCGTTCCGATGCTCAAGTCGTTCCATGTGCAATTATCGGCCCATACAAGCCGTTTAAAAAATTGACTGTCATCTATGGAAAACCAATACATATGGAAACGTACCGCATGAATAAAACTTCGGCCAAAGAGGTAGCACAGGCGATTATGGATGAAATCCAGCGCCTGATCGATTCTTATCATCAGGAAGCTTTACTTGACAAATAAAAGCAATTATTAGAAGTTATAAAAAGATAGGTAATTATTTCTCTTTTAGTGTATCTTTGAATTGTATTTAGGAGGCTAAGGATATGAGTGAAGAAAATAAAGAAATGGAACAATTAAACGTGGGAGACAAGGTAACTGGAACTGTAGTTAAAGTTGAAGAAAAACATGTACTTGTTGATATTGGTTATAAAACGGAAGGCATTCTTCCGATTGGGGAGTTATCCAATTTGCATGTGGAATCCGCTAGTGACGTTGTAAAAGAAGGGGATACGGTCACCTTAAAAGTGAAAAAAATCGAAGAAGATGATGTCGTCATCTTATCCAAAAAACAGGTGGATGCGGAGAAAGCATGGGCTGATTTAGAAGCGAAATATAAAAATAATGAAACCTTTACTACGACAGTAAAAGAAGTGGTAAAAGGCGGACTTGTCGTTGATGTCGGTTTACGGGGATTTATTCCTGCCTCATTAGTGGAGACGTTCTATATCGAAGATTTTTCCGATTATAAAGACAAAACATTAACGGTAAAAATCGTCGATTTAGATAAAGAACAAAACCGGATTATTTTATCCCACCGTGCAGTGGTCGAAGAAGAAGAACAGGCGAAAAAGCAGCAGCTGCTTGATTCATTAAAAGAAGGACAAGTAGTAGAAGGTACCGTACAGCGGATAACAAACTTTGGCGTATTTGTTGATTTAGGCGGAATCGACGGGCTCGTTCATATTTCCCAATTAGCCCATGAACACGTAGAAAAAGCATCGGACATCGTCTCAGAAGGAGAAAAGATAAAAGTAGAAATATTAGCCGTTGACCGGGATAATGAACGCATTTCCCTTTCCCGCAAAAATACGCTGCCAGGTCCGTGGACGGATATTGAAAACCGGATTTCCCGAGGGGATATCGTTGAAGGCACGGTCAAACGTCTTGTAAGTTTTGGAGCATTTGTCGAGATTTTCCCTGGAGTGGAAGGGCTTGTACATATCTCGCAAATTGCCAACCGGCATGTCGGAACTCCACAGGAAGTACTGGAAGTCGGCGAACAAGTAAAAGTAAAAGTACTGGATGTAAATGAAGCAGAAAAACGCATTTCTTTAAGCATTAAAGAAGTAGAAGCAGAAGAAGAAAAACAGGAATACAAGCAATATGAGAAAACAGAAGAGTCGACAGGATTCCATTTAGGTGAATTAATCGGCGATAAGCTAGAGAAATATAAAAAATAATTGTTCCAACCCACCCGGGGCAACATCGGGTGGGTTTGTTTTGCCTTCGCAGCTGCTGTTAATTCACGATATTTTAGACATACTACAAAAGGAGGATTAAACAAACAGTATTTGAGGTGTAACTTCATGAATGAGTATACAACGGCGATTGTTTTTGGTGCAGTATTTGGTACCTTCGTAAGAATCATGATGCTCCGTACGGATTACCGCCAATATCCGACTTATTTGCACGGGAAAATCATCCATATCTCTTTAGGTTTTATTGCTGCCTCTTTAGGAGCGCTGGCCATCCCCGCCATTTTAGAAGAACAGTATACGGCGGTGACACTGTTAACCGTTGCAGCAACCCAATTTCGGGATGTGCGCAATATGGAGAGAAATACATTAAATGAAGTAGACCAGTACGAATTAGTTTCCCGGGGGAAAACCTATATCGAAGGGATTGCCATCTCCTTTGAAAGCCGAAATTATCTTGTTATCGCCACCTCTTTTATAACGACATTAGTCTATATTATTGGCGGCCCGGTTTACTCGATCGTTTCCTTTGTTATTTGTCTTATCCTCGCAAAAATATTAATGAGCGGGTCCACGTTAAAAGATATTGTCGATATTGAATACCACCCGCTCCGTTTTGATGGGGCCGGCCTCTATGTCGATAATATTTATATTATGAATATTGGTTTGAAAGAGCGGCAGGAAGAGATCTTAAAATACGGCATGGGTTTTATTCTTACCCCGAAAGATATGAACATCGTAACAACCATTGCTAATTTAGGCCAAAGACAGGCCATTCTCCACGATATCTCTGTCGCTTTAGGGGTTTTTCGCGATTCAGGCACGCCGGCTTTAACCCCATTAATAAAAAGGGATTTGGATGATGGCAGGCTCGGGGTATTCATTCTTCCGCAAGTTCGGGATGTGGATAAAGCAAAGGAAATTATTGGTGCCGTCCCTGTATTGGAAAGTGCAATCCGTATGCCTCTAAAGTCAAAAAAGCATAACAAGGAGGTAAACAGCGATGAATATTGAAAAAGCGATTCTGGCAATTATAACGACGAAAAAAGAGTTAGTTGCCGGCGGAGCTCCTATTTTTATTTGCAATAATAAAAATGATCTGGAAAGAATCGCCGCCAATCTGGAAGCGATTACGGACGGAATTGCCCACGCATTGGGGGAGGAGCTTTACATTATTGTAAAGCATTAACTGCCACAGCTATTGTTATAATTTCCTTATTTTGCTAGAATAAATAAAGTCGTTTCTGTTCAACAGGATGCGCCGATGAACTAAATATAGCAAATTTGACGATCCATCAAGGCTTTTGTTTAGATAAGCATAGAAAGGATGTTCCTTAACGATGAGGAAATCTGTAGTTGCCATTGTCGGGAGACCGAATGTCGGGAAATCGACGATATTTAATAGACTCGTTGGAGAGAGAATCTCCATTGTGGAAGACATTCCCGGGGTCACGAGGGACCGGATATATGCGGAAGCAGAATGGCTAAACCATACATTTAGTCTAATTGATACGGGCGGCATTGAAATCGGGGACGAACCGCTCCTCGTACAAATGCGCCAACAGGCAGAAATTGCCATCGATGAAGCAGATGTCATTATCTTTTTAGTCAACGGCAGGGAAGGAATTACTGCAGCAGACGAAGAAGTTGCGAAATTACTGTACAAATCAAATAAGCCGATTGTTCTTGGTGTAAATAAAGTCGACAATCCGGAAATGCGGGATGCGATTTACGAATTTTATTCTTTAGGTTTTGGTGAACCATATCCAATCTCTGGTGCTCACGGTCTCGGTTTAGGAGATTTGTTGGACAAAGTTGTCAGCTATTTTCCGGAAGCCGCTGATGAAGATCAAGATGAGGATACTATTTATTTTTCGGTTATCGGAAGGCCGAACGTCGGAAAATCTTCATTAGTCAACGCCATTTTGAATGAAGAGCGGGTAATCGTCAGCAACATTGAGGGAACAACGAGAGATGCCATCGATTCCCGGTTTACGAAAGACGGCCAGGACTACGTGATTATTGATACTGCAGGAATGCGCAAGCGCGGAAAAATATATGAGTCGGTAGAAAAATACAGTGTCTTAAGGGCTTTAAAAGCAATTGAACGGTCGGACGTCGTTCTAGTTTTACTCGATGCAGAAACAGGCATTCGGGAACAGGATAAAAAAATTGCCGGCTACGCCCATGATGCAGGAAGAGCAATTATTATTGTCGTCAACAAATGGGATACGGTTAAAGCAACGGAAAAATCGATGGATGAATTTGAAAAACAAATCCGGGCCCATTTTCAGTTCCTGGATTATGCGCCGATTGTATTTTTATCTGCTAAAACGAAGAAGCGTTTACATACGTTATTGCCTGTAATTCGCAATGCCAGCGAAAACCATGCAAAACGCATCCCGACAAATGTATTAAACGATGTCATTATGGATGCGTTAGCCATGAACCCGACTCCAACTTATAAAGGCAAGCGTTTAAAAATCCTTTATGCAACCCAAGTATCAGTAAAACCTCCAACCTTTGCGGTTTTTGTCAATGATCCGGAACTGATGCATTTTTCCTATCAGCGGTTTTTGGAAAACCAAATCCGAAATGCATTTGGATTTGAAGGAACACCGATAAAAATATTAACGAGAAAAAGGCAGTAGGGGGTATTTAACATGGAAAAAGTAGCTGTACTTGGTGCCGGCAGCTGGGGGACGGCATTAGCAATCGTCTTAGCGGATAATGGATATGACGTTTCCCTTTGGACTTATCGGAAGGACCAAGCCGAAGAAATTAATCAAACAAAGCGGAATGACAAATATTTGGACGTGGATTTGCCCAATAATATTACCGCCTTTCATCATTTGGATCTGGCTGTCGATGGAGCAAAAGCGATTGTCATCGTTGTACCGACAAAAGCAATCCGCGAAGTATGCCGAAAGCTAAAGAAATATTTGCCGCCTTCCATTCCTATCATTCATGCAACAAAAGGAATTGAGCCTAATACGTTAAAACGGGTATCCCAGCTCATTAGCGAAGAAATTCCAAACTATCCTGAGAAGGATGTCGTTGTGTTATCCGGTCCAAGCCATGCGGAAGAAGTGGCTTTGCGCCATCCCACAACCGTAACAGCAGCATCGGAAAATCAGGAATACGGGAAAATTGCCCAAAATCTTTTTATGAATGCTTCGTTTCGCGTATATACGAGTACCGACGTATTAGGCACGGAGCTGGGCGGGGCGTTAAAAAATATAATTGCCCTGGGAGCTGGAATTTCCGACGGCCTTGGTTTTGGAGACAATGCAAAAGCAGCATTAATAACGAGGGGACTGGCTGAAATTACCCGGTTGGGGACTAAGCTCGGCGCAAATCCGTTAAGCTTTTTAGGATTATCCGGTGTCGGCGATCTGATTGTTACGTGTACAAGCGTACATAGCCGAAATTGGCGGGCAGGAAATTTAATCGGCAAAGGAAAATCCCTTGAAACCGTTTTAGAAGAGATGGGAATGGTTGTCGAAGGGGTGAGAACCGTAAAAGCCGCCTATCAGTTTGCCAAGGAAGAACAGGTAGAAATGCCGATCACCGAAGGAATTTATGATGTCTTATTTCATAAAAAGACTCCAAAGGAAGTTGTCGAGCAATTGATGAAGAGGGACAAAAGAGAAGAAATGGACGACCTTGCCCATTTGCTCTATAAAAGGTTTTCCGAATAACACCTTCATCTTTCCCTTGCATATAATATGTTGAAACTACTATGCAAGGAGGATCATAGGTGAACCATTTTCAAAAAGGATTGTTTGATAAAATCCAGCAAAATTCCAACATCCGTCCGGAAGATATTTTTAAAGTTGCAGACGCGGTAAAACACGCTGATTTTTCAGATGAAGAAACGGTGCGCAGATTAGTTCGTCAATTGGCAAAGATGGCAGGTAAACCTGTATCGAAGGAAAAAGAGGATAAACTTGTACAATCGATTACAAACAATAATATTCCATCCGATTTTTCGCAAATGTTTAAAAAATAACGTTTCTTGGGCAAGTGAGTATACAGGAACTCCATGGAAAGCATAAAATAAATCGCACAAGCATTCATGAAATAGAGTTGCAGGTGGATATTATTTAGTCACCCCGGGATGAAGCCAGCCCCCTTCATTCCGGATTTTTATTGCGCCAAACTTGTCCACATTTTCGTCCGTTATTATTAACGGGTACCGTCTACAGAGACATGTGGTATAATACCTTTTGTATATAGAGAAAAATGTAGGAGTGAACGTCATGTCAATATCCATGCTTAAAATGTACATTTCATTTGCAGGAATGATTTTACTTATTTTGGCGATGGGGTTAATTTACCTCAGCAGAAATAAACTAAAAGGCTGGGTTGCCGGAATTATTTCCTTGCTGGCATACATATGTTTAGTGCTCGGCGGACTCATTATTTTATATATTGTATTTAGCGGACCAACAAGATAGGAGGAAACACCTTGAAAAAGAACCTTCCATTGTTAAAGTTGTGTAGTGCGAGTATTCTCATCCTCCTTTTAAGCGGATGTCTTTACCCGGACAGTGAATTGGCAAAAAATCAAGTGCCGAATGAAGATCAGCTGGAACAAGTTCAAAGGGCAGTGGAGAAGTATCGGGAAGAGACGAATGGGTTAGTGCCCATCCGAACAAAGCCAAATGATACCCCCATCTTTGAAAAATATTTAATAGACTTTAGCATGTTAAAAGACCGGAATCTGCTTACCGAAATACCGGGCAATGCTTACGAAAATGGCGGAGTTTACCAATATGCCTTAATTTATCCGGAGGAGAATCCGACGGTAAAGCTCATTGATCTTCGGCTGACAGAAGCTATTCGCAGCGTTAACGTTCGGCTCCAAGTGTATCGGGATGAACATTTATACCCGCCCTTTGGTGAAGTTGTAGAAGATGGGATATTTACCATTGATTATAAAAAACTGGGACTAGACTCGCCGCCGACGGTTATCAGTCCATACTCCCAGGAGCAGCTGCCAATCGTCATGGATGTTGAAGGAAAGCTTTATATCGATTACCGGATAGATTTAACCCAAGCTTTGGAAAACTATGATTATGATTACGAAGAAGGAGACGATATTCGCTATATTTTAGCGGAAAATACTCCATTTTTGCCGGTATACTCCCTTCCTTATACGATTTCCGACGGAGAGCCCGTTTTTATGAACGAATAACCTCCATTCGTTATGAAATATATTAATCATATTCTTTCCCTTGCAACATATATTGTTGCAAGGGTTTCTTTGTTTCAGGACAGGAAGATTTCGAAAAAATGTTCATAAAACTCAATTTTAAGTCATAAATCGATAGGACAACATCATAGACTTGTAATGTCAATTATACGTAGTTTTTTTGTGAAAAACAGTACGGAGATCGGGAGGGGATCTTTTGGAGAAGGTTGATATTTTTAAAGATATTTCGAAACGGACAAATGGAGATATTTATCTCGGAATCGTAGGGGCCGTCCGCACTGGAAAATCAACATTTATTAAAAAGTTTATGGAGCTCGTCGTATTACCGAATATTGAAGATGAAAATGAACGGGAAAGAGCACAGGATGAACTACCGCAAAGTGCAGCCGGCAGAACAATTATGACGACAGAACCAAAATTTGTCCCAAATCAGGCTGTAAGTGTGAAAGTGGAGGAAGGTCTGAACGTAAACGTCCGATTAGTCGATTGCGTCGGATATGCTGTAGAAGGGGCCAAAGGATTTGAAGATGAAAACGGCCCAAGGATGATTCACACCCCTTGGTACGAAGACCCGATCCCTTTTCATGATGCGGCGGAAATTGGCACGAGAAAAGTAATCCAGGAACATTCTACTATCGGGGTTGTCGTCACAACGGACGGAACGATTGGAGAACTTCACCGAAACGATTATGTCGAGGCGGAAGCGAAAGTAGTTGAAGAACTGAAGGAAGTTGGAAAACCGTTTATTATGATCATTAATTCTACGAAACCGTCCAGTCATGAAACCGAACTTTTGCGGCAAGAGCTGCAAGAGGAATACGATATTCCTGTACTCGCTATGAGTGTGGAGTCCATGACAGAACATGACGTGCATAACGTACTTCGGGAAGCCCTATACGAATTTCCTGTCCTTGAAGTCAATGTTAATTTGCCAAGCTGGGTAATGGTATTAAAGGAAGGCCATTGGTTAAGAAGGAATTACCAGGAAGCGATTCAAGACACTGTTAAAGATATTAAAAGACTGCGGGACGTAGACCACATTGTCGGCAAATTTGCTGAATTTGAATATATAGAGCGGGCGAATCTTGCAGGAATGGAAATGGGAGAAGGCATAGCTGAGATTGATCTTCACGCGCCTGACACCTTATATAATCAAGTATTAAAAGAAATTGTCGGGGAGGAAATTCGCGGGAAGGATCATTTATTAGAGCTAATGCAGGATTTTGCCCATGCCAAACGAGAATATGACCAAGTGGCTAGTGCACTGCAAATGGTGAAAAATACCGGATATGGAATTGCTGCTCCAAGTCTTGAAGATATGATTTTAGATGAACCGGAGATTATCCGTCAAGGTTCCAGGTTTGGCGTAAGACTTAAAGCCGTAGCGCCGTCCATTCATATGATTAAAGTTGAGGTAGAGTCCGAGTTTGCACCGATTATCGGCACGGAAAAACAGAGTGAAGAACTAGTCCGGTATTTAATGCAAGATTTTGAGGAAGATCCGCTATCCATTTGGGAATCGGATATTTTTGGCCGCTCCTTAAGTTCCATCGTCCGCGAAGGGATACAGGCCAAAATTGCACTTATGCCGGAAAATGCAAGATATAAGCTGAAAGATACGTTAGAACGCATTATCAATGAAGGAACAGGCAGCTTAATAGCAATTATCCTCTAGCAGCTTCAACAAAGCTGCTTTTTGCTTTTTATTATAAAATATGGAATAAAGAAGGAGATTATTATTTTCTGTCGTATATAAAAATATGAACAATTTTTATGCATTTTTTACCATTTTCTTAGAAAATCAAGCAATTATTGTTGAATTTTCCCCGAAAGTCAGTTAATATAAGGCTTGTCATCATACTTTCCAGGTGACAAAAGGTATAAAAACAGGCAAAATAGTAAACAAATGATGTTAAACTGATTATTTTGTTCTGATGTATTACCATTGGGAGGAGGTGAATGACATGAACAAAACAGACTTAATCAATGCAGTTGCTGAAAAAAGCGAGCTTTCCAAAAAAGACGCAACAAAAGCAGTTGACGCTGTTTTTGAATCTGTCATGGATTCACTAAGCAAAGGTGAAAAAGTACAACTTATTGGCTTTGGTAACTTTGAAGTACGGGAACGTGCTGCAAGAAAAGGTCGTAATCCTCAAACTGGTGAGGAAATCGAAATTCCTGCAAGCAAGGTTCCAGCCTTCAAACCAGGTAAAGCCCTCAAGGAAGCTGTAAAATAATTTTACATAGGGCAAAGAAGGGTACGTAAACTACGTGCCCTTTTTTTACGCATACTTTATTTTTATCGTAAATAACAGAAATATTACTATTTTCCGTTGAAATAATACATATTTTTCCAGAACACCACCCGGTTGATTCCGGGAAAATTTTGAGCATCTGCTAGGATGGAGGGATTGGTATGGATAAAAAAAATATGCAGCCGGACTTTTTTGTCGTGAAAGCATTGGAAGACGGAGTAAATGTTATCGGGTTGACGCGAGGCACGGATACAAAATTCCATCACACCGAAAAGCTTGATAAAGGAGAAGTAATGATTGCCCAGTTTACGGAGCATACATCGGCGGTAAAAATAAGAGGAAAAGCAATCATTCAGACTAGCCATGGCGAATTAACAACAGAATAATCAAAGCCCCGATTAAAGAACCGTTTGGTTCACGTATGAAATGTGCTATAATAGCTAAAGCATGGATGATGTTAGGAAAGGCATTAGGTGATTTTCTTGAATACACCCGAAATGGAATTAACGCAAATGAAAAAAATTATTCTCGATAAAATCAAATATCATTATATGGATCAGCATATTTCCCAACCGAAGATTGATGAAGATAAACTGGCCTTATTAATTGCGATTATTGATCATTCATCTTTAGCAAAGCAAAAAAAAATCCAATATGTGATAGCGACGATGCTTGTGCAAATCGCATTAGATACTCATGAGCTCGTTTCTGACGATAGCAGACAAAGGGAATCGGCGGAAGGAAAATTAACGGAGCAGCTTAACGTTTTAGCAGGAGATTACTACAGCGGGCTCTACTATTATTTACTGGCCAATGTAGAAGAAATTGAATTTATCCGGCTGCTCGCATCTGCGATTAGAGAGATAAATGAGAACAAAATGAAACTGTATTATAAAGAAATTCAATCCTTTCCAGACTACGTAGCAACAATCCGACACATAAACGGACTGCTTATTTCCCAAGTTGCTTCTTTTTTTAATAATTTGCAACTTGAGCATCTATCCGATGAATGGATCACGCTAGCTAGTCTATATCGGGAAAGGGAAAAAATAGTTCATAAACAATCGACAATGCTTTCTTCTATTACCGACCAAGAATTAGATGCATGGTTACAGAAAAAGTCACAATCGGTAGTGCGCATAATAAGGGAACTCCCATCAACATACAACAAATTGAAAAAATACTTTTTATCGGATAACAATGTAATTATCAAAACTTCTGTATCGGAAGAAGGGTAAAGTAATGGATCAACATTCAAAAGAACAGCGAGTACATCATGTGTTTGAAAAAATATACCGAAATTACGACTCGATGAACTCGATTATCTCATTTCAAATGCACAAACTTTGGCGGAAAGATGTTATGAAACAGATGAAGGTACAAAGGGGAAGCAAGGCGCTCGATGTCTGCTGCGGAACCGGCGATTGGACATTCTCCCTTGCTCGTGCGGTAGGTCCAAAAGGCGAGGTTGTTGGTCTTGATTTTAGCAAAAACATGCTCTCCGTAGCCGAAAAGAAACTGCGAAATACCCATTACCGCAACATTACCTTTATTCATGGCAACGCTCTGGAACTGCCATTTGCGGACAATACGTTTGATTATGTAACCATCGGATTCGGCTTAAGAAACGTTCGCGACTACATGTCAGCATTAAAGGAAATGTACCGGGTAGTTAAACCGGGAGGAATTGTTGTCTGCCTTGAAACATCTCAGCCGACCTTAATCGGATTCAGACAATTATACTTTTTCTATTTTCAATTTATTATGCCGCTATTTGGCAGGATTTTTGCTCGGAGCTATGACGAATACGCCTGGCTCAATGAATCAACTCGAAATTTTCCCGATAAACAGAAGCTTTCGGAAATGTTTTTAGATGCTGGATTTTCCCGTGTTACGATGAAAAGCTACACAGGCGGAGTAGCAGCGGTGCATATCGGATATAAAAGCAATTCGGCAAGTGACACTTCAGGTAGTTAGGTGAAATTCATGAAACTTCCAAAAACATACGGATACTTAAAAAAAGATTTAGATTCGATTGAAAAAGCCCTGTATCGTTCGATTCAGGCAGAACATCCAATACTGCGGGAAGCATCTACCGAACTTGTGAAGGCTGGGGGAAAAAGAATCCGGCCAATATTTGTGCTGTTATCAAGTCAGCTGGGCGATTTTCATCTGGAAAAAGTATTAAAACTGGCTGTCAGTCTTGAGCTTATTCATATGGCCACTTTAGTTCACGACGACGTTATTGATGATGCGACCCTGCGCAGGGGAAAGCCTACGATTAAGCATCAATATGGGAACCGGGTAGCGATATATACCGGTGATTATTTGCTGGCGAGAGCATTGGAAGAGGTCACTAGCATAAAGGATCCCCGATTGCATCAAATATTGTCAAAAGCAATGGTCGAAGTGTGTATCGGTGAAATTGAACAAATGAAAGATAAATTCAATATCGATCAGTCCATTCGGAATTATTTGCGGAGAATTAAACGAAAAACCGCATTGCTTATCGCGATTAGCTGTCAGCTAGGCGGACTGGTTGCCGGTTTGCCGAAAGAGCATACGAACCAGTTATACCGGTATGGCTACTATGTCGGAATGAGCTTCCAAATTATTGACGATATTCTTGACTTTACCTCAACAGCAAAAGAATTAGGGAAGCCTGTCGGAAATGATCTGATTCAAGGTAACATTACGCTGCCGGTTCTCTTCGCAATGGAAGATCGTGCATTTACGGAACGGCTGCAACAGGCATTTCAGCAAAAGGAAATGGAAAAGAGTGAAATAAATGAACTCTTGACGATGCTGAAACGGACGAATGCCATTGAAAAGTCGTATGAATGGAGCAACCGTTATTTACAGAAAGCATTAACTTCCTTAGCCAATCTTCCGGATGAAAAAGCAAAACAAATATTAAAAGACATTGCTTTATATATTGGCAAGCGGAAATATTAGAGAAAAAATGGAAATCTATTGTTATTTTCAAATAAATTTGATAAGATTTTAGAGGTTAGTTTCAGATACATAATTAGAGAGGTGTAGACAATGGAAAGAACATTCTTAATGGTAAAGCCTGACGGGGTTCAGCGGAATTTAATCGGAAACATTGTCCAGCGTTTCGAAGCGAAAGGCTTTAAACTAGTCGGTGCGAAATTAATGTCTGTATCCCAAGAGCTGGCTGAAAAGCATTACGGAGAACATAAAGACAAACCTTTCTTCGGTGAATTAGTAGATTTCATTACTTCCGGCCCGGTGTTTGCCATGGTTTGGGAAGGTGAAAATGTAATCGCTACAGCGAGAAACATGATGGGGAAAACAAATCCGCAGGAAGCCCTGCCTGGAACCATTCGCGGGGATTTTGGCCTAACCGTCGGCAAAAACGTCATCCACGGTTCTGACTCGAAGGAAAGTGCGGAACGGGAAATTAATTTGTTCTTTGCACCGGATGAACTCATCTCTTATGAAAAACAAGATAGTGCATGGATTTACTAAAGAACGAAACCTCCGTTAATGATAACGGAGGTTTTTTAACAAGGAAGAGGGATAGACTTGGCAGAGGAATATTATCGTTTCATAACGAAGATTAAAAAGAAAACTGGAATCGACTTAAGATTATATAAAGAAAACCAAATGAAGCGCCGGATTACATCGCTAAGAAATAAACGAGGATTTCATAATTTTGATGCGTATTACGATGCACTTTTGCAAGATAGTGCTTTGTTTAACGAGTTTATTGACCGGCTGACAATTAATGTATCCGAATTTTACCGGAACCCAAAAAGATGGGATGTTTTGCAGCGGGAAGTGATTCCCTATTTGACGAAAGACAAGTCAAATATTTTTATCTGGAGCGCCGCCTGTTCTACTGGGGAAGAGCCGTATAGCATCGCGATGATGATGAGAGAACATTTCCCCCATATTCAAACGGAAATCCTGGCGACAGATATAGATGAGAACATTTTAAAGAAAGCGAAGGAAGGAATTTATCATGAACAATCGTTAAAAGATTTGCCAAGATCGTTCAAACAGAAATATTTTCGTACAAAGCATAATTTATTCTATCTTGACCCTACAATAAAACAGAAAGTCACTTTCCGGAAACATAATTTGCTTGCAGATTTGTATCCGAAACAAGTAGACTTGATTGTCTGCCGAAACGTACTCATTTACTTTACCGATGAAGCGAAAGAAAAAATTTATCGTCAATTCGGAAAATCGCTCAACAATAACGGCATATTATTTGTTGGTAGTACAGAACAAATATTCAATCCGAATCAATACGGACTGGAATTATTTGATACCTTTTTTTATCAGAGAATAAACACGCAAAACAAGGAATATTAGGAAGATTTAAAAATATACATCTTTTATAATTTTCTACAAAATCATATGGAATTATGCTATATTAGTTAGAAAACTTTAGTCCTTTAAAATATTTCAGTAAAGGAGAATGTTCATTGCGCTATTTAACCGCTGGAGAATCCCACGGAAAACAGTTGACCACAATTATTGAAGGGGTTCCTGCAGGACTATCCATTCAAATTGACGAAATAAATTCCTCCTTATTACGCAGGCAGCAAGGATACGGTCGGGGAAGAAGACAGCAAATCGAAAAAGATTTAGTAGAAATAACGAGCGGAATCCGTCACGGATATACGTTAGGTTCCCCGATTTCCTTAGTTATTAAAAATGATGATTTTAAACATTGGACAGATATTATGGGAGAAGAGCCGCTGGAAGAGGGAACAGAAATTCGCCGGGTAGTCACGAAGCCCCGTCCTGGCCATGCCGATTTAAATGGAGCACTAAAATATGGCCACCGGGATATTCGCAATGTGCTGGAGCGTTCATCAGCAAGGGAGACTGCAGCAAGGGTTGCAGCCGGAGCCGTTGCTAAAATCCTGCTTCAGCAACTAGGAATTAAAGTTTGCGGATATGTAAAGGAAATAGGCGGAATTAAAGCGAAAGACCAAGATAACTTATCCATCGAAGAACGCATTGAGCGGGCCCAACAATCGCCTGTCATGGTTTTAGATCCGGATGTTGAACAGGAAATGATGGATAAGATTGACGAAGTAAAACAAGCAGGAAATTCAGTTGGCGGAGTGTGTGAGGTATATGTAGAAGGAATGCCTGCCGGTATCGGTTCCTATGTTCACTATGACCGGAAACTGGATGCCCGGATTGCCGCTGCGGTCGTCAGCATAAATGCGTTTAAGGGAGTCGAATTCGGCTTAGGATTTGAGGCAGCCCGAAAATTGGGCAGCGAAGTCCATGACGAAATTGCCTGGAATGAGAAGAAAGGGTATTATCGGACTTCCAATCGGCTCGGCGGGTTTGAAGGGGGCATGACAACCGGCATGCCGATCGTCGTCAGAGGGGTAATGAAACCTATTCCTACTTTGATGAAAAATCCGCTGCGCAGTGTGGACATCAATACAAAAGAGCCTTTTACCGCAACGGTGGAACGTTCTGATGCATGTGCAGTCCCAGCAGCTTCCGTCGTCATGGAACATGTTGTTGCCTTTGAATTAGCCAGAGCAATTTTAGAACAATTTTCACGGGATCAATTTTCGAAATTGAAAAAGGCAGTTGATGAATACCGAGAGGAAATCAGGTGTTTTTAAATGAAAGAGATTGTCGTACCGTCCAGTAGCCATACGTATTCCGTTTGGATTGGCGAAGGCTTGTTAAAAAACGTCAGCAAATATTTGCAAAAAGAATATTCTTCGATCTTCGTTATTACCGATGATGTAGTGGAAAAGCTTTATTTGCAAACATTGTTAGAAAGTTTGCCTAAAGTGCATAAAGCTGTCGCTGTCGTAGCGGCTGGAGAACAATCAAAAAATATAACAACGTATTACCGTTTGCAAACCGAAGCGATTGAAGCCGGACTCGATCGGAATTCCTTAATTATCGCCCTGGGAGGCGGGGTCGTTGGAGATATTGCCGGATTTGTTGCCGCCACGTACATGCGGGGAATCGACTATATCCAAGTTCCGACAACCGTGCTCGCTCATGACAGCAGTGTCGGCGGGAAAGTGGCCATTAACCACGAACAAGGGAAAAATTTGATCGGGAGTTTTTATCCTCCAGCGGCGGTCCTATATGATGTGGACACGCTGGCTACGTTGCCTCCGCAGGAAATTCGCTCGGGCTATGCAGAAATTGTAAAAGAAGCCTTAATTTCGGACAAGGAAGCTTTTGAACGATTGTTACAGGTTAATTTACACGACTTGACAAAGGAAGAGTTACAAGAGCATCTTTCCTTCGGCATCGAAGTAAAAACTGCCATCGTTACAGCCGATGAAAAAGAAAAGGGAGAGCGAAAATTTTTAAACCTTGGCCACACATTAGGACATGCGATAGAAACGGAACTGCAATACCAGCTGCTGAAACATGGTGAAGCCGTTGCTGTCGGACTGTTATTTTCCCTCTTCGTCAGTGAGGACCTGTTTCAGGCGGATGTTTCATTTTCCAAGCTGTACGGGTGGCTATCGGATAATGGCTATCCGCTGCCAGCTGAGATGCTGGATCCGGAAATTTTATTAAAACGAATGAAGACGGACAAAAAAGCGCAAGCAGGAAAAGTTCAAATGGTATTATTAAAGGATATTGGACAGCCTACAACAGCAGTGCTTGATGATGAACAGATCGTCCATTACATAAAGCGGTTTAGAGAGAGGTTGGTGAGAGGATGACTCGGGGAATTCGGGGGGCTACAACAGTTCCTGAAAATGATAAAGATTTGATTATTGCATATACGAAAGAATTACTAGAAAAAATGATTGCCGAAAATGACATTCATCCTTCCAATGTTTCCCATATTTTTATTTCTGCAACGAAGGATATTAATGCAGCTTTTCCTGCACAAGCATTGCGGAAAATTGAAGGATGGAAATATGTACCAGTTATGTGCATGGCAGAAATGGATGTGCCGAACAGTCTGTCGAAATGCATTCGAATCATGATGGTGGTGGATACGGAGCGGAAACAGGAAGAAATTAACCATGTATTTTTGCATGATGCAGTTCAGCTCCGACCAGATTTAGTGAAGGGAGACTAATGGTGAAACGGACAATATTAATTGCAGGACTCGGTTTAATCGGCGGCTCGATTGCAAAGGCGATTAAACAGTCGAATGAGCATCATATTTTAGGATACGATGTCAATGAACCCACCGTCCAATATGCCCTGACAAACGGAATAATCCATGAAGGGTATCAACGTTTTTCCGAGGCAGCGGAAAAAGCAGATATCATTATTTTAGCCGCCCCGATTTCCGAAACGATTTCTTTGCTGCAGCAGCTGCAGCAAATTGCTTTTACGAAAGATGTCATTGTGACGGATGTCTCATCTGTCAAAGGCCCGGTAATGGAAGCGGCAAATAAAATTGAAAATGAACGCATTTCATTTATCGGCGGTCATCCGATGGCAGGCTCTCATAAAATGGGAATTGAAGCTTCAAAAGCTCATTTATTCGAAAATGCCATCTATGTTTTGACCCCGTCGCACCGATGCAAAGAAGGAAAAGTAGAGATCCTGAAAGACGTACTAAAACATACAAAATGTAAGTTTGTCGTTTTAAATCCGACAGAACACGATGAAATGACAGGCGTAATCTCTCATTTTCCCCATTTAATCGCGTCTTCTTTAGTACAACAAGCAAAAAAATGGGAAAAAAAACATAATTATTTACCAAATCTTGCAGCCGGCGGATTTCGCGATATTACGCGAATCGCCTCCAGCAACCCCAAATTGTGGCAAGACATTTTCTACCATAATCGGGAAAAGCTGTCGGCTCTGCTTTCGGAATGGATCGATGAAATGAAGTACGTGAAAGGGTTTATTGATAATAATCGAAAAGAAGAAATGATTACATATTTGGAACAGGCGAAAAAATATCGGGACGGTTTGCCTACAAAAGAAAAGGGTGCCATCCCGTCCTTCTATGATTTGTACGTGGATATCCGCGATCAGCCTGGTGCCCTTGCGTCCGTCGTATTATTGTTAGCAAATAAAAATATTAGCATTAAAAACATCGAAATTCTCGAAATAAGAGAAGGAATTACCGGGGTATTACGGCTAAGTTTCTATACGGAGGAAACACAAAAAGCTAGTTTGGACATTTTGTTGCATCACGGATATGAAGCTAAGATTATCCAATAAGGAGAGTTGTTATGCGTACTTTACATCCGGTAAGCAAAGGCTTAGCGGGAAACATTGATGTTCCCGGCGATAAATCCATTTCCCACCGGGCGGTAATGCTGGCATCTCTTGCCAACGGCACTTCCCGGATAGACAATTTTCTGGACGGAGAAGACTGTATGGCGACCCTCCAAGCATTCCGTCATATGGGAGTATCCATTGAAAAGAAGGGAAAACAAGTAATTATCGAAGGGAAGGGGGCTTCCCATCTGCAAGAACCGTCCGTGCCATTAGATTTTGGCAACTCGGGAACGACTACCCGATTAATGCTTGGCATATTATCAGGACTTCCTTTTTTCACGACAATATTTGGGGACCAGTCTTTAAGCAGTCGGCCGATGGACCGGGTCGTGAAACCGCTACGGAAGATGGGGGCTTCCATCGACGGCAGGGGAAACGGCAACTATCTTCCCCTTAGCATCCGCGGAAAAGCGTTAAAAGGGATAGAATATAAGATGCCGGTAAAAAGCGCTCAAGTAAAATCTGCGCTTTTGCTGGCTGGATTATTTGCAGACGGAGAGACGACAGTAAAAGAAATGGTGAAAAGCCGGGATCACACGGAAAAAATGCTCAAAGCATTTGGCGCTGACATTAAGACGGAAGGGTTAGCCGCCACCATAACTAGCAAAACACAATTAAAAGCAACAGATATTTTTGTTCCAGGGGATATTTCTTCCGCAGCCTTTTTCCTGGCCGCAGCTGTGATTGTACCTGATAGTGAAATTACCCTTCGGAAAGTCGGCTTAAATGAGACGAGAACCGGCATATTGGATGCATTAAAGCAGATGGGTGCAGACATAGAAATTCATCACGAGGAGGAAATCGGAGGAGAGAGATTAGGGGATATTACGGTACGGTATAGTCCGTTAAACGGAATAACGATCGAAGGCGAAATTATCCCCCGTCTCATCGATGAAATTCCGGTTTTGGCATTAGTTGCTACTCAAGCGGAGGGCAAGACAGTCATACGGAATGCAGAGGAGCTAAAAATAAAAGAAACCGACCGGATATTGGCCGTCACCGATGTGCTAAGCACCCTTGGGGCAAAAATTGAACCAACAGAAGACGGAATGATTATATACGGAAAAACACCGCTTTATGGCGGGAAAATAAAATCATATCACGACCACCGCATTGCGATGATGGGGGTAATCGCTTCACTCATTGCCAAAGATACGGTTGTGCTGGATGATGCCTCCTCCATTAACATATCCTATCCTGAGTTTTTCCAGCATTTGCAACATATTCAATAAATGAAGGTCCAATGAAAGTTGGGCCTTTTTTTGATATTTTTGTGACATGGAAAGCAAAAACTTTAAACAATTTCATTTTTTATTATATGATAGCTCATATACGGTTGAATGGAAAGGATGTTCCTATGAACACCATTAGGAAAGCAATGCAGCTTATTGAAAATAACGAGCCGGAACAGGCAATTGTCCTTTTAAAAAGATATACAGATAAGGCGAATGAAGATGAATTGCAAATAATCGCCGAAATTTTTATTGAACTTGGCTTTCTCCAAGATGCAGAAAATATTTTAAAGCAGCTGTTAAAGAAATATCCGAAAAACAGCGAACTGAAGATTATGCTTTCGGAAATATATGTGGAGTGGGAGCAAGATGAATTAGCAATTTCCCTGCTTAATGAAATCGACAAAAATGATCCAAATTATGTTTCTTCCTTAGTACAGCTGGCGGATTTATATCAGGTGCAAGGGCTGTTTGAAGTCGCAGAGCAGAAATTGCTCACCGCCAAAAGCATTAATCCGGATGAATTGCTTATCGATTTTGCTTTAGGGGAACTGTATTTCTCCATCGGCGAATATAAGAAGTCTTTAATCTATTATGAGAAAATATTGCCGAGACAAGACAAGGTTGTTCAAGTTTCCATTAAAGAAAGACTGGGAGAAGCGTATGCAGCAACCGGTGAATACGAGAAAGCGCTCATCTATTTTAAAGAAAATAAGAGCAAAGACCCGGACTTCCTATACCGTTACGGAATAATAGCTTATCAGGCGGACAGGACGGACATCGCCATAAAAGTATGGGAAGATGTTCTGAAAATTGATCCGGCCTATTCCACCGTTTATCCCCGGTTGGCAAAGGCGTATGAAGAGGATGGCAATATACAGGAAGCATTAATTACAGCAAAAAAAGGCATCCAAAATGACGAGTTTCAAAAGGAATTGTATTACCTTGCCGGAACGTATGCCTTTCAGCTTGGCGAAACGGCAACTAGCAAACAATTTGCGGAACATGCAGTTGCTTTAGATCCCGACTACAAAGATGCCGTACTTCTGTTAATTGAAATTTATAAGTCGGATAATGATTATGAGCAAATTATAACCTTATTAACAGATATAAAAAAGCAGGGGGCTTCAGACCCGGTATACGAATGGGAATTGGCAAAAGCTTCTATCGAGCTGGATCGGTATGACGATGCATTAAATCATTATGAAGATGCATATAATACGTTAAATCAGGATAGTGAATTCTTGAAGGAATACGGATATTTTTTAGTCGAGGAGGGGATGACGGAAAAAGCAATTGCCATTTTAGAAAAATATTTGGTACTGGAGAGTCAGGATGAAGAAGTTCGGGAATATTTGTTTCGCATGAAAGATACCTTTGATCGCAGTTAGGGGGAAAAAGATGAGCACATCCGTCTCCGTAGAAGATAAAAAACGATTTATTCAATGGTTTTTAAAAAATTATCAATTGAAGAAACGGGAAAGCGCCTGGATATTGCATTATATTTTAAATCATGCAGAAATTTTGGAAAACATCCATTTTGTCCGCGATGTAAAATTCTGTCCCCGGGGGATGATGATCACGAGTAAATGCTCTGAAGAAGTACCCTTTCGATTTTATAAAAACCATCTCGTTACAACCGATGTGGAAAAAACTTTCCACGATATCCGCCTTAATTATAATGAAAAATTATATATCCAAATTAATTTTTTTCGGTCCAATCAAAATGCAAAATATGCGCTCGTGCTTGAAGAAAATCCTTTCCTTCCTGATGATTACCACATTACGAGAAAGGACCGCCACTTAGCCGGGAAAATATTAGATTATTCCATATATCATTTTGAGCGGGACAGATTGTTAAAAGAAATCGATACCGCATTGGATGAAATGGACGAAGAACGGTTTTTCCATTTAACAGAGCAGCTCCATCAATTAGACAGGGAATTTCAACAGCCGCGATTGCAAAAGCAATAGCGGTTGATTTTTTTTCTTTATTTAAGCTATGATGTTACTTAGTAAGTTTAAAATGAAAGCGAGGAACATCGATGAAATGGAACAAGTCAGATATGTCCACCTACATAAAGGCAAAAGAATATATTGACACGGTCATCGTGCCTGTTATCCCTTTCCAGACGTCCAAGGATGAAGAATTAATAAAAGACGCACACGCCCAGGAAGTAATGACTTTTTTTGTGCACCACCTGGAAAAGGAATTATCCGGCCGGATTATGCTTGCTCCCAGTTACGTCTATTTAAAATCCAGTGAACTGGATGAGGAAATAAAACGGATAAATGCATGGGTGGATGACATCCAAAGTCAGCCATTTCAACATATTTTCTTTATTACATATGATCCAAAGTGGAAAAAATACGAAAAAGAAATGAAAGGCAATTTGCTATGGCTCCCGGCATTACAATCGGAAGAGATTGATGTAACAGAACCCCGGGGAATTATCCGTGAACAAGTAAATCAAGTAGTAGAGCTCATCCGTTCATTCTGGTAAGAGAAAAGGAAAGATTTCACACAATTGTTGTATTTCATTTGTCAAATTTATTGACCGAGCTATAAGATTGCGCTATCATTGGTATTGTCCTAGTAACTCTAATAAGAATGTGTCTGTGATTAAGTGAAAGAGGGGGGAAAATCATGAGTGATAAAAAACATCAAGTAACCCGTAGACAGTTCCTAAACTATACGCTAACTGGTGTAGGAGGATTCATGGCTGCCGGTCTGTTAGTTTCGCCAATCCGAATGGCGATTGACCCAGTGCTCAAAGAATCTTCGTCCGGTGATTTAGTTAATGTCGGAATATCCGTCGACGAAATAACTGATGTGCCGCAACGTGTTGACTGGACTGTTGAACAAGTTGATGGATGGTATAAATCAGAACCGAGCCGTTCTGCATGGGTGTATAAAGATGAAAACGGAGAAATCGTTGCCCTATCCCCAATCTGTACACACTTAGGCTGTGTCGTTTCATGGGAAGGCAGCGAAGAACATCCAAACCGTTTTTACTGCCCATGTCATGATGGATTATATGAAAAAGACGGTACAAACGTACCTGGTACACCACCGTTAACACCATTAGCTGTATATGAACAGGAAGTTCGAGACGGAATATTATTTTTAGGAAATCCAATTGACAGAAAGGGGGCGTAATCCATCATGTTACAAAAAATTTATGATTGGATTGATGAACGTGTGGATGTTACGCCTATTTGGCGTGATATCGCGGATCACGAAGTTCCAGAGCATGTTAACCCAGCCCATCATTTTTCAGCCTTCGTTTATTGTTTCGGCGGGTTAACATTCTTTGTTGTTGTCATTCAAATCCTCTCTGGGATGTTCCTGACTATGTATTACGTCCCGGATATCGAAAACGCATGGAAGTCTGTTTATTATTTGCAAACAGAAGTAGCCCATGGTCAGATCGTAAGAGGAATGCACCACTGGGGTGCCAGTGTTGTTATCGTAATGTTGTTATTACATACACTTCGGGTATTTTTCCAAGGAGCATATAAGAAGCCGCGTGAGCTTAACTGGATGGTAGGAGTGCTGCTTTTCTTTGTTATGCTCGGACTAGGGTTTACCGGATACTTGCTGCCTTGGGATAACAAAGCTTACTTTGCTACCCAAGTAGGTTTGGAAATTGCCCAGCAAGTTCCGTTTATCGGTGATGAGCTGAAAGTGCTGTTAGCTGGTGACGAAAATATCGTTGGTGCGCAAACATTAACCCGATTCTTTGCGATTCATGTATTCTTCTTGCCAGCCATTTTATTCGCACTATTGGCAGTACACTTTATCTTAATCCGTAGACAAGGTATCTCAGGACCACTATAAAAGGAGGGGAAAGCGAATGAAGCGGGGTAAAGGTATGAAATTTGTCGGAGATTCTCGTATCTCCGCAGAAAAGACATCATATTATCCAAAAGACTATTCGGAATATCCTGGCAGAACAGAAGCTTTCTGGCCCAACTTTTTATTAAAAGAGTGGTTGGCTGGTTCAGTTTTCTTAGTTGGATTTTTAACCCTTACATTGGCCCATCCATCACCGCTTGAAGGGATGGCCGATCCGACAAATGCTTCTTACATTCCATTGCCAGACTGGTATTTCTTATTCTTATATGAATTGCTTAAATACGAATTTGCCAGTGGTGACTTTATTTTAATCGGTATTTTAGGTATTCCGGGTCTTGCATTTGGTGCACTGCTGTTGGCGCCATTCTTGGATAACGGTCCAGGACGCAAACCACGTCAACGTCCAATTGCAGTTTCGATGATGCTTTTAGCACTTGCATCCGTTGTATGGCTTACTTACGAATCTGCATCCGCTGTTGACTGGGAATCCCGGGCAGAGGCAAACAAACCAATTCCAGAATCTGACGTAACGATTGATGTAGACCATCCAGGATATGCAGTTTATGAAGCAAGCTGTATGTCGTGTCACGGCGGGGAATTGGAAGGTTCAGCGGCAGCACCATCATTAATAGGCATTGAATATAGCGCGGAAGAAATCGCCGATATTGCCGTAAACGGACTAGGTGCAATGCCTGCAGGACTATTTACTGGCAGTGATGAAGAATTGCAACAATTAGCTGAATTTATTGTTTCTGTGAATGAATCAGCAGAATAGACAAAAACACCTTCCCGGTTTTGGTGAAGGTGTTTTTTGTACGATGAATAGGGATGGGTGCCATGATTAGGTTCATTTTGCAAGATAATCGATTTGTACTTATCTTATTTTTTATTAACCTTTTAGGGACAATTTACGGATACTGGTGGTATGAAAGCCAGCTTTCCATCACTCCGCCGATTTTTCTTATTTTTGTTCCGGACAGTCCAACGGCAAGTTTGTTTTTTACTGTATTTTTGCTGTTTTTCTTATTTAGGAAACCGGTGCCTTATATTGAGGCGTTAGCATTAATAACCTTGTTTAAATATGGTATATGGGCTGTTGTGATGAATCTGTTAACTTTATGGACCGACGGCTCGATCGGCTGGCAAGGATATATGCTCATCTTTTCCCATTTAGGCATGGCAATCCAGGGACTGTTATATTCTCCCTTTTACAGCATACAGTTACGCCATCTCACGGTCGCTGCCATTTGGACGTTACATAACGATGTCATTGACTATGTATTTGAAATGATGCCAATCTATTCTTCCTTAACGACCTATATGAACGAAATCGGTTATTTTACCTTTTGGCTCAGTATCGTTTCAATCGGCATAGCCTACACCCTTACAGTTAAAAAAAACAGACAACCTGGCATGTAATATGGACAAGTTTGCCCTCATACATTATTAAATAAGATGTATGAGAGGTGTGATCTCTATGATAAGAAGAAAATTGCATCAAATGGTCTGCATGCTTGCTTTCGTCATAGGGATACTAACAATTAACCCGTTCTTGCCTCAAAAAATTTTTGCCAGTCCTGCTGTAGAGGATTTACGCAACACGTTAGAATGGACGCCCTTTGCCTTAGCTGTCCTGATTATCGGCGGAAGTATCGGTCTGACATTAATTTACGTGAGCTGGAAAAAATATAGGGGCAGCAAAAAATCATTTCCGAAGAAGGACAAAATGATTGACTAAACGGTAATGTTTGACTAAAATTGACCATATACAAATAATAATGGAGGAATTCGTATGGGCGGTTTTATCATTTACATCGCAATACTGTTAATTATCCCTTTATGGGCACAAGCGCGAGTAAGATCAACTTACAAAAAGTATTCGAAAATGCCGACATCATCTTATTTGTCAGGAGCAGAAGTTGCCCGCAAAATTTTAGATGACAACGGTCTGTACGATGTACACATTGAAGAAACAGACGGAATGTTGTCAGACCATTATGATCCGAGAAAAAAAGTGGTGCGCCTGTCTACCGAGATTTATCACGGTCGTTCCATGGCAGCTTCGGCAGTAGCAGCCCATGAAGTCGGACATGCGATTCAAGATCAGCAAAATTACGCTTTTTTACGGTTTAGACATGCGTTAGTGCCAATCGCCAATCTAGGATCCAATTTGTCCTTTTTCCTTATTTTCGCCGGGATTATTTTTACGTGGGCTGAAATGCTCTTACTTGGTATCATCTTTATGTCGGCGGCAGTTCTCTTCCAACTAGTGACATTGCCTGTTGAATTTGATGCGTCCAACCGTGCCATGGCACAATTAGTATCTTCCGGAATTATCCGCAATAATGAAGAAAGGGAAACTCGAAAAGTTTTAAATGCTGCCGCTATGACCTATGTTGCTGCTGCATTAACTGCGGTAATGGAATTGGCCCGCTTTATCTTCATGTACTTTGTTATGCGCGAAGAGTAAAAATCCGCAACGATTGGTTGCGGATTTTTTTATGAAGAAGCAGGACAAGAAAGCTTTTTTAATCTTCCCGTAACGGCTTTTTATTTTCATCCAGCGTAAACCCTTCGCCGAGCACATCGTGGACGGTAATAACCGATACGAAAGCATGGGGGTCAATGCGCTGGATAATATTTTTTAGCCGGACAATTTCATTTCTTGCTACGATACAGTACAATACTTCTCTTTTTTCCCCGGAGAAACTTCCCCGGCCGTCCAGGACGGTCACTCCCCGGCCCATCTTCGTTAGTATTTCCTTTGCGATTTTATCGTTTTTATCGGAAATAATTAATGTTCCCTTTGCGGAGTAGGCTCCCTCTTGAAGAAAATCAATCACTCTCGCTCCAACATAAACGGCAACGAGGGTATACATCCCTTGCCTTAAGTCCAAGATGACGAAAATAGAAGTTGTAATAACAATCAGGTCAAAAATAAACATTGTCCGCCCGATGCTCCAGCCGGCATATTTGTTAACTAGCCTGGCAATGATATCAACTCCTCCGGTCGTACCCCCATAGCGGAAGATAATGCCAAGGCCGATGCCGATGAACACCCCGGCAAACAAGGCAACTAATAACATATCATTATGTAATTCAATTTGGAACTCATATGTTTGAAATAGCCGCAGGAAGACCGATACAAAAATGGTGCCGATAATCGTATAAATAAACGTATTTCGTCCGAGAAACTTCCAGCCGATAAAAAACACAGGAATGTTCAAAACGAGGTTGGAAATTGCCGGGTCAATTCCCCAAAGGAAATAAAGAAGCAACGTAATTCCAGTAAACCCGCCTTCGCCTAGATTATGCTGCATATTAAAATGTACGATTCCAAAAGAAAAGATGGCAGCTCCTAAGGCGATAAAAATGATATTCTTTATTTTTATACGAAAAAACATGTGTTGACACCCCCTTTAATTTAAAACAACAAACTGACTTTATTATAGATAATTTAACAAAAAACAACAATAAAAGTTGTAAACGCCGTTTGTGTCAAGCTTTTCTCGGTAACCTTCTCACACCAGTATTTCCGGCACTCTATTTTTGTACGCTTACTTAGGCTACCGCGCGATTACCATCGCTTGGTGCCTGGCGTTTT
>NZ_BMEV01000002.1 GCF_014637175.1 Compostibacillus humi | reverse complement strand
AGTCTTTTTCAAAACAACGAAGTCCCTATTGAAACTGGAAAAAGAATTCCAGAGTCGTTCATATGATGCACTAATCAGCCATACAACCATTGTGTTTACAAGGTATATCGTGCTTTCCTGGCAAAATCGGTGCAGACCGTACATTAGGTGGCATGTTTTATGAATTATGTGATGAAATAAATGAACTTGATTGGTCTGTAGCGTTACAGCAATTAATCGAGCTTCTTGAAGATATCCTAAAACACACCAATAAAAGAATACAAAAGTTAATTAAAAGTCAACTACAACAATGGGTTGCGGGTCTGCCTAACTATATCAAGGTGTACCTGCCTATTTTAAACTGCGAAAGTTGAGTTAATAATATAAGGAAAGGGGGTGGGATGGGATTGACTCAGGATAACATCATTCTTTTTCCAAAATGGAGGGAAATGTTAGAGGAAGAAAGTTTGCAGGCGCTGAAGGAAAAGCGCTATGGAACAGCTTTGAAAAAATTGAACAAGCTGATCGAACATAAAGTGGAAGATGTAGAAATTTTTACCGGCAAATTAATCTGTTTAATGGAATTAGGACGTCTTCCGGAGGCCCAGTCCTTATGTGAAGAGCTGCTGGCGCTTAAAAACGAAAATTATTTGCATTACATCCATATCTACTTGACGATTTTGCTGCAAACGAATCAATATGAACTGTTAATGGAAGAAGTTCAGTCTTTATTAGAAATGGAACATTTGACACCTCCCGAAAGAGAACAGTTTCTCCAGCTGTTTTCGATGAGCAAAAAAATGAAAGAAGAATCAGAAGAGGAAGAGGTGAACGAGCTTCTCGCCAAATTTAATCGGGCAGTTGGAGAAGGCAATATTCCTTTACAGTGGCATTACATAGACAGATTGAATAAATTAGGGGCAGAACCGGAAAATGCCGTAATCGAACATTTAGCAGCCGAAACGATTCACCCGGTAATTAAAACGGCAATTTTCCAATGGCTGCAAGCGCAGCAGGTAACAGAACCCGTTCGGATACATAAATTTGACAAATGCAAAGATTTTATACCGATTAAAATAGAAAGACTGGATAATAACCAAGACTACAAGCTCATCGTCAAGCAATTCGCCCATGTTGAAGAAAACAATCCAACGCTGTTTCAAGTGATGAAGAAATTATTGTATCATTTTCTTTATGTTTTATACCCGTACAGTCCATCACGGGAACATTATTCCGACATTGCCCTTGCATTAACATCTTTAGGGAAAAAGTTATTGGGCATCGATACATACCATCATGGGGATCAAAGTGCGACCGTGTCCTATTATGAAGATTTGATACAGTATGCTGAAACGCTGTATTCCAGCGTAATTGAAGAGTGATTTGATGGAAATGCTTGAAAGCAGTATAAATTATGGTATAATGAAGTGGTTATTAAAGCAATATCCCTAAAAATACAATGTTTTTGGAAAACAGATGTCCATTTTCGACATGCTGCACTTACATAGAAATGATGAGGAACGAATTATTTTTTTGGGAAATTTTAAGTTGGAGGGAACAATATGTCAGCAAAATGGGAAAAACAAGAAGGAAACAAAGGGGTACTAACCTTTGAAGTTCCTGCAGAAGAATTTGATAAAGCGCTAGATCAGGCGTTTAAAAAAGTAGTAAAGGATGTTCAAATTCCTGGGTTCCGTAAAGGGAAAGTTCCGCGGAGCATTTTTGAAAAACGTTTTGGCGTGGAAGCATTGTATCAAGATGCCGTGGACATCGTTCTTCCAGAGGCATACCACAAAGCGGTAGATGAAACAGATATTTTCCCTATTGACTCACCGGAAGTGGATATTGAGCAGATTGAAAAAGGGAAGGATTTAATCTTTACTGCTGTCGTAGAAGTGAAGCCTGATGTCACTCTTGGCGAATACAAAGGGCTCGAAGTGGAAGAACTTCCTGTAGAAGTTACTGATGAAGACGTGGAAGAGGAAATTAAACGTATCCAAGAGCGTCATGCAGAACTCGTTGTAAAAGAAGAAGGGGAAATTGAAGAAGGCGATACCGCTGTCATCGATTTCGAAGGCTTTATGGATGGAGAAGCCTTTGAAGGCGGCAAGGGAGAAAACTATTCCTTAGAAATCGGCTCTGGCCAATTTATCCCTGGTTTTGAAGAGCAGCTAATTGGCAAAAAAGCTGGAGAAGAAGTGGAAGTAGAAGTTACTTTCCCTGAAGAATACCATGCGGAAGATTTAGCCGGCAAACCTGCGACGTTTAAAGTGAAAATCCACGAAGTGAAATACAAAGAACTGCCAGAATTAGACGATGAATTTGCAAAAGATGTGGACGATGAAGCAGAAACGCTCGAACAGCTAAAAGAAAAGAAAAAAGAAGAGCTGATCAAATCCAAACAGCAAGAAAGCGACAATGCGAAACGTCAGCAGCTCGTCGAAAAAGCAACAGAAAATGCATCGGTTGATATTCCAGAAGTAATGATTGACACGGAATTAGAACAAATGATGCGTGAATTTGAACAAAACTTGCAAATGCAAGGAATGACCATGGAAATGTATGAGCAATTCTCCGGTCAAGACGAAGATGCGTTAAAAGAACAAATGAAAGAAGACGCAGAAAAACGCGTGAAGACGAACTTGACGCTTGAAGCAATTGCGAAGGCAGAAAACCTGGAAGTGACAGAAGAAGAAGTAAATGAAGAATTAGAGAAAATGGCATCCATGTACGGCATGGAAGCAAAACAGCTTCTGCCATTGCTTGGCGGAAATACTTCCACCATCAAAGGGGATCTTCAGCTGCGGAAAGCTATTGACTTCTTAGTAGAACATTGCAAAGTCGTTTCTGAAGCAAAATAAAAAAATGCAACAAGGTGCGAATAACTTCGCACCTTGTTTTATGTTCCTGCAGCCAATGATACTTAATCTTCAAATTAATCATATAATAGAAGTAAAATAATTTGACTTTTATTCAAAATGGCTGATAATAAAAATCATAAGAAAAGGAATCATTTTTTGGAAAAAGCAAGTTCGCATAAAAGCCTTTCATTTGACCATGCTACCAAAAAGGCTTTCAATTATTTATGAGGGAAAAGTGTTATCGTTTTGTTTTTTACTTTTGTTCTGATATGATTGCTATAAGTTGTAACCTGGATTTTAGGAAATGTAGGGGTGAATGGAATGTTTAAATTTAATGATGAAAAGGGTCAGCTGAAATGCTCTTTTTGCGGTAAGAGTCAAGACCAGGTACGGAAATTAGTTGCCGGTCCAGGTGTTTATATATGTGATGAATGTATTGAATTATGTACTGAAATTGTGGAAGAAGAACTTGGAACCGAAGAGGAAATCGAGTTTAAAGAAATTCCGAAACCGAAAGAAATATGCGAAATCCTGGATGATTACGTAATCGGGCAGGAGAAAGCAAAGAAAAGTCTTTCTGTTGCCGTTTACAACCATTATAAACGGATTAACTCTCCGAAGAGTTCCGATGATGTGGAGCTGGCGAAGAGCAATATTGCGATGATCGGTCCGACGGGAAGCGGGAAAACGTTATTGGCACAAACTCTTGCGCGAATTATTAACGTGCCGTTTGCCATGGCAGACGCTACGTCGCTGACAGAAGCAGGTTACGTCGGAGAAGACGTGGAAAACATTCTCCTGAAATTAATTCAAGCTGCAGACTACGACGTGGAAAAAGCGGAAAAAGGGATTATTTATATCGATGAAATTGATAAAGTAGCCCGTAAATCGGAAAATCCTTCGATTACGAGAGATGTTTCCGGAGAAGGCGTGCAGCAGGCATTGTTAAAGATTTTGGAAGGGACCGTTGCCAGCGTGCCGCCCCAAGGTGGAAGAAAACACCCGCACCAGGAGTTTATTCAAATCGATACGACGAATATTCTCTTTATCGTCGGCGGTGCCTTTGACGGGATTGATCAAGTAATTAAACGGAGACTTGGCAAGAAAGTAATCGGATTCGGCACAACAGATAAGCACGAAGATTTGTCCATGGGAGAACTTTTAGCTCAAGTGCAGCCGGAAGACTTGTTGCGCTACGGTTTGATTCCGGAATTCATCGGTCGGATTCCTGTTATTTCCAGTTTAGAGCCGCTGGATGAAAAAGCGCTGATTAGAATTTTGACTGAACCAAAGAATGCATTGGTAAAACAGTATCAAAAGCTGTTTGAAATGGATAATGTGGAATTGGAATTCGAAGAGGATGCCCTTGTGGAAATTGCCAAGAAAGCCATTGAGAGAAAGACCGGTGCCCGCGGATTGCGTTCCATTATTGAAGGAATTATGCTCGATGTCATGTTTGAACTTCCTTCCCGCGATGACATTGAGAAATGCATAATCACGAAGGAAACGGTAATTGAGGAAGACGGAAGTCCGACACTGATTTATCGGGATGGAACGGTGCAAGAAGGGATGAAAAAACATCCGAAGGAAAGTGCGTAACGGCAGCAATTGAACATAAACGAAAAGAGACTGACGAGACTAGTTCTTAGGACAAAGAGCTTTTGCTTTGTTAGTCTCTTTTTATGTTTAAAGAATAATATTGTATCACATACTAATTGCAATAAAGTTCGTTTACAATTTGCTTGATTTTCTATAAACTACTTGAAGGAATATTGTCGTACATCCACCGAGAAAATTGAAACATGATTTTGGAGGTTACATACATATGACGAATGATATCATACAAATTCCCCTCCTTCCCCTTCGTGGCATACTCGTCTTTCCGTCCATGGTCATCCATTTAGATGTCGGAAGAGATAAATCCGTTTCCGCGCTGGAAAAAGCGATGATGGAGGATCAGCGGATTTTTCTTGCTGCTCAAAAAAAGGTGAGAATCGATGATCCGGGTACGGAAGATATTTACCGCATCGGAACGGTAGCTACGGTAAAACAAATGATTAAACTGCCAAATGGAACTTTCCGGGTTTTAGTGGAAGGGAAAGAGCGGGGAGAAATTATCCGCTACGTTGAATCCGAGGACGAATTTATCGTTGAAATTGAGAAACTAGAAGATGTTCGCGGAGAAGAGCATGAAGAAGAAGCGTTAGCCCGCACCGTTCTATCCCAATTTGAACAGTACATTAAAATTTCGAAAAAGATTAAACAAGAGACATTGGCAACGGTCGCTGATATCGAGGATCCCGGCAGAATGGCAGACATTATCGCCAGTCATCTCGCCTTAAAAGTGAGAGAAAAACAGGAAATTTTAGAAACGATTGACGTAACAGATCGTTTACATAAGCTGCTCAGCATTATTTCCAACGAGAAAAAAGTATTGGATTTAGAAAAGAAAATCGGGCAGCGGGTCCGCTCTTCCATGGAAAAAACCCAAAAAGAATACTATTTGCGGGAACAATTAAAAGCGATTCAAAAAGAATTGGGTGAAAAAGACGGAAAAAGCGGCGAAATCAGTCAGCTGAAGGAAGAAATCGAACAATCACAAATGCCGGAACATGTCCGGGAAGCCGCGTTGAAGGAATTAAGCAGATATGAGAAAGTACCGCAAAGCTCTGCAGAAAGTGCGGTCATCCGAAATTATCTTGACTGGCTAATCAGCCTTCCGTGGACGCAGAAAACGAAGGATAATATCGAAATTAGCCAGGCTGAAAAAATATTAAATAAAGATCACTATGGCTTGGAGAAAGTAAAGGAACGGATTTTAGAATATTTGGCTGTGAAAAAACTGACCAACTCACTCCGAGGCCCGATTCTTTGTCTAGTTGGCCCGCCTGGGGTTGGGAAAACATCATTGGCTAAATCGATCGCTTCGGCAGTCAACCGGAAATTTGTCCGCATCTCTTTAGGCGGAGTCCGGGATGAGGCTGAGATTCGGGGGCATCGTAGAACATATATCGGTGCCATGCCCGGAAGAATTATCCAAGGGATGAAAAAGGCAGGAACGATAAACCCGGTATTTCTGCTCGACGAAATTGATAAAATGTCCAACGATTTCCGCGGTGATCCGTCCGCAGCCCTGTTGGAAGTGCTGGATCCGGAACAGAACAAAAATTTTAGCGACCATTTTATCGAGGAAACCTATGATTTGTCCCATGTAATGTTTATTGCAACAGCAAACAATATTGCCGGCATTCCCGGACCGCTCAGAGACCGGATGGAAGTCATCTCTATAGCCGGCTATACCGAAGTGGAAAAACAGCATATTGCGAAACAATATTTGCTCCCGAAACAAATTAAAGAAAATGGCTTAAAGCGAAGCGATCTGCAAATACGGGATGAAGCATTGCTAAAGCTTATTCGCAATTATACGAAAGAAGCAGGAGTCCGCGGCTTGGAACGGCAAATTGCAAAATTATGCCGAAAAACGGCCAAAATTATCGCAGCCAAAGAGAAAAAGCGGGTTATTATTACTGAAAACAATATCGAAGAATTTTTAGGCAAACCTATATTTCGCTACGGGCTGATGGAACAGGAAGATCAGATCGGTGCTGCGACCGGCCTTGCCTATACGACGGTAGGCGGAGATATTTTAACGATTGAAGTAAGCCATTATCCAGGCAAGGGGAAATTGACGCTAACCGGCAAATTAGGGGAAGTGATGCGGGAGTCGGCCCAGGCTGCCTTCAGTTATATCCGTTCCCGTGCGAAAGAGCTGAATATTGATCCAGATTTCCATGAAAAATATGATATCCACATTCACGTCCCGGAAGGAGCCATTCCGAAAGACGGGCCGTCTGCCGGAATTACGATGGCAACCGCCCTCGTTTCCGCATTGTCCAACCGAAAAGTGAAAAAAGAAGTGGGCATGACAGGAGAAATTACTTTAAGAGGAAGGGTATTGCCAATCGGCGGACTGAAAGAAAAAGCCCTTGGCGCCCATCGCGCCGGACTGACGACGATTATCCTGCCAAAGGATAATGAAAAGGACATTGAGCAAATTCCAGAAAGTGTACGGGAAGGGCTGACCTTTATACCTGTCAAACATTTAGATGAAGTGTTGCAGCATGCTCTAGTGGAGGAACAGTAATGAAAGTAACGAAAGCAGAAATTGTCATTAGTGCGGTAAGCAAAAAGCAATACCCGGAGGACGGGCTTCCGGAAATTGCCTTAGCCGGCAGGTCCAATGTGGGAAAATCATCGTTTATCAATAAATTAATCCAACGGAAAAACTTAGCGAGAACGTCGTCAAAACCGGGCAAAACCCAGACGTTAAATTTTTATAGAATCAATGATGCCTTTTATTTTGTCGATGTACCCGGTTACGGATATGCGAAAGTATCCAAAAAGGAGCGGGAAAAATGGGGTCAGATGATGGAAGAATATTTCCGCTTCCGGGAAACATTGCGGGCTGTATTATTAATCACGGATATTCGCCATGAACCGACAAAAGATGACGTGCAAATGTACGATTACTTAAAATACTACGAAATTCCTGTCGTCATCATTGCCACCAAGCTGGATAAAATTCCGAAAAATAAACGTGACAGCTTTGTAAAACGGACGAGAACGGTTTTACAGGCCGATCCGCAAGACGTACTAATCCCCTTTTCCGCGGAAACCGGGGAAGGAAAAGAAGCAGCTTGGAGCGCCATCGAGAAATATTTGGCATAAATGAATCGCGAATTCTATCGAGGGATGATCTTTATGAAGGTCATCCTTTTCCTCTATTTGCACCTCAACAATCCAATTCCTTGCTTGTCCTCATGAACTATGGTACATTACATTCGTACTAATACGGTTTATCGATTATTGTCATTGAGAGTTCACATATTTGCAAAATATTTCGGGCTGTAACGTGATATACTAATATATAGTATGTTTTAATAATGATTTTAAAATAAGAACGTTTAAGGAATTTGGGGGTAAGGTACATTGCATATATTAAAAGTTGGAATAAATTACAGAACTGCCCCAGTAGAAATTAGGGAGAAACTCACTTTTTCTGAAAATACACTGGCTGAAGCGGTTGTTGAACTGAAAAACCAGAAAAGTATTTTGGAAAATGTGATCATTTCTACCTGTAACCGTACCGAAATATATGCTGTCGTCGATCAGTTGCATACTGGCCGTTATTATATTAAAAGATTTCTTTCCGATTGGTTCCAAATTCCGATGGAAGAGTTCAGCAAATATTTAATCATCACCGAAGATGATGGCGCAGTAGAGCATTTATTCCGTTTGTCTACTGGACTCGATTCGATGGTGTTGGGAGAAACGCAAATTTTAGGTCAAGTGAGAGATGCCTTCCTGACATCCCAAAACGTAAAAACTACAGGAACGATATTTAACGAGCTGTTTAAACAGGCAATCACTTTTGCCAAGAAAGCTCACCATCATACTGGAATCGGCGAACATGCAGTATCCATCAGCTATGCAGCGGTGGAATTGGCGAAAGAAATTTTCGGCAATTTACAAAATAAACATGTAGCGATTCTCGGTGCAGGGAAAATGGGGGAGCTGGCGGCGAAAAATTTGCAAGGCTCCGGAGCATCGTACATTACGGTTATTAACCGGACAAAGGAAAAGGCAGTGGAATTGGCAAAGCAATTTCATGCTACTGCGAGATCGTTAGACGAACTGGAGGAAGTTTTGCTTGATGCCGACATTTTAATCAGTTCCACCGGTTCCGATACGTTTGTCGTCACGAAAGAAATGCTTCAATCGGTTCAAGAGCGCCGCAATGGCAGTCCGCTATTTTTAGTAGATATTGCTGTGCCGCGGGATATTGACCCGGAAGTGCGGGAAATAGAAAAAGTGTTTTTATACGATATTGATGATTTGCAAAATATTGTTGACAGCAATTTGGAAGAACGAAAACGAGCGGCGGAAAAAATAGAGTTTATGCTGGAAGAGGAAATTATTACGTTTAAAGAATGGCTAAAAATGTTAGGCGTTGTACCGGTCATTTCTGCTCTCCGGAAAAAGGCATTGGCAATTCAGGAAGAAACGATGAAAAGCATTGAACGAAAAATGCCTGATTTAACTGCCAGAGAAAAGAAAGTTCTAAGCAAACATACGAAAAGCATTATCAACCAATTGCTGAAAGAACCGATTACCCAGGCGAAGGAATTGGCAGGCAACGGAAATAGCGAAGCGCTGCAGCTGTTTGTTGATATATTTGGGATTGAGGAAGAAGTAAGAGACGAATTTGCCAAACAGGCAAAAAAAGACGAAACATTAATGGTAATGCTTAAAAAAGAACAATCACCATTTAAAAACACGGAGGAAATGACAACAGTCTAATTGTAAATAACCAGAGGGAAATTTCCTCTGGTTATTTTTATAAATACGGCCTGCTCTGCCTTTTTCATTTCTTCTTGCTGAAAAAAGCGTTACAATAAGGTGGAGTAAAGGAATATAGTAGGAGGATTTCTGTGCGAAAAATTATCGTTGGTTCAAGGAAAAGCAATTTAGCATTAACACAAACGAACTGGGTTATAGACCAATTAAAAAAAGCAGGCGTGGAACACGAGTTTGCAGTTGAAAAAATCGTTACAAAAGGGGACAAAATTTTAGACGTCACCTTATCGAAAGTCGGCGGAAAAGGGCTGTTTGTGAAAGAAATTGAACAAGCCATGTATGATAAGAAAATTGACTTTGCCGTACATAGCATGAAGGATATGCCGGCGGAACTGCCGGAAGGGCTTATCATTGCTGCCATTCCAAAAAGAGAAGACCCCCGGGATGTGCTCATTTCCAAGGATGGGACAACCTTCGACGAATTGCCGGAAGGGGCTGTTATCGGTACGAGCAGTTTGAGAAGATCAGCCCAGCTGCTGGCGAAAAGACCAGATTTGCAAATGAAATGGATCCGGGGAAATATTGAAACAAGGATACGCAAATTGCATGAAGAGGACTATGATGCCATTATTCTGGCTGCTGCCGGCTTAAAGCGAGCAGGATTAAGCGAGAAATATGTTACCGAATACTTGGAACCGGAGCTCGTTGTTCCAGCCGTCGGCCAAGGCGCGTTAGCCATTGAATGCCGAGAAGATGATGAAGAAATACGGGCGGTACTGGAGAAAATCCATGATCATTTAACTGCGAAAGTCGTCACCGCGGAACGAACATTTTTAAATCTGTTAAACGGCGGATGCCAAATTCCGATTGGCGGTTACGCCTATTTGGAAAATGAAGAGATTATCCTTACCGCGCTTGTCGGTTCCACCGACGGAAAAACCATTTTGAAGGAAGTAATCCGCGGTACAGACCCGGTTCAAGTCGGTAAGGAAGCAGCAGAGAAATTGCTTCGTCAAGGGGCGAAGGAAATTATCGAAGCGGCCAAAGAGGAGCTGGACAACTGATGTCCCTTCCCCTCCAAGGAAAAAAGATTATTATTACGAGGGAGCAAAATAAAGCTTCCGTGTTTGCCGAGAAAATTAGAGCTAACGGAGGCATCCCAATCATCATACCGCTTTTGAAGATCAGCTGCAAAGATGAAGCTAGAAATAGAAACATCCTTTCTCAGCTGGATCGGTTTCGGTGGGTTTTCTTTACGAGTGCAAACGGGGCACATTGTTTTTTTCAAATGCTGCACCGGTATCAGGTGCCGATGGAAATCATGCAGGAGAAAAAAATTGCTGCCGTTGGAGTGAAAACAGGGGAAAGCCTGGAATCATATGGTATTACTGCTGACTTTATTCCGACCATATACAATGCGGAAACGATGGCGGAAGAATTTTTAGAAAACGACGTTTCAGGACCGATACTGCTCGTCCGGGGAAATTTATCGCGGGATGTGCTTCCTCGGGTATTTTCCCAGCAAGGAATGGACTTTGACTGGGTGGAAGTGTACGAAACGATCCCGATGGTCGAAAACGAAGAAAAATTACGGAACATATTGCAGGAGCCTTACGATTTTATCACCTTTACCAGTCCTTCGGCAGCAGATGCCTTCTATCAGTTTGCCGGTATTGCTGTCGAAAAACCATGTGTCAGCATTGGAACGACGACGGAGAAGCGACTCGCTCAGTTAGGGTTTCCGAATATCATCACTGCAAAGGAATTTACCATTGATGGCATGATTGAATGCATGAAACAATTTTTGGAAAAGGAGTAAAGAAAAAATGAACGATATTGCCTTTAAGAGACATAGAAGGTTGCGCTCTTCGGCTTCGATGCGCGCGTTAGTGAGGGAAAATTATCTGCGGGCAGACGATTTCATCTACCCGATGTTTGTCATTGAAGGGGAAGGAATTAAAAATGAAGTACCGTCCATGCCTGGAGTATACCAAGTTTCCCTCGATTTGCTGCTCGATGAAGTGAAAGAAGTATATGATCTGGGAATTAAAGCGATAATGTTTTTCGGTGTTATTACCGCGAAAGATGAAATCGGAACCGGCGCATATATTGACGATGGCATCGTGCAAAAGGCAACCCGCCTCGTGAAAAAAGAATTTCCGGATTTGCTTATCGTTGCAGACACCTGCCTTTGCGAATATACGTCCCACGGCCATTGCGGCGTGATACACGAAAATGATGTGGATAACGACGAATCGCTGAAATTATTGGCAAAAACTGCCGTTTCCCAAGCGAAAGCAGGAGCGGACATTATCGCCCCATCCAATATGATGGACGGCTTTGTCGCGGTCATTCGCCATGCTTTGGACGAAGCAGGGTTTACACATATTCCAATTATGTCGTATGCGGTGAAATATGCCTCCGCCTTTTACGGACCTTTCCGGGATGCGGCCGATAGTGCCCCTCAATTTGGCGACCGGAAAACGTATCAGATGGACCCGAGCAACCGGCTGGAAGCGCTGCGGGAAGCCCAGTCCGATATCGAAGAAGGCGCAGACTTTATTATGGTGAAACCGGCGCTGTCATTTTTAGATATTATTCGGGACGTGAGAAATCATGTTCAAACGCCTGTCGTCGCTTATAATGTCAGCGGCGAATATGCGATGGTGAAAGCGGCGGCCCAGAACGGCTGGATTGATGAGAAGAGTGTCGTGCTGGAAATGCTTACGTCCATGAAACGGGCCGGGGCGGATATTATTCTTACGTATTTTGCCAAAGATGTTGCAAAATGGCTTAAAGAAGAAAATTAATGGATGAGGTGATCCTATGATTCAGCAGCAGAACTCGAAAAGAATTTATGAAGAGGCAGTACACTTAATGCCGGGAGGGGTAAACTCTCCAGTTCGTGCCTTTAAATCGGTCGGCATGTCACCCCTTGTGATGGAGTCCGGGAAAGGATCGAAAATTTACGATGCGGACGGCAATGAATATATCGATTATGTATTGAGCTGGGGTCCGCTAATTTTAGGACATGCCGATGAACGGGTTGTAGCCAAACTGAAAGAGGCTGTGGAAAAAGGAACAAGTTTTGGCGCGTTGACAGAAATGGAAAATAAATTGGCAAAATTAGTGATGGAGCGCATTCCGTCCATTGAGATGATTCGCATGGTGAATTCCGGAACGGAAGCAACGATGAGCGCAATTCGCCTTGCCCGGGGATATACGGGAAGAGAGATTATTTTAAAATTTGAAGGAAGCTACCACGGTCACGGGGATTCCTTGCTTATTAAAGCCGGGTCTGGCGTCGCGACGCTGGGACTGCCGGATAGCCCGGGGGTACCGCAGTCTGTTGCCAAAAATACAATTACCGTACCGTACAATGATTTGGAAAGTGTTGAACTCGCCTTTGAAAAATACGGCGATAATATTGCAGGAGTAATTGTCGAACCTGTTTGCGGCAACATGGGAGTCGTTCCTCCGGTCAATAACTTCTTGCACTCTTTGCGAAACATAACGGAACAACATGGCGCATTATTAATTTTTGATGAAGTAATGACCGGGTTCCGCGTTGGCTATCATTCCGCCCAAGGATTTTATGATGTTACACCGGACTTAACTTGTCTAGGAAAAGTCATCGGCGGCGGCCTGCCGGTAGGAGCCTTTGGCGGAAAACGGGAAATTATGGAGCAAATTGCCCCTGCCGGTCCGATATATCAGGCAGGCACCTTATCCGGCAACCCGCTGGCAATGACAGCTGGCTACGAGACGATTTCTGCCTTGGATCATGCTGCCTATGAAGAGATGAATAAAAAAATTGACCGGTTAATTGAAGGCTACAAACAGGCGGCCGAAGAATATGGTGTTCCTCTCGCTGTCAATCGGGCCGGATCCATGTTCGGCGTGTTCTTTACGAATCAGGAAGTTACTGATTTTGCTTCTGCCCAAAGTTCGGATTTGGACTATTTTGCCGAATATTACCGGAGTATGGCGGAAGAGGGAATCTTTTTGCCGCCATCCCAATTTGAAGGATTGTTCTTATCGACAGCCCATACCGATGAAGATATCGAAAAGACGATTGCGGCAGTCCGTAAAACATTTGCTAAACTTCAAAAATAATACCCTAGTACTTTCCGAAAGCTATTCCGATATAGGAATAGCTTTTTTCATGCATATCCAATTAGCCCAGTTCATATAGTTAACTTAGAAAGCATATATATCTTGCTTTATAGGAGGGGAGGAGAAACGTTGTCAAGGGAAGAACCTGCCGTATTTAGTTTTGAATTAAATGAATCTCTTTATTTTGATAAAGGACAGGAAGTAGCTGAATTGCGAACCATTTCTTTAGATCCGGAAATATCGATACAATCCTTTCATGAATATATTTCGATTCGCGGCGTCATAGAATTATCTGGTGAATATGTGAAGGTATCCTCTGACGAAAATGAAGAAGAGCCGCTTTCCAGGTTGGAAGAGATGGACGCGAAAAGATATGTAGAAAACGTAACAGAGACAGAAGATGGCTTTGCGGAATTTTCCCATCGGTTCCCAGTGGAAATATCGGTCCCGGCGTATCGGGTGCGCAGCTTGGACGATGTGAGTGTCAGTATCGATTCCTTTGACTATGAATTGCCAGAGGAAAGTAAAATAAATTTGTATGCCACGATTTCTATTCACGGATTACAGGAAGATGTGACCTTTCCTCAAGAGGACCGGGAAAAGGAAGCAATAGCAGAAGTCGATGATGTATTTGAGTTCGAACAGAGACAGCCGGAGGAGGAACCGGATAGTACCGAGGAGATTTCCTTGCCATCTGAAGGGACAAATAAAGAAACGGAAGAAGCAGGAGAGCCGGAACAGGATGGCGGACGATTCCTTTTTAAAACGAAAACCCAATCCTTTGCCGAATTTTTTGGTACAACGGTAAATGAAGAAGCAGAGGAACATGAGCAGACAGACTTAGAGGCTTCGTCTGAAGAAACCGTTGCGGAACAGGCGAATGATGAGTTCGATTATTTGTCTGATTTATTTGAAGACCGGACGGAAACCGGGTATACGAAAATGCGCCTTTGCATCGTTCAAAAAAACGATACGATTGATACGATTGCAGAGCGCTTTAATATCAGTCCGTTACAATTGATCAAACAAAACAAGCTCGAAGATGATTTCGAAGTGACAGAAGGACAATTGTTATACATTCCAATGAAAACGAGGCAGAAAGAAAAGTAACGCTTTACCCCTTGAATGGACATCTTCAAGGGGTACTTTATATGGGGGGGAATAATGTGGAAGAGTGGTTGACCGCTGTTCTCAGCGCCTACGGATTACATCAAGTTTCGGCAACGAAAATATCCGGCAACTTGTATAAAATAGAAGATGGTTTTCAAGCCTACGCTTTGAAGAAAAGCCGGCTTTCGGACAAAGAATTAGACTTCTTTTCCCATGTTTACTGGCTGGCAAACAGCCTGCAATTGCGATCTATTTTGCCAGTTTATTTGACGACCGACGGGCAAATTGTTTACAAATGGCAAAAGCATTATTTCTATTTAACCCCCTGGCTGGAGAGCACTCGTCCTTTCCGGGACAAGGAAATACAAGATTTTTACAAAAATATTGCAACGATTCATTCCAAGACGAAACGTCCGCGAAAAATAGAACTTCAATCGTTCAAAGATAGCTTTTTATCCTATCAGACGTACTGTAAAGATTGCCAAATCCATTTAGAACGTTACGTTCAATTATTTGAACAGAAGGAGTATATGTCCCCCTTTGAATTGCTCGTCTGTACCCAATATCGGGATGTTGCTTATGCATTTTTCGAATTGAACAAGCGGTTAAAACAGTTTCTTCATGAAGACACAGCGTTTACATGGAGCAGCTCCCTCTGTCATATGAACTTAAAAATTTCCCATTTGTTTGACAGCTACATTATTAATTGGGAAAGTGCCCGTTTGGAAAATGCAGCTGCTGATTTAGCCGTCTTTTTCCGCAATGAAACGAAAAAACACGGCCGTTTCGGGGAACTGCTGCAGCAAAATTTTCATGCCTATATGAATGTAAACAAATTGACTGAAAAAGAATTGCAGTTATTATTGATCTACTTATTATCCATCAGCAATTATTTATCCGTTATTCAACAGTATGTGAGCAAAACATCGCAGGAAACGATGGTCGAGCAAATCATCCGTCTGCAGCATGAGTACCGAAATATTTTGTTTGGGATACAATTCTCCCAATATGTGGAAAAAGAATTTGAAACGGTGTCAGCCGAGGACATTAACCTTTAAATCCATTCCAAATAGAAGGCGATTAAAAGTCCCGTCAGTATACCTAATAGAATTAAATCAAATGTAGTCGGGAACAAAATCGTTCGGATTAATTGAAATATTAAGATGGGCAGCGTTACTTTTTCCGCAATGAAAATACATTTCCTTAACCATGGAGGCAGCCGGTACCGGTAATATCTAGGAATATTCATCACCTCCAGCCAAAATCACAAAGATTTTGTTATTATCATATGTATAAACAAGTACAATTGGTGCAAAGATGGTATAGTAGTTGACGTTTTTCCAAAGACGCTATAAAATAAAGGAAAATCAAAGGAAAAATGCGAGGATAGGGAAGAGTACAAAATAAAAGCCTGAAAGAGAGGGAAATCAGCGGCTGAAAGTTTCCCAGGTACTTTTATTTTGGAAGGTCGCCCTTGATGCAGCTTCTTTGAAACGGAAGTAGAAGAAGCCGGTGTGAACCGTTATCCGTATGGAGAGTACAAATGATTTTGTCATTTGTAAACAAAGGTGGTACCGCGGAAAGCAAGCCCTTTTCGTCCTTTTATGAGGATGAAAAGGGCTTTTATATTGTTAAAGGAGGAATAAGGAGTAATGGAAAAAGGAACTTCAGCCCTTCCAACAAAGTACAATCCGAAGGAAGTGGAAAAAGGAAGATATCAATGGTGGCTGGACGGAAAATTTTTCGAAGCGACAATGGATCCGGAGAAAGAGCCATATTCCATCGTCATTCCGCCGCCGAACGTAACAGGAAAGCTTCATCTTGGCCATGCCTGGGATACGACAATGCAGGATACGATTTCCCGCATGAAGCGGATGCAAGGATATGATGTATTATGGCTTCCGGGAATGGACCATGCCGGTATTGCTACCCAAGCAAAAGTAGAAGCAAAATTAAAAGAGCAAGGAACGAACCGTTATGAGCTTGGCAGGGAGAAATTCCTGGAAAAAGCCTGGGAATGGAAGGAAGAATATGCAGACTTTATTCGTTCCCAATGGGAAAAACTCGGCTTAGGTCTCGATTATTCCCGGGAGCGGTTTACCCTTGATGAAGGGTTGTCTGATGCGGTAAAAGAAGTGTTTGTAAGGCTTTACGAGAAAGGCTTAATTTACCGGGGCGAATATATTATTAACTGGGACCCGGAAACGAGAACCGCCCTTTCGGATATTGAAGTAATTTACAAAGAAGTTCAAGGCAAGTTTTATCATATGAAATACCCGATTAAAGACAGCGATGAAACGATTGAAATCGCAACGACCCGTCCGGAGACGATGTTAGGGGATACCGCAGTAGCAGTACATCCTGATGATGAACGTTACCAGCATCTGATCGGAAAAACCGTTGTACTGCCAATCGTCGGACGGGAAATCCCAATCATTGCCGATGAATATGTCGATATGGAGTTTGGTTCTGGCGCAGTAAAAATTACGCCTGCCCATGATCCAAACGACTTTGAAATCGGCAACCGTCATGACTTGCCGCGGGTGCTCGTCATGAATGAAGACGGGACAATGAACGAAAATGCCGGAAAATACGAAGGAATGGACCGGTTTGAATGCCGAAACCAAATAGTAAAAGATTTGCAAGAAGCAGGGGTGCTGTTCAAAATCGAAGACCATACCCACCAAGTTGGACACTCGGAGCGAAGCGGCGCCGTCGTTGAACCGTACTTATCTACCCAATGGTTCGTAAAAATGAAGCCGTTGGCAGAGGCTGTTATTGAAATGCAAAATACTGAAGAGAAGGTTAATTTTGTTCCTGCCCGCTTCGAACGCACCTATTTAAACTGGATGGAAAATATCCGCGACTGGTGTATTTCCCGGCAGCTCTGGTGGGGCCACCGCATACCTGCCTGGTACCATAAAGAAACGGGAGAAGTTTACGTCGGCAAGGAAGCGCCAGCGGATATTGAAAATTGGGAGCAGGATGAAGATGTTTTAGATACGTGGTTCTCCTCTGCCTTATGGCCGTTTTCTACGATGGGCTGGCCGAATACGGAGGCAGAAGATTATAAGCGGTATTTTCCGACGAACGTGCTCGTTACCGGTTACGATATCATCTTCTTCTGGGTAGCGCGCATGATTTTCCAGTCGAAGGAATTTACCGGAAAGAGGCCGTTTAAAGATGTGCTGATTCACGGTTTAATCCGGGATGCGGAAGGCCGGAAAATGAGCAAATCCCTCGGAAACGGCGTAGACCCGATGGATGTTATCGAGAAATACGGTGCCGACTCATTAAGATATTTTCTCTTAACCGGCTCTACCCCTGGGCAAGATTTGCGTTTCCATTGGGAAAAAGTAGAGTCTACATGGAACTTTGCCAATAAAATTTGGAACGCTTCCCGTTTCTCGCTAATGAACATGGAAGGCTTTACTTACGACGATATCGATTTGACGGGAGAAAAATCCCTTGCGGATAAATGGATTCTTACCCGCTTGAATGAAACGATCGAACATGTAACAAGAAATAATGAAAAATACGAATTTGGGGAAGCCGGACGCCATCTGTATAACTTTATTTGGGATGACCTATGCGACTGGTATATCGAAATGGCTAAACTGCCGTTGTACGGGGACGATGAAGAAAAGAAAAAGACTACCCGCTCCGTACTTGCCTATGTGCTTGACCAGACGATGCGCTTGTTACATCCGTTTATGCCGTTTATCACGGAAGAAATATGGCAAAAGCTTCCGCATCAGGGTGAATCGATTACCGTTGCCAGCTGGCCAAAAGCGAACGATTCCTTCCACGATGAAGAGGCAGTGAAGGAGATGAACCGCTTAGTTGCGATCATTAAAGCGGTGCGGAATATTCGGAGCGAAGTAGATACACCGATGTCAAAACCGATTAAGATGCTTGTGCTGGCAGAGGATGACAATGTCAAAGCAGAATTAGAGCGAAATCGGGAATATTTGGAACGATTCTGTAATCCAAGCGAATTAACGATTGAGACGACGTTGGAAGTACCGGAGAAAGCAATGACAGCAGTTGTAACCGGTGCGGAAATCTTCCTTCCGCTGGAAGGGCTCATCGATTTGGACAAAGAAATCGAGCGGCTCGAACAGGAACTGGAAAAATGGACGAAGGAAGTAGAACGGGTGCAAAAGAAACTTTCCAATAAGAACTTTGTCGAAAAAGCACCGGAAGCTATTGTAGAAGAAGAACGGCGAAAAGAGAAGGATTACTTGGAAAAACAAGCAAAAGTGAAAGCAAGAATTCAAGAATTGCAAGGATAACGCAAAGCGGAGTTCTATATATCAGAACTCCGCTTTACATTTTTTTTTATAAATGAAACGTATTTTTCCAGCAAGTTTATATCGCTTACTTGGCTTAACGTGCGCGAACCGACTACATCTTCAATTTCGTTAAAGAGGAGTCCCCCTTCCGAGTCGAACAAAAAGTCGATTCCAACTAAGCCGAAGTCCATGCTTTCGATGATTTTTTGCACAAGCTTCCTTTCCCCGCTGTTCAGTTCATACCACGCAGCGGTCCCTCCAAGAGTATAGTTGGCGCGAAAGTCTTTGTCACTCGCCCGCAGGACAGCACCGACAATTTCCTTTCCGATGACAAACACACGGAGGTCTTTACCGAGCTGAACATTGGCCGGCTGGATGATTGTGTCTGATTGGATTTTCTCCGCCGAATGACTCCACTGTCTTTCATTTTCGATATAGTATACTTGTTTTCCGCCGTGCCCGTCTACTTCTTTCAGGACAAAAGGAAAGCTAATGGGCGGCAAATCGGGAAGGAGATCCTTCGGAAAATAAAAAGTATCAGCCATCGGTATGTTGAATTGGCTAATGTAGTGATGGGTAGCTGCTTTATTGTTGCAGATCGCTGAGACGTTTGCCGGGTTAAAAACCGGGATGCCTAATGCTTCCAGGTGACAGTTCAGCAACGGTTCCCTCGTCCGGACAACGGCAAAGTCAGGCAGCCTAGTAATGGGCTGCTTCTTTAATTTCATCTGCTTTTTCCAATTTTCGATTCCGATGATTAAGTCTTCCCGAAGGATAAGTTCCAAGTCGATTTGCTGCTTACTTGCTTCTTCGATAAACCATAGAATATAAGAATGATTCGTTGCAGCATCTTCTTTTCGGTAAATTAGCCATCCATTCAGCATTTTGACTTCTCCAATCTTCATTTAATTTGTCGCAGAATATGCCGGACGATATAGTCAGCAGCATTAATCCCGGTACAATCGAACAAATTGCGGATGTGGGCATTGGAATTCACTTCACAAACGTACCGGCTATCATCCGGTCCAAATAAAATGTCTACTCCGGCGAAATCTGCGCCGATCGCCTTTGCAGCCCGAATGGCCAGTACTTTTTCTTCTGTCGTCGGCGAATAATTTTCCATTTTTCCGCCACTTGTGACGTTGGCACGGAAGTCCTGTTCGGATGTCCGCTTCATTGCAGCAACGACGTGATTTCCTACAACTTGCAATCTTAAATCCCGGCCAAAGCTTGATTTGAGAAAGGATTGAAATAAGAATGGCTTGCCTTGTAATTGCTCGACTTTCTCCCTTAATTCAGCTTCCGAATGAACAAGATATACTTGTTCCCCAAAGGAGCCGAAAGCTTCTTTTATGACTAGCGGAAGGCCAAGCTGTTCGATCACTTGTGTTAGCATGTTTTTCTCGATCGTACCTGTCGAAAAGATTTTTGGCGCTATGATCGTCGAAGGAATCGGAATTTCTTCCTTCACCAATTCCTGATACGTGAGAATTTTGTCGTCACTGATCTCAATCGCTCTCGAACTGTTGAATACAGGAATTCCTAAGCTTTCCAATTGCCTTGCCAAGTATATATCTTTATCGATAAAAATGACGTAATCGGGAAGGGATTCCGGAGTATTTTTTAATATCTTAAATTCATTTGATACTAGAAAACTGAGGAGATCATTATTTTTATAAATATGTAATTCCCCGTTTTGGCGGTGGGCTGCTTCCTGCAGCATACGGGCAAAATCGACAAATTTCGAGCTTGGTAAATTTCCGTTGTATATTACCCAGCCAATCGTGCTCATCGTTCGAATTCCTTTCTGTTATAATGTGGTCATAAATATTGCAGAAACGTGGTGGACAGGATGACATTTTCATATCAAGAGATTATTCAATTTTTTTCTGAGCGAAAAATAATCGGCATCAAACCAGGGCTTGAAAGAATGCATACGCTTCTTAAGCTGATCGGCAATCCCGAAAGAAACATTCGGGCAATTCACGTTGCCGGCACTAATGGCAAAGGATCGACCATCCATTATATTCGGGACAGTTTAATTGCCAACGGTTATCAGACGGGCGTATTTACATCCCCAAGCTTAACCGGTTTAGAAGGGAATATTTACGCAAATGACCAGCCTGTTTCAAAGGCGGAATTTACGCAATTATTTCATCGGGTCTACCCGGCAATTCAGCAAATGGATTCCGATATGCCTCCAACCGAATTTGAAATTTTAACCGCGATGGCCTTTCTCTATTTTGCGGAAAACAGTGATATCGCCATCATCGAGTCAGGAATGGGGGGGCGGTTCGATACGACCAATGTAATAACCCCTATCATATCTATTATAACAAATATAGAACTGGACCATCGAAGCTTTCTCGGAAATACCATAAAGGAAATCGCTTTCCATAAAGCAGGAATTATTAAAAAACAGGTACCGGTGATTGTTGGAGAAGTAAAAGGAGAAGCTTTGCAAGTGATTAAAGAAGAGGCGGCAACAAAGGGGGCACCTGTCTATCAATTGCATTCCGATTTTAGTTACGAAAAGATAAATGGAGATGGCTGCATTGAATGGTTTAATGAAGAGGGGAAAAAGGTCTGTTTATGCATTGCGATGGCCGGGGAACATCAGCTGAAAAATGTGGCGGTTGCCTGGACTGCAATCGAATGGTTAATGAATATCTATCAATATCCGCTAGATGAAAGGAAAGCAATCGAAGCGCTAAAGCAGACGGTTATCCCTGGCCGGTTTGAAATTTTCCGGCGAAAACCGCTTGTCATCCTCGATGTCGCCCATAACCCGGCAGGCATCCGTGCTTTAATCCAAACGCTTAAAAAATATGATGGCTTAAAGAAACATGTTCTATTTTCTGCCTTTAAAGATAAAGACTATGAGCAAATGATAACGTTATTAGAAGACTACTTTTCCGAGATTAAGGTAACTACCTTCGATCATCCGCGCGCTCTGTCGAAAGAAGATATTTCAAAACTGGCAAACAATAGAAATATTACGGTTTTGGAGAACTGGAAAGAAGGGCTGTCATTTCGGCAAAAATCGGATGTATATGTCGTAACCGGTTCCTTTGCTTTTATAGAAAATGTCAGAAATTATCTCCTATCGTCGAAGTAAGGGAAATTATGGAAAACGATTTTTTCCTAACTTGACATAATTCGTCTTACTTTTTATCTTCCCTGTGCTAGATTTATACTAACGACACCATAGCAGGGGAGGGAATGAACGAATAATGGAACCGAAAGGCCCAATTATTATTAAAGAAAACGGGAAAAGATTGAAGATTTATCCGGACTATTCTCTGAAGAAAGAAAGTGAAACCGAATCAGCTGCAACTTTGGAATCGCCTAAAGATGAGTCGGTACCCGAATATGTCAGATATACAAACAATCGGTCAGGAAAGAGTCCCCATCGGTCTTTTAAAATATTCCAGCCGATTATTGTCGCGATTCTCTCGGCAATAATTATCGGGAGTGTACTAAGTTTTGTCATGTTTCAAGTATTTGTCAGCGTTGAGGAGGATTTGGCGAATCAAAGCAAAATTCAGCAGCTGCCTGCTGCTGCCGACAGCAACACCGCGAATGAAACGGCAGCAGAAAAAAGCTTGTTTTCGCTAGAAGCGATACATTCTTTCGTATTGCAGGCCGGTGTTTTTTCTGAAAAAGCAAACGCGGATCAGTTAGCTGGTGAGCTTGCAAAGTCAGATATTCCGTCATTTGTATGGGAAAGAGACGGTCAGTTTTTTGTCTTTGTCGGTGCATTGGCGAATAAAGCCCAAGGGGAAAAACTCGCCGAAAAATACAGCGAAGTGGAGCTGTATGTAAAAGAATGGTCAACCCTTCCTGGAGAAATTGAACTTACCGATGAAGAAATTTCCTGGTTTACAGCGTTTCGGGAACAGTTCATAAACCAATTACAATCGGAAGATCAGAACCTGACCTTTTCGGTCGAATCTTTGCCCGAAATAAACGAGTCGGAAATCGTTCAATCGTTTAAAGAAACAGTTGAGAAAAATGACATGTCTATGCCAATATCCTTGTTAAAGATTATGTATGCATATGAACAAATAGGGATGAAATGATCAATAACCAAAGCTTGTTCTTTCTGTCGATTTTTGCAGAATAATTCCCTCATTTCTTTTTTTGGTTCATTTTCGACGGTTCATTTTAAAAAAAGCTTTTACAGAAAAGGCAAATTATAGCTTGTTTTCCGTGAAAAATACGGGAAATCCGTCATTGTTCATATTCCTTTCTTTTCAGTATGATTAATTCTAAAAGAAAGGAGGAACAATGATGAAGCCGTTAATGATTAAAGATGTGCCAAAGGAAGAACGGCCCCGGGAGCGGCTGCTGGCAGTTGGCGCAGAAAATCTGTCCAATCAGGAGTTGCTCGCCATCCTTTTAGGGAGCGGGACGAAGCAGGAATCGGTTATGGAACTGGCCAAACATATTTTAATGCATTTTGAAGGATTGAAACTGCTGAAAGATGCTACGATTGAAGAATTGATTGCCATCAAAGGAATCGGATATGCTAAAGGAATCTTAATTTTAGCTGCTATTGAATTAGGGCGGAGAATGCATCAATATCGGCCGACGGAAAATTATACGATCCGTTCCCCGGAAGACGGTGCCGATTACATTATGGAAGACATGCGCTTGCTGAAACAGGAGCACTTTGTCGCACTGTTTTTAAATACGAAAAATCAGGTCATCCACCGGCAAACGATCTTTATCGGCAGTTTAAACGCCTCTATTGTCCACCCTCGGGAAGTTTTCCGCGAAGCTATCAAACGGTCTGCAGCTTCTATTATTGTCGCCCATAACCACCCGTCCGGCGATCCTACTCCATCGCAGGAAGATATTCAAGTGACGAAACGTTTGGCAGATACTGGCAAGTTGATTGGCATCGAAGTATTGGATCACTTAATCATTGGCGATGGTAAATTTGTCTCATTAAAGGAAAAAGGTTATTTGTAACTATCTTTATAATGATTTTTTTCGTATAATTATATAGAATACTGTTGTAAGCGCCATTTTCAGATGGAGATGAATATGGCGCTTATTCCAATTACTATGCTATAAATAATGTTTGTATAAACATAAAATAGATTTTTCATAGAGGACGACCATTTGGAGAGGAAGATGTTTTTGGGAAAACTTAGTTTTTCGCAAGATTTAGGGATAGATTTGGGAACGGCAAACACCCTTGTATTTGTGAAAGGAAAAGGGGTTGTCGTCCGGGAGCCTTCCGTCGTAGCGAAAAATATCGAAACGAATGAAATTGAAGCAGTTGGAGACGCGGCTAAAAATATGATTGGGAGAACGCCGGGAAATATTGCCGTCATCCGGCCAATGAGAGACGGAGTAATTGCAGATTATGATACAACTTCGGCGATGATGCGGTATTATATGAATAAAGCAATGAAGCAGCGCTCCCTTTTTGCTAAAAAGCCGAGTGTGATGGTTTGTGTTCCGTCGGGAATTACGCTTGTAGAAGAAAGAGCAGTGATTGATGCAACGAAGCAAGCCGGGGCAAAGGAAGCTTTTCCAATTGCCGAACCGTTTGCAGCAGCAATTGGTGCAGGTTTGCCGGTATGGGAACCGACGGGAAGCATGATCGTTGATATCGGCGGAGGAACGACGGAAGTAGCGGTTATCTCCTTGGGAGGTATTGTTACGAGTATGTCCATCCGTATTGCGGGTGATGATATGGATGAAGCGATTATAAACTATATCCGAAAAAACCATAATTTATTAATTGGAGAAAGATCCGCCGAATCGATTAAAATAGAGATAGGTACAGCAGGAAAGGTGAAAGAAAATAAAGAACTGGATATACGAGGAAGGAATTTGCTGACGGGATTGCCTAAGACAGTAACGATAACTGCGGAAGAAATTTCGTTCGCATTAGAAGATACTGTCCATGCGATTGTCGAAGCGGTAAAAAATACACTGGAAAAAACTCCTCCTGAATTGGCAGCGGATATTATGGACCGGGGCATCGTTTTATCAGGAGGCGGCGCACTGCTGCATAATTTAGATAAAGTAATTAGTGATGAGACAAAAATACCAGTGTTTATAACAGAAAATCCTTTGGATAGTGTTGCCATCGGAACCGGTAAATCATTAGATTACATAAAGCAATTTCGTTCCCAGCCAAATGTAGCGACACGTCCTTCCATCGAATAAGAGGGTGTCATCATGTCATTTCTACGGAGAAAACGATTATTTATCTTTTTGATTTCATTTATTATCCTCGTCGCATTAATCGGATATTCGATTAGCGAACGTCAGGAAGCTTCTACTTTGGAAAAGTTTTTTAATGATACGGTAGGATGGATTCAAAGTGCGGTCCACGTTCCGGTCAGTTTTATTACAGGAATTGCGGGTAATGTGAGTGATTTAATCACGACCTATGAAGAGAATAAAATTTTGCGGGAGCAGCTATCCCAGTATAAAGGGCTGATTTATGAAGTCCAGGAATTGCGGAAGGAAAATGAAGAATTGCGGAAAGCTATCGGGGAAACCGATTCGATTCGCGATTACGAGCCAATTCACGCTACCGTGATTTCCCGCTCGCCGGAACAATGGATTGACGAAGTTACGATTAATAAAGGAGAACACCATGGGGTCAAAGCGAATATGGTCGTGATTACAGCAGACGGCATGGTAGGGAAAATTAGGACAGCCTATGAGTTTACATCCAAAGTACAGCTTTTGACCGGATTTGATCAGTATAATCGTATTTCTGCCACTATTTCCAAAGATGGAAAAAATAATATATATGGTATGATTGAAGGTTATGACAAAGAATCGAAATCATTAGTATTCCGGATTATTGAGGAATCGGAAAAAGATGTAAAAGAGGGGGACCTGGTCGTTTCTTCCGGACTGGGCGGAGTTTTTCCGGCTGGTTTAGTGATCGGCGAGGTGAAAGAGGTAGGATTCGATCAGTATGGTTTAACTAGAACGGCTTTAGTAGAACCGGCAGCAGACGTTTATGAAATTAATCATGTCATTGTTCTTGATCGTTCTCTGGAAGAGCGGGAAGAAGAGGTGGAGGAACAGCAATGAGCCGTGTATATATTCCTCTTATCCTTTTTGTTCTGCTCATTTTAGAAGGGGTTTCGATTCGGTTTTTGCCGCCACAAATTGCAGCCGGCGATTTATTGTTTATTCCCCATTGGATTTTGCTTTTTTTAATTTTAGTTTGTATTTTTTATGATAAGCCTCGTACATACCATGCTGTAATCTATGCCCTGATTTTCGGGTTTCTGATTGATATGATTTATACTGGCTTGCTTGGAGCATATATGTTCACCTATGGTTTTGCCATGTATTTGACCCATATATTGAAAAGGGCTTTTCATGGGAATTTTTATGTCAGCCTCCTCTTGGCAGCCATCGGGACCGCTTTAAGCGATATTGTCATTTACGTTATTTATTCTGTAATCGGCTTTACCGATCTGTATTGGACCGAATATGCATCGGTTCGCCTGCTGCCTACTATCATCATTAATCTGATCTTTTTAGTGATCATTTATCCGATGTTTGTGAAGCGATTCATCCGCTGGAGAGATGAACAGGATTGGTCAAGTTAAGCAATATATATAAAATGTAAAGGCTCTTTTACATAGTATTGGGGTGAGCAATCGTGTCAAATAAGAAGCAATTAGTTACGATAAAAGGTACAAAAGAAGGATTGTCCATCTTTATTGATGAAGCCTGTTCCTTTGAGGAGGCCATGGCGGATTTACAGGAAAAAATAAATGCAATTAGGCCGAAAGAATACGAGCCAATTGTCTCTGTTCATGTTAAATTGGGAAATAGATATTTGCTGGAAAGCCAGGAAAAGGAATTGCGAGAAATCTTAAACCATAAGAGCCGTTTTTATATCGAATCGATCAATTCCAATGTCATTCTTAAAGAAGATGCATTAAAATGGAAAGAAAATAGCGAGATTAAAGCGGTGCGAAAAATTGTCCGATCTGGACAAGTGCTTGAAATTACAGGCGATTTATTATTAATAGGCGATGTCAACCCGGGCGGGAAGGTAGTTTCTACTGGCAATGTATATATTTTAGGCAACTTATATGGGATTGCCCATGCCGGTGCTGCGGGGGATAGAAAGGCAATTATTGCAGCCTCGTACATGAAACCGACACAATTAAGAATTGCCGATTATATCAGTCGTGCTCCAGATTATGAATCTGACGGTGTGTATATGGAATGTGGTCTCATCGATGAAGAACAGGACAAAATTGTCATCGATCGAATACAAGTTTTATCACGCAATCGAAGGGAAATAAGCGGATTCGAAAGGAGAATACTTAATGGGTGAGGCAATTGTTATAACGTCTGGCAAAGGTGGCGTCGGAAAAACAACGACAACCGCAAACGTTGGAACAGCACTGGCGATGTTTGGGAAAAGTGTCTGTTTAATTGATACAGACATCGGCTTAAGAAACCTTGATGTAATTATGGGAGTAGAAAACCGCATCATTTATGATATTGTCGATGTGGTGGAAGGACGCTGCAAAGTGAGATCCGCCTTAATCAAAGATAAACGGATCGAGCATCTTGCGTTGCTGCCGGCTGCACAAACGAGTGATAAAACTGCGATTACTCCCGAAAGTATGAAAGAAATTGTCGATGATCTAAAACAAGACTACGAGTTTATTTTGATCGATTGTCCGGCCGGGATTGAGCAAGGTTATCAAAATGCGGTAGCAGGAGCAGACCGGGCGATTGTAGTAACGACACCGGAAAAATCTAGCGTTCGCGATGCAGACCGGATTATTGGATTGCTAGAAAAAGAGGATCTGACCGAACCGCCAAAATTAATCATTAATCGCATCCGCAATCATATGGTAAAAAATGGCGATATGATTGATGTAGATGATATCGTCCAATTATTATCCATCGACCTCATCGGTATTGTCATGGATGATGATGAAGTGATCAAAGCTTCGAATAACGGGGAGCCGATTGCTTTAAATTCAAGTTCGAAGGCGTCCATTGCCTATCGGAATATCGCGAGAAGAATTTTAGGCGAAAACGTACCGTTGCAATCATTGGACACAGAAAAAAGCATGTTTTATAAAATGAAGAAATTTTTCGGCATCCGTTCGTAAAACCTGACTTATCAATTGATGTTTTTGGTGCACACGTCCATTCGTGGACGTGTGATTTTTTTTGAAATGAAAAGGGACCGACTATAACATTTTCATCTTTTAATCATATGTTCCTATCTTTTTCATATACTTGTACAAATATGGAGAAGGATAGTGAGAGTATGGCTAGAGAAGTAAAACAAGTAAGAAAATCAATTGAACGGCGTAAAAAAATGCGAAAAATTCCAGGACAAACAAATATGGCCAAAGTAAAGCCCGCATATCTTCAGGAAGAAGAAAAACATGGTTACTATCCATATTTTCCCACGGTAGAGTATCCTTCCTATCAGAAGAGACGGAATTTAGTAACTGGTTTTGCCGTTAAAGGGATGTTATCCATTTTGCTTTTTTTCGGAACAGCTCTATTGTATGAGACAGACTCGCAAATGCTGGCAACACCGAAAGCACTTACAACAGAAGCGTTAACAGCCCAGTTTCCTTTTGCAAAAGTAAATGTCTGGTACCGGGAGACCTTTGGCGCTCCGCTGGCAATGACCCCGGAACCGGAAGAAGCAGCGAATGCAGCCGATGGACTGGCGCTGCCGGTCAGCGGCCATATAACGGAAACCTTTCAAGTTAATGGGAAAGGGATCATGATTACCCCAGAGGAAACGACCGAAGTATCCGTTATTCGTGAAGGTGTCGTCATCTTTGCTGGCAAGGACCGGGAGACAGGGAAAACAGTCGTTGTCCAGCATCAGGACGGGACAACCTCTACTTATGGCTATTTAAGCAGTGTGGACGTGCATATTTACCAGTATGTCTATCAAAATCAGGCTATCGGCACCTTTACTCCGTCAGAGGATAGCCAAAAAGTATATTTTTCCATTGAAAAAGATAAAGAGTATATTGATCCTATCCAGGTGATTGAAGTTGATGACGTTCCTTAAGACGCTCCCCCGTATTCACATCCATCCGGTCCTGATCGTATTTATGATTATCGCTTTTTTAACGGGGACGTTTATGGAAATGTCCATTATCCTATTTATTGTTTTTGTTCACGAGCTAGGGCATTATTTTATGGCAAAAAAGTATCGCTGGCGGGTCCGCTCCGTAACCCTTTGGGTGTTCGGAGGTATAATGGATACCGATGAACATGGAAGCCGGCCAAACCGGGAAGAATTTTTCGTTACCATCGCCGGACCGCTGCAGCATTTATGGATCTATTTAATGCTCTTTTTTTTATTTCCATTTTTCCAAGTCCCCGCCTCAGTTGCACACACTGTATTCTACTATAATACAGTGATTTTAATGTTTAATTTAATGCCGATTTGGCCATTGGACGGCGGAAAATTGCTGTTTAACGTTCTTTCCGCGGCTCTTCCTTTTAAGAAGGCATATTATCGTACCCTCCTTATTTCTATGGTCAGCAGCTTAGTTCTTATTATAGTGGTACTGTTCGTTCTGCCTTTTAATTTAAGCGCATTTTTAGTTATTGCCTTTCTTCTTTATGAAAATAAAGCGGATTGGAACAAACGTTTTTACGTCTTCATCCGTTTTTTGTTATCGCGCTATGAAGGAAATGTCGTCTTTTCTTCTTTAGTCCCTCTAACTGTAAATTTTGACCGGTCATTTATGGACGTGTTTAGCCAATTTTATCGGGAAAAAAATCATCCGATCTATATCATTGCCCCTGATGGCGCAAAAACAATGGTTGACGAGCAAGTTTGTCTGGATTATTATTTCCGTAACCGGCAAAACAAAAAAATAGGCGATGTTTTGTTAGAGCATTAAAGAAAGATTGAGACTTGACAATAATGGACGAAAAATGATAACATCTATTTGTTGTTTATCGTAGCACCAGTGCTACAACCGCACAGAACAGGCGATGAAAACTTCAAGGATGAAGTGCCTGCATGGCGAGTCTTAGACTTGAGGAGGTGCAAATATGTACGCAATTATTGAAACAGGCGGAAAACAGGTTAAAGTTCAAGAAGGCCAAGAAATTTATGTTGAAAAACTTGCTGCCGGTGAGAATGAAACAGTAACTTTTGATAAAGTTCTTTTCGTCGGCGGAGACGATGTGAAAGTCGGAACACCATACGTGGAAGGTGCGACTGTAACAGCTAAAGTGGAAAAACATGGCCGCGGCAAGAAGATTACTGTAATTAAATTCAAGCCGAAGAAAAACTACCACCGCAAACAAGGTCATCGTCAGCCATACACAAAATTAGTCATTGAAAAAATTAACGCATAAAGGTATTGCCTATGATTCAAGTTACGGTTTACCGAACGAAAGACGAGAATATTCGGTCCTTTGAAATTTCCGGTCATGCGGAGAGCGGCCCCTACGGCTACGACCTTGTATGTGCAGGCGTGTCAGCCGTATCTATCGGGGCGGTGAATGCCGTACTGGAATTATGCGATATCGACCTTGAAATAAAACAAGGGGAGGAAGGCGGTTATTTGGCCGTCAACATCCCAAATAATCTTTCCCCGGATGAGAGGGATAAGGTTCAGCTTTTATTTGAAGGCATGCTCATATCTTTAAAAGCTATTGAGATGGAATATAACAAGTTTATCCAAATCAGACAGAAGTAGGGGGTGAATTGGATGTTGCGCTTAGACTTGCAATTTTTTGCTACGAAAAAAGGAGTAGGTAGTACTCGTAACGGCCGGGATTCGGAAGCAAAAAGACTTGGTGCGAAACGTGCTGATGGTCAATTTGTAACTGGCGGTTCGATTCTATATCGTCAACGCGGTACAAAAATCTATCCAGGTGAAAACGTTGGCCGTGGAGGAGACGACACACTTTACGCAAAAATTGACGGTATCGTGAAATTTGAACGCTATGGCCGGGATCGCAAAAAGGTTAGTGTATATCCGGTTGCTTAGTAGAAAAACTCCAACCAGAACGGTTGGAGTTTTTTACATATCTATTTTTGCCAAAATACAAAAATCTTTAGAACTGCAAATGGACTTTCCTAACATTTTTGCTATACTTTCATAATAATGGGGGTGGAGAAGGATGTTGGAAGAAAAGGATGCTATGCTTATTTTGCAGCGGTATCGCCATGATATTTTAAACGAATTGCAGCTAGTTTCCGGGTATTTGCAGCTCGGCAATGCCAAAAAGGCGGAGGCGATATTGCAAAAATTTTTCGAGCATATGCAAGAAGAAAGAAAATTAACCCAGCTCCAAATTCCGGCTTTTAGTCTTTGGCTGATTGAATTTAATCATACACATCCACGTTACCAGCTTTCTTATGAAGTATGGGCAGACGGAAATTGGGAGCCGCTCGACCGGATATTATTAGAAAAAGCAAATGCAATCATTGGGCTTCTTGACAAAAATTTGACAGACGGGGAAGTATATTCTATACATATTTGTCTGAAGGAAGAAAAAAGCGATCCTTTCGTCAAAGTGATGGAAATGAGTATGAAAGGACCTGACATAGATAAATTAAAGTTAGAAGAAATGAAAGATATTGCTGTTAGTTACAGGGAAGAATCCATTTCTTTTGTTTTTTCAACGACAGTTTGAGGTGATGATATGTTTGTCGATCAAGTCCGAGTTTATGTGAAAGCAGGAGACGGCGGTAACGGGCTTGTAGCTTACCGAAGAGAAAAATACGTTCCGAAAGGCGGCCCTGCCGGCGGCGATGGCGGAAATGGCGCAGATATTATTTTTGAAGTGGATGAAGGGTTAAATACGTTGATGGATTTCCGTTATAAGCGGCATTTTAAAGGAAAACGGGGAGAAAACGGCATGAACAAAAATCAGCATGGAAAAAATGCCGAACCGTTAATCGTTCCTGTTCCCCCTGGGACAACAGTTATTGACGAAGATACAGGGGAAGTCATTGCCGACTTAACGACCCACGGCCAGCGGGCAATTATTGTAAAAGGCGGCCGGGGCGGAAGAGGAAATACCCGGTTTGCTTCGCCCCGCAACCCTGCTCCGGATTTTGCTGAAAATGGTGAACCAGGGGAGGAGCGGAATATTCGCGTAGAATTGAAAGTGATAGCGGATGTCGGGTTAGTCGGATTTCCGAGTGTCGGAAAATCAACCCTTCTTTCTGTAGTCAGTGCAGCAAAACCGAAAATCGCCGATTATCATTTTACTACGCTTGCGCCAAATTTAGGGGTAGTGGAGACGGAGGACCACCGCAGTTTTGTGCTGGCCGACCTGCCGGGACTGATTGAAGGGGCACATCAAGGAGTCGGTTTGGGACATCAGTTTTTGCGCCATGTGGAACGGACACGATTAATCGTCCACGTAATCGATATGGCAGGAACGGAGGGACGGGATCCTTACGATGATTATGTGAAAATTAACGAAGAACTAAAGGAATACGACCCAAAACTTCTGCAGCGGCCCCAAATTATCGCTGCGAATAAAATGGATATGCCAGGCGCGAAAGAAAATTTGCAGCAATTTAAAGAACGGCTCGCTGAAAATACGCCAGTGTACGAAATATCCGCTATTACAAAGTCAGGTGTCAGAGAATTACTGTTCGCGATTGCTGACAAGTTAGATGAAATACCGAAAGTGGCACCAGAATTTGAAGATACAGAACAGGAAGTAGTTTACCGATTCAAAAAAGAAGAAGAACCGTTTCAAATTTCCAGAGATGATGATGGAGCGTTCGTTCTATCAGGCGGAAGGATAGAAAAATTATTTAAGATGACCGATTTTTCCAGAGATGAGGCAGTTCAGCGGTTTTCGAGACAGCTGCGGCAAATGGGAGTCGATGATGCCCTGCGCAAACGGGGAGCGAAAGACGGAGATACGGTCCGGCTATTAGATTTTGAATTTGAATTTATAGAGTAATCACGGTAGCAATGAAAGAGGAGGAACCTGTTTGACTACAATCGGATACTTAGGACCAAAAGGAACATTTACGAAATTAGCGGTAGATTATACATTTAATGGGGAGAAAAAGATCGGATTTACGACTATACCGGAATGCATTGACGCGGTAGACAATGGAGAAATAGATATCGGAGTCGTCCCGCTGGAAAATGCCATCGAAGGTACAGTACAACTGACCGTTGATTATTTAGTTCACCAAGTGCGACTGCCGATTTTGGCGGAAGTTGTTGTCCCTATACAGCAACATTTGCTTGTGCATCCGAATTTTTCCGGTAATTTTCAAGATATAAAAGAGGTTTATTCCCATAGCCACGCCATTGCCCAATGCCATCAATTTATTCATAAAAATTTGCCTAACGCAACGATCCAATTTTCGCCTTCTACTGGCAGTGCCGCTGAGCTTGTTGCGAAAAACGGCGACACGTTGAAAGCGGCAATCGGGAATAAACTGGCTGCTGAAGAATATAAGCTGAAAATATTTAAGGAAAATATTCATGATTATCCGAATAACCATACCCGTTTTATTGCTTTAACGAAAGATAAAAGGAAAATAAACATCAAACACCCAATCAAGACAGAGAAAACGACGTTATTGATCACTTTGCCGAATGATGAACCAGGTGCATTGCACCAAATTTTGTCCGCCTTTGCCTGGCGAAAAATGAACTTGTCGAAAATTGAATCCCGGCCGACGAAAACAGGGCTGGGGAATTACTTTTTTATCGTCGATGTCGATCAGCCATACGATGACGTGTTATTGCCGGGAGTAAAGGCCGAACTGGAAGCCCTCGGCTGTCAAGTTACAATTTTAGGCACATACCCGGTCTACCATATTAAAGTATAATCAAGTATAGTAATTCTTCACTTTTGTGCAGGAAGATGCAAAAATGAGTTTTTAAAAAAGAGATTGAACCATACTCCTATTCGATAATGTTTCGGGATAGGTCAACATTTTCACTGGCGATGCATATGTTGATATAGTAATGAGCCCAGTTCAAATTTACGAAAGGAGTATGGTTGAACTTGAAAATTCACATTGTTCAAAAAGGGGATACATTATGGGAACTTGCCAAAAAATACGGGGTTGATTTTGAACAGCTGAAAGCTGTAAACTCCCATTTGGCAAGCCCGGATATGATTATGCCCGGCATGAAAATTAAAATACCTACTTCCACGAAGCAAGTAAAACATGACACCAAGCCAACTGTTCAGAAAGAAACGAAGAAGCCATATAACGATATGTCGCCAAAGCCGATGCCTGTTTTGAAAGAAGACGATGTGCAAAAGAAAAAGCCTGTTAAGCCAGAGATGCCGGTCGTTCAAACACCAATGCCCCAGATGCCTGCCATGCCTTCCCTTGATTTTGATTTGCAGCAGTTAAATGTTCAAATGCCAGTCATGCCGATATTTCCGCCAGAAGAGAAGAAGGAGGAAATAAAACCGGTACCAAAAGAAGAGAAAAAAGTAAAAGAAGAGGTAAAACCTGTTCAAAAGGAAGAGAAAAAAGCTCCGGTTGCTGAAAAGATGCCAGAACAAGTGCCTCCTGTTCCATTGCCAATGCCAGTGCCGATGGAGCCCGCTTTTCAGCCGATACCTTGCTATTACGTTATGCCATGTCATCCTTGTTTTCCAATGATGATGCCTTGCATGGAACCGGCATTTCATCCTAATGTTGCACCAATGCACCATAGCCCTATGCCAGATTGCGGGTGTGGAGGAGGAAAACATGAGATGGGACCGCATATGATGCACATGGATGCCGGAGCAGCACAACATTTTCCGTATATGTACGGTATGCCTCGGCCAGAACCTTCTTCTGGTGAAACATACCCAAAACCGCCGACCTATCCGAATTTTTCACCAACACAAAATAATAATGAAGAGGAAAAATAACAGTAAGGTGCAAAATGGACTGAACATGTCAGTCCATTTTTATATGCGCAAAAAATTGCATAGCCCTCTATGAATGAGCACATAGTATAAGCAGCTTTAGGAAAAGTAGACGAATTCATACCGTTGGGCTAAAATGAGTCTATGTTAGATACATCCAAGGAGGAAGTGGAATGGAACGAGAAATACAAAATGTTGTTCATTGGCTGCGGGAACAGCTGGAGAAGACAGGTGCAAAAGGCTTCGTTGTAGGCGTGAGCGGAGGGCTTGATTCGGCTGTCGTAGCCAATTTAATTAAATTGGCAGCTCCCAACCATTCATTAGGCGTCATTATGCCGATTTATTCCGATGAAAAACATTTAACCGATGCGAAGGAAGTAATCAAACAGTGCGGAATTAACTCTCTTACCATTGATTTAACTGAAACCCATCGGGTTATGTTTTCTCACATTAAAGAACAAATCGGACAAAAAAACGATTTTAATCAAAATTTGGAGCAAATTGCCAATGCAAATTTGCGTGCACGGTTAAGAATGAGCGCTTTGTATACAGTAGCAACAAATTATCAATATTTAGTCGTCGGAACTGACAATAAAGCTGAATGGTATACCGGGTATTTCACAAAATACGGAGATGGCGGAGTAGACTTGCTGCCGATTGTAGATTTTTCCAAAGCAGAAGTGCGAGAAATGGCAAAAAGCCTCGGTGTTCCTGAACGGGTAATTGAAAAGGCACCTAGTGCAGATCTTTGGGAAAACCAAACGGATGAAGCGGAGCTAGGCACGACATATGACATCATTGATGCATACTTGAACGGGGAAGATGTTCCGCCGAAAGATAGAGAAATAATCGAGAAACTGCATCAAAGATCCGAACATAAACGGACGAGCATCCCCCAATATAAAAGAAAATAACTGGATTACCTTAAATTAACTGTGTATTTCATCCTCCCTTTCTCAAACTATAGGAAAGGGAGGTTTGTTTATGATGAAAAAATGGATCAGTCTTATATTTATGCTCGTATTAATGGCTGGCTGCGGCCCGCAAGAAGAACCTGCGGATCAAGCAAAGGACAATCTCGCGCCGATAAAATACGAAACAAAGATGGAAAAGGCGGAAAGAAGCAATATGGAACCGAAATCCATCGGCGATGTCGGCGGGTATGCCCAAAGTGAGCAGCGAAAAGTAAATCATTTGGATAGTGAAAGCGGATATACAGACCCATATACGAATGAAGAAACGGAACACATTGCCAATGAATTGAGAAAGCATAAACAGATTATTCAAGCTCAAGTCGCCTCGACCGAAAAGGAAATTGTCGTCGGTGTCATGCTCACTGATGACGGGGAAAAGAAAGTAACTAATGAGATGGTCAAAGCTTGGGTGAAAGAGATCGTGCCGGATACAAATAAGGAAATAATCATTTTTACCGATGATGCGGAGTGGCATCATTTGAAAAATACCCATTCCCGTTTTAACCATAGCAAATACGACGAGCTGGACATTTTCTTTAACTCGGAACGATTTGCGGATTGAATCAACGCCTGCCTTATCCTTTTCTAACCGTGTTTTTTTTGATATAGTTAGAAAGGATAATGGAAGGAAGGGGAATGGCCGATGGCAGGACATTCAAAATGGAAAAATATTCAAAGACGCAAAAATGCTCAAGATGCCAAAAAAGGCAAAATTTTTATGCGTCATGCGAAAAATATTTACACTGCAGCCAAATTAGGCGGCGGTGATCTTTCGATGAACCCGGCGTTACGGACCGCCGTGGAAAAAGCGAAGGCAGACAATATGCCGAATGACAATATCGAACGGGCCATAAAAAAAGCAACCGGTGCCCTGGATGGTAAAAGTTTTGAAGAAATTACCTATGAAGGATATGGTCCTGGCGGTGTTGCCGTCATCGTCCATGCGCTGACGGATAATAAAAACCGAACCGCCTCGGAAGTGAGACATGCATTCAAGAAAAACGGCGGAAATCTTGGCGAAAGCGGAAGTGTATCCTTCATGTTCGACCGGAAAGGATATATTTTAATTTTGGATGAAGCTGGAGAAATTGATGAAGACGAACTGACTTTAGAGGCATTGGAAGCCGGGGCAGACGATTTGATTAAAACCGATAATGCATACGAAATATATACCGAACCGGATGCCTATCAGTCGGTATACGATCATCTTACAAATTTAGGCTTTTCCATCGAAGAAGGGGAAGTGACCTTAATACCGCAAAACGAGCAGCAAGTCTCAGAAGAAGATATGGAAAAAATGAACAAACTGTTGGAAACGCTGGAAGAAAACGAAGACGTTCAAGATATTTTCCATAATTTAGCAGAATAATTCAGTGCAATAAACTTCTATTTCTGGAAACAGAAATGGAAGTTTATTCATTAGATTGAGTCGTGTAAAATAGATACAGGAAAGGGGAAGGGCATGATAGCATACGTTAGGGGCGTCCTTTCGACAATCCAGGATGAATCTGTAATTATTGATGTGAACGGGATTGGCTATGAAGTTATTTGTCCAAATCCATACCGGTTCCAAGCCCATATGGATGAGGAAGTCTTTGTTCATACATATTACTATGTCCGTGAGGATGCCCATATATTATATGGTTTTCAGACCAACGACGAAAAACACTTATTTACGAAACTCATCTCCGTGTCCGGCATCGGGCCGAAAAGTGCTTTAGGAATTTTAAGCGCCGTCGATGTATCTGCTTTTGTTGCTGCTGTTGAGCGGGAGGATGAAAAATATTTAGTTCAATTTCCCGGAATCGGCAAGAAAACAGCAAGGCAAATTATATTGGATCTGAAAGGAAAATTAGACAGTGCGCTTTCTATTACTGCGGCAAAACCAGAAAAATTGACGGAAGCGTCTTATTTAGACGATGCGTTGGAAGCATTAAAAGCCCTTGGATTTTCGGACAAGGAAATTAAAAATATTATTCCAGAATTGCAAAAGGAAGATAAACAAAATACGGATCAATTAATCCGCACTGCTTTATCTTTGCTGCAAAAAACATAGGAAGGAGGGAGAGGAGTGGAAGAACGAATATTAGACGGCCATTTGCAGGATGACGAATTGACAGAAGAAATGAGTTTGCGGCCGACGACTCTCCGCCAATATATCGGACAACATAAAGTAAAGGAAAATTTGCAAATCTTTATTAAGGCAGCGAAAATGCGGAACGAGCCATTAGACCACGTCTTATTATACGGGCCGCCCGGATTGGGGAAAACAACTCTGGCGGCCATCATCGCCAACGAAATGGGAGTCCAGTTCCGGTCCACCTCCGGTCCGGCGATAGAACGGGCTGGGGATTTGGCGGCAATTTTATCGTCATTGGAGCCGGGAGATGTACTGTTCATCGATGAAGTGCATCGCCTTCCCCGGACGGTGGAAGAGGTGCTGTACCCGGCTATGGAGGATTTTTTCCTTGACATCGTTATCGGTACGGGCCCCAGTGCAAGGTCGGTCCGCATTGATTTGCCACCATTTACATTAGTCGGGGCAACGACGAGGGCAGGTTTGTTGTCAGCGCCATTAAGGGACCGCTTTGGTGTATTAAGCAGGCTGGAATTTTATGAAACAGATGATTTATGTTCGATTGTGGAACGGACAGCAGAGATTTTTCAAACTTCGATTACAAAAGAGGCAGCATTCGAAGTGGCAAAAAGGTCGAGGGGAACACCGAGAATTGCCAATCGTCTGCTAAGACGGATACGCGATATTTCGCAAGTAAAGGGAGAAAAGGAAATCAGCATCGAAACGACAAAAGAAGCATTACGGATGCTGCAGGTCGATTCCCTCGGACTGGACCATACGGATCATAAATTATTGCTGGGCATCATTGAACAGTTTCATGGCGGTCCGGTCGGATTAGATACGATTGCGGCAACGATTGGCGAGGAAGCGCAAACGATTGAAGATGTATATGAGCCCTATTTGCTGCAAATCGGTTTCCTGCAGCGAATGCCGAGGGGAAGGGTTGTAACAGGCAAGGCTTATGAACATTTTGGGTTGGAAAGGCATGAAGAAAAATGAATATGGGTAAACTTTTTATAATCATAGGGATTATATTTCTCATGATTGGTCTCGTATGGAATTTTATAGGCCGGCTTCCTGGAGATATCCAATTTAAAGTCGGAAATGTCCAAGTTCATTTTCCCATTGTCACCTCCATCGTTGTCAGCATCATTTTGACCATTGTTTTATCCTTTTTTGCACGGTTTCTAAAATGAGTTAGGAGAGGTACTATTGGATATTGCAGAATTTGATTTTCATTTGCCAGAACAATTAATTGCACAAACCCCATTAAAAAACCGTTCCAGTTCCCGATTAATGGTCTTGGACAAAAATTTGCAAACCATTCAGCATAAGCATTTTTCTGACATTATCCATTACTTAAATCCGGGAGACTGCTTAGTTTTAAATAATACGAAGGTATTGCCCGCCCGTCTGTATGGAATAAAGAAAGATACAGGGGCTAAAATTGAAGTACTATTGCTTCATCAGGCGGAAAAAGATGTTTGGGAAACTTTGGTTAAGCCTGCCAAAAGGATTAAGCAGGGAACGGAAATCATTTTTGGCGATGGTCTGCTAACAGCCACCTGTTTAGAAGAATTAGATCACGGCGGCAGAATGTTGAATTTTCATTATGACGGCATTTTCTATGAAGTGATAGATAAACTGGGAGAGATGCCATTGCCGCCTTACATTAAAGAACAGCTTCCGGAGAAGGAAAGATACCAGACGGTATATGCGAAAGAAGAAGGTTCTGCAGCGGCTCCTACTGCAGGATTGCATTTTACAGAAGAGTTGCTGCAAAACATAAAGGAAAAGGGCGTTACGATTGCTTATGTGACGCTTCATGTCGGTTTAGGCACCTTTCGTCCGGTCAGTGCGGAAACGGTGGAAGAACACGAAATGCATAAGGAATTTTATTCCTTATCAGCAGAAACGGCGAAAGTGCTCAATGAAACCCGGAGAAACGGCGGAAAGATTATAGCTGTCGGCACTACGTCTACACGGACGCTGGAGACGATTGCACGGGACTACGATGGTATTTTTACGGAATCCCGCGGCTGGACAGATATATTTATCTATCCCCCTTATCGTTTCCGGGCAATCGATGGATTAATCACCAACTTTCATCTGCCAAAATCAACGCTGATTATGCTTGTCAGCGCCTTTGCCGGCAAGGAATTTATTATGAAGGCGTACGAGGAAGCAGTGAAAGAAAAGTACCGGTTTTTTAGTTTTGGCGATGCCATGCTAATTATTTAAAAGGAGTTTTACACATGACACCGATTACGTACGAATTAATTAAAACAGATAAACAGACAGGAGCGAGACTCGGCCGGGTTCATACTCCCCATGGCTCTTTTGATACACCGACCTTTATGCCAGTCGGCACTTTGGCGACGGTCAAGACGATGAGCCCGGAAGAATTGGAACAAATCGATGCAAAAATTATTTTGTCCAATACGTATCATTTATGGCTTCGTCCTGGAGAAGAAATTATCAGAGAAGCGGGCGGACTCCATTCTTTTATGAACTGGAAAGGAGCCATATTAACAGATTCCGGCGGATTCCAAGTATTTAGCTTAAGCGATATGCGGGAGATTACAGAGGAAGGGGTTTATTTTCGGAATCATCTAAACGGGGATAAATTATTTTTATCACCGGAGAAGGCAATGCAAATTCAAAACGCCCTCGGTTCGGACATTATGATGGCTTTTGATGAATGTCCGCCTTATCCGGCAACCTATGAATACATGAAGCAATCCGTTGAGCGGACGTCCCGCTGGGCCGAAAGATGTCTGAAAGCCCATGAACGGCCAGAGGAACAAGGGCTGTTTGGCATTGTGCAAGGCGGGGAGTTTGAAGATTTGCGAAAAATGAGCGCGCAAGATTTAGTCTCGTTAGATTTTCCAGGATACGCGGTGGGCGGTCTATCGGTTGGAGAGCCGAAAGAGGTCATGAACCGGGTGCTGGAATTTACTACTCCCCTTTTGCCGGCGGACAAGCCGAGGTATTTAATGGGGGTAGGTTCACCAGATTCCTTGATAGATGGAGCGATTCGTGGTATAGATATGTTTGACTGTGTGCTGCCAACGCGGATTGCCCGTAATGGAACGTGTATGACTTCTACCGGCAGACTCGTCGTAAGGAATGCGAAATACGCGAAAGATTTTCGCCCGATCGATGAACATTGTGACTGCCACGTTTGCAAAAATTATACTAGAGCGTACATCCGCCATCTCATTAAGTGCAATGAGACGTTTGGATTTAGACTTACTACTTATCATAATCTATATTTTCTGGTAAAATTAATGAAGCAAGTTCGAGCTGCAATTTCAGAAGATCGGCTTGGTGATTTCAGAGAAGAATTCTTTGAACGTTACGGGTTTAATAAACCGAATGCAAAGAACTTCTGATTTTCTTTCTTTATGGAAAGGAGGGGAAGAAAGTATGGAAATGCTCGTTTCTTTGGCACCGATTATTTTAATGTTTGTTATTTTTTACTTTTTACTCATTCGGCCTCAGCAAAAGCGTCAGCGCCAAGTGCAGGAAATGCAAAATAATTTGCAAAAGGGCGATGAGGTAATTACAATCGGCGGATTCCATGGAAAGATTCATTCTTTAGACGAATCAACGATTGTGCTTTTAACGGAAAATGGGACAAAGCTTACTTATGACCGCTCCGCGGTTCGCGAAGTGAAACAGAATTAATCATACATAGTTCCATATTCGATAAAAAAGAAGTTAATCTTAAACAGATTAACTTCTTTTTCGTTTATTTGCTGTCGCTTGAGACATTTACCCCGATAATTCCGCCAACTACCGCTGCTAATACATACCCTAAATGATGGAGGGATTGCTGCAGGGAGAAGCCGGTTTGGTAGCCCAGGTACTGTACTAAAAATGTAAATAATGTAAATCCAATCCCGATAATTCCGCCGATGACCCACCCTTTTGCCTTTCCTTTGAGCCCTGCGATCAGTCCGCCAATAAATAAGGACAGGACGCCGATTGTGAGGGTAATCCACGTTAAGGCAGGTGCATCCAATGAAGTAAATTTCAGCAATGCAGCGACAATTAAACTGGCAACTAAAATTAATCCGAATACCGCTATCCAGCCAAATAGCAGACTATGAATCAACTGTCTCGTCAAATTGCATCCTCCTTTCCTGTTTGTCCATCCTATCACTATCCTATTCACAAATTTGCATTATAGAAGTTTAAGATAGCCATTTTTGCAAGAAAGGAATTTGTTGAAGCTCTTCCTTTGTGACAAATTTTAAAGCAAATAGGATGAAAAGGTAGATTCCGGTGAACAGAAGCAAGACGATTAGAAAAATACCAACTTGATGGATCGCCGATTCAAATAATTGCATTAACCCATATCCTGCAAGAAATGACGCCAGTAAAAGGAAAATCATCTTAAGCAATACTTTGACCGGAATGTAATACGCGATGGCCTTTTTCAAAGTGAATAAGTGCAGCAATGTAATAAGGACTACTGTAACGTTCATTGAAATGGCAACACCGTAAATGCCGATATTTGGGTTCGAAGTAAGCAGGAATAGAATTGTCAGTTTTACAACCGCCCCGATTAAGCTGTTCCACATGGCACTTTTAGCCAGGTCTAATGCTTGCAATGCAGCTTGCAGCGGGGATTGAATATACAACAATATATAAAAAGGCGCCATAAACATAACATAATGGCTCGCATTCGCAGTCCCGTACATAAAAGTTAAAATCGGCACAGAAAATAAGGTTAAAATTACGGTTGCAATTGCACCCGAAGCAAAGGAAATGCGTATAGACTGATGAATCCGATAATGGATTAATTTCCGGTTATTTTTCGCTTCTGCTTCAGAAATCGAAGGGACTAGGGCAATTGCCAACGAATGGGTAATAAAGGTTGGCAAATATAATAAAGGAAGTACAAATCCGGTCAACTCCCCGTATTGCTTTGTGGCAACGGTTGCGGCCACTCCAGCGATTGCCAGGCTCTGTGCGACGAGTATCGGTTCGAAAAAATTGCTGAGGGAAGAAATCATCCTGCTGCCTGTACTTGGCAATGCGATGGAAAATAATTGTTTGATGGTGTCTTTGCTGGAACGAAGGAAGGAAAAAAAGTTGGTCCGAATCCGGATTTTTTTACTGTACTGGAACATTTTGATCATATAGAGGAGAGAAACAAATTCCCCGATAATCACGCTAAACATCGCCCCTGCAGCTGCAAATTCCACGCCGTACGGAAGCAGCAAGTAAACGAAAAGGAATACGAAAAGGATGCGAACAATTTGCTCAAGCACTTGAGCATAGCTTTGCGGTTTCATGTTTTGTTTTCCTTGAAAATATCCGCGGATGACGGAAGAAATTGCAGTAATCGGGATAATCGGGCTGATGGCAAGCAAAGGATACATCGTCCGCTCATCCGTTAATAACGTTTTTGCGATATACGGACTGCCAATGACCATAATCATCGTAACGATGATGCTGCTAATAAAGGTGATCGCAAGGGACACGACTAATATCTGCTTCACTTTTTTCCTATTTCCTAACGCTTCCGCTTCGGAGATTCGCTTTGCGATAGCAACCGGCAATCCGATTTGGGTCAGCGTCATCGCCAGAAATAGGGTAGGCAATGCCATCATATATAGCCCCATTCCTTCTTCCCCCAAAAGCCTTGCGAGTACAATCCGGTTAATAAATCCTAGAAACCGGGTAATAATGCCAGCAGCTATTAATATTAGCGCGCCTTGTAAAAATGATTGTTTGGCCATCGTCAAGACCTCACTTCTCAAATAGTAAAAATTCATATACAATGATATATATGCATAACAGTAGGCCAAGCATGACAAGCAATATTGTTACTCCAATGTAGGAGGGGGAACATGAAAATTTATCAGACTGTGGAAGCGTGGAAACAAACAGTACAACCTGCCATAGAGAGTAAGGTGAATGAACTCCATACGTTAGGATATAACGAAGCATCTTATGAAGATGTTTGGAATTGTTTAATGGAAAAAGTATGGAAAGGCAATCCGGAAAAAAGGTTATATAAAGTTGTACAGGATATTTTACAGTTGAATACGAGTACATATTTAAGCTATATCACTGTCCAATCCTATCAAGAGGATGATTTGCTGGCATCAATCACTGCGGTTACAAGCAATGATGATTCGAATACATAAAAGGTATTACTTTTTAATGGCCATAAATTTGTAAGTAATTAAGGAGGCAGTAATGGATGAAAAAGAGAGGCAGAATCGTTGCCTTTTTTCTAGTCGTACTACTATTTGCATTAACGATTGGAACAACGATAAATCCGATAGCGAAAGATATAAGTTTAGGCTTAGACTTACAGGGCGGATTTGAAATTCTGTATGAAGTGGAGCCTGTTGATGAAACTCAGGAAATTACCCGCAGCTTGATGGAAGGAACGGTGGAAACATTAAATGACCGGGTGAACCGGCTCGGAATTAGTGAAGCCGTGATTAATATTGAAGGGGAAAACCGAATCCGGGTGCAGCTGGCAGGCATCGAAGACCAGGAGCAAGCACGGGAATTAATCGGTACGTCTGCGCAACTGTCCTTTCGGGATGTGAACGATAACGAGCTGCTAAGCGGTACCGATATTAAAGAAGGAAGCGCCAAGCAGGATTTCGACCCGAATACAAATGCACCTATCGTCACGTTGCAGTTAAAGGATGCGAAAAAATTTGGCGAAGTAACATCAAAAATAGCCGCGATGCCGTCGCCGGATAATGTGCTTGTCATCTGGATGGATTATCGGGAAGGGGATTCCTATAAGGAAGAAGTATTAAAGGAAAATCCGAAATTTGTTTCGGACCCAAGGGTAACGGAAACATTAAACACGACGAATGTTATGATTAGCGGCAATTTTACCGTAGAATCAGCACAGCAGTTGGCAAACATCATTAATTCAGGTTCCTTGCCGGTCCATATGACGGAAATTTATTCCAACTCGGTCGGAGCCCAATTTGGTGAGGAAGCATTAAATGAAACCGTGTTTGCCGGTATCATCGGTGTCGCCATCATTATTTTATTTATGATTGCTGTATATCGTTTTCCAGGTATCATCGCCGGGATTAATATCATTATTTATACTTATTTGGTACTGTTAGTATTTAATTTAATGAATGGCGTATTAACTTTGAGCGGAATAGCTGCCCTTATTTTAGGGATTGGGATGGCAGTGGACGCCAATGTGATTACTTTTGAACGGATCAAGGAAGAACTTCGGGTCGGAAAATCCGTAAAAGGTTCCTTTAAAGCAGGGACGAGCAATTCCTTGAGAACGATATTTGATGCCAATATTACGACGTTAATCGCTGCGGCGGTACTGTTTATCTTTGGTACGAGTTCGGTTAAAGGATTTGCGACGATGTTGATTATTAGCATCCTTGTCAGTTTTCTCACCGCTGTATACGGTACAAGGTTGCTGCTCGGACTTTGGGTTCAGAGCGGATTTTTATCCAAAAAGAAAAATTGGTTTGGCGTAAAGGAAAAAGAAATTCAAGATATTCATGAAGGCGAGCTGGAGCCGACAATCTTTGGAAGAAAAAGGGATATTGTCAGCAACCGGAAAAAGTTTTTCCTCGTTACGGCTTTAGCAGTTATTGTCGGAGTCGTTTCCTTAATTGTGCTGAAAATCAATCCTGGCATTGACTTTACTAGCGGATCCCGAGTAGAAGTGGTAGCGGACACTACCGTTACTGCAGAAGTGGTTGAGGAGGAATTTGCAAAATTAAAGCTAGATCCGAAATCGATCGTATTATCCGGAGACCAAACAAGTGCTGTTTCCCGATTTGATACGGTATTATCAGAGGAGCAAATCGCCGAAGTACAAAACCATTTCAAAAATGAATACGGACAAGAACCGACCATTAGTGTCGTTTCTCCGATTGTCGGAGAGGAACTCGTTAAAAATGCGATTTATGCCGTTGGGATTGCTGCAATATTTATGATTATTTATGTAGCGTTTCGCTTTGAAATTTTCTTTGGAATTACGGCAGTCATTGCGTTGCTTCACGATGTATTTATTATGTTGACCTTGTTTAGCATAACCCAAATGGAATTTGACATTACGATTGTTTCGGCAATATTAACGATTGTCGGATATTCGATCAATAATACGATCGTTATTTTTGACCGGGTAAGGGAAAATATCCGTCACCATAAACGGGTCAGGTCCTTTAAAGTTCTGGCGGAAATTATTAATCGAAGCATCGTCCAATCCTTTACAAGGACATTAAATACAACAATTACAACGCTAATTGCTGTTGTTGCATTCTTAGTATTGGGAGCCTCTTCCATTTTCACCTTTGCATTGGCAATTGCAATCGGCCTGATTGCAGGAATGTATTCGTCATTAATTTTAGCAGCCCAATTATGGCTCGTTTGGAGAGGAAAATTTATTAAAGAAAAACCTCTCGATTTTACAAAGAAAAAACGGGTAGAAGGTCCGCAAGTGTAACTTAATTGGCAAAACCCTTATTGACGATTCGTTAATAAGGGTTTATTTGCTTTTAAGTGTAGCCTTGCTATGCTAAAAGCATTTTGCCAATTGCCCCTAAAATCTCTCTCTTGTATAATAAATAAGTCAGGGGTGAATCTATGTTAAAAAGCAAATGCAATTGGAAATATATCGATACGTCAACAACGACAGGGATCAATGAACTGGAAGGAATATCCCCCATCATGAAAAAGCTCCTACTGCAAAGAGGTATAACGACGATGGAGCAGGCTGATAAATTTTTGTCTCCCCGGTTAGAAGATTTACATAATCCAAATCTGCTCCAGTCGATGGAAAAAGCAGTCGACCGGGTTCATCAGGCGATACAGGATGATGAAAAAATTCTAATTTACGGCGATTATGATGCCGACGGGGTCAGTTCAACAGCCGTAATGCTAAAAACATTAAAGGAATTGAATGCAAAAGCAGATTACTATATACCGAATCGCTTTACTGAAGGATACGGACCAAACGAAGAAGCTTTTATGGAAGCATATAAAAACGGTTATTCCTTGATTATTACAGTCGATACCGGCATTGCTGCCGTCCATGAAGTGGATGTTGCCAATAAATTAGGAATCGATGTCATTATAACCGACCACCATGAAATCCAAAGCGAACTGCCGGATGCTTATGCCATTTTGCATCCGAAATGTTCCCCTGATTATCCGTTTAAAGATTTGGCTGGAGTAGGAGTGGCATTCAAATTTGCGGAAGCATTGCTCGGCTATTTCCCGGAACACTTATTGCCTTTTGCTGCCATCGGTACCATTGCTGATTTAGTTCCTCTTATCGGAGAGAATCGCATATTGGCCTACCACGGGTTAGAAGCACTAAGCAATACGAAAAATCCGGGAATTCAAGCGTTGAAAGAAGTAAGCCAAATTGATGGCAAGGTTAATGAACAAGATGTCGGCTTTTCCCTCGGTCCGCGAATTAATGCGGTCGGCCGGCTGCAGGATGCAAGTCTTGCAGTGGAACTGTTCATGACGGAACAGCTGGAAGAAGCAAAGGATATCGCAAAGGAATTGGAAGAGATTAATGAACTCCGAAAACAGATCGTGCAAGAAATTGTAATTGAAGCGGAGGAAATGATTAAGGAAGAAAAATCGGACGTTTTAGTCGTGGCAAAAGAAGGATGGAATGAAGGCGTTCTCGGCATTGTTGCCTCCAAACTAGTGAAAAAATTTGACCGGCCCGCCATCGTACTGACGATTAAAAAGGACAAACAGGAAGCGAAGGGGTCAGCACGCAGCATCCCAGCATTTGATTTGTTTGAACATGGAATGCGGATTCGTGAGCTGTTCACCCATTTTGGCGGTCATCACCAAGCGGCGGGAATGACATTGCCGGTGGAAAATATTTCATTAGTGAAAGAAAAATTAAATCAGTTTATTCAAGAAGAACTTACAGAAGAAGATTTTAAACAACAAATTGAGATCGCCCATCAATTGTCCATTTCGGAAATAAGTGAGCATTTAATCCGGGAAATGGAATCAATGGCTCCATTTGGGATGAGCAATCCAAAACCGGTTTTTCAATTTACTGGCGTTCCAATGGAAGTCCGTCAAATTGGCAGCACAAAGAACCATTTAAAAATGCTCTTTCAAGAGGATGGATACCAATTAGAAGGAATCGGTTTTGGTCTGGGCGAATATAAAAATAATATTTCCGAGCGGGCGGAAGTTTCCATCGCAGGAGAATTGGGCATTAATGAATGGAATAATGTAAAAAGATTTCAGATAATGATTCATGATATGAAAATTGATGAATGGCAATTATTTGATTTTCGGGGTAAAAGGCATTTTCAGCCTGTACTTCCATCAAATGGAAACAGTATTGCCGTTTTTAACGAAATTAATTCATCGGAAGAATACGTACAGCAAATTACGTATCGTACAGATGTGAATGATATCCCGGAGACGGATTCATTATATATTTATGATTTGCCGGAAGACATGGCGGATTTAAAGAAAATTGTTCAAAAAACGAAGCCCTGGAATATCTATGTATGTTACTATATGAATCAGGGAGCATACTTACAGTCGTTTCCATCCCGGGAAGAATTCGTTTGGTTTTATGCGTTTGTCCGCAAGCATCAAGCGGTGGATCTAAAGCAACACTTGGATTGGCTTAAACGGGAAAAGGGCTGGAGCAAGGAAAAAATAATTTTTCTTACAAAAGTATTTTCCGAATTGGATTTTGTAAGAGTCAAACAAGGTGTCATTTATATAAATCCAAATCCGAAAAAGCAGGATTTGCAAAATTCACCGACCTACCAAAAACGCCTGAAACAGATGGAAATCGAAAAAAAGCTGTATTATTCTAATTATGACGAATTAAAAACGTGGTTCGCCAGCTGTATGGACCATATCGATAATCGCAAGGAGGAACCAGCATATGGACTATAAACAATATATTGAAATTGTGGAAGATTATCCGAAAGAAGGAATCAGTTTTAAAGACATTACACCGCTTATGAATAACGGCGAAGCATTCAAATCAGCAATTGATGAAATTGTTCAATTTGCGAAAGAGAAGAAAATTGATCTTGTAGTCGGTCCAGAGGCTCGCGGGTTTATCATTGGCTGTCCCGTTTCCTACGCTTTAGGCGTCGGATTTGCTCCAGTCCGGAAGGAAGGGAAGTTGCCCCGTGAGGTCATCAAAGTTGACTATGGTTTAGAATATGGCCGAAATGTGCTTACCATTCATAAAGATGCGATTAAACCTGGACAGCGTGTTCTTGTAACGGATGACTTATTGGCAACCGGCGGTACAATCGAAGCGACAATCAAATTAGTAGAAGAACTTGGCGGAATCGTCGTTGGCTGTGCTTTCCTTGTCGAGTTAAGCTACTTGGACGGAATGGATAAATTAAAAGGCTATGATGTCCTGACTTTAATGAGCTATTAACAGTCATAAAATTTAGGTCTGACATGTTTTGGTCAGACCTATTTCCGTATTTTAATGCGAGTATTGTAGTTCATCCTGCGTTGGACAGTATGATAAAATTGTCCTATAATAAAAATATTTAATAAATGAATCTAGTAACGGAGCTGCTATGTTTATCAAAAAACGTCTGATAAACATAGCTTTTATATAAAACCTCCAAAAATTAAAGGTGATCTTATGGCAAAAGATGAAAACGTAACGATTGATGATATTATCCATAAAGCAAAAACCTATCTTTCCGATGAGGACGTGGAATTTATTTATCGTGCCTACGAATATGCGTACAATGCGCATAAAGATCAGTATCGGAAATCGGGAGAACCGTATATTATCCATCCTGTGCAAGTAGCGGGCATTCTAGTTAACTTGGAAATGGATGCAGAAACCGTTGCCTGTGGCTTTTTGCACGATGTAGTTGAAGATACTTCCATTTCATTAGAAGATTTAGAGAAAGCCTTTAACCGGGAAGTGGCGATGCTCGTTGACGGCGTAACCAAATTAGGAAAAATCCAGTACCGGTCGAAAGAAGCGCTGCAGGCAGAAAACCATCGGAAAATGTTTGTCGCCATGGCGAAGGATATTCGGGTAATATTAATTAAGCTTGCAGACCGTTTGCATAACATGCGGACGCTAAAATATTTGCCTCCGGAAAAGCAACGACAGAAAGCAAATGAAACGTTGGAAATTTTTGCCCCGCTGGCCCACCGCCTTGGTATTTCCACGATTAAATGGGAATTGGAAGATACTTCCCTCCGGTACCTTAATCCGCAGCAGTATTATCGAATTGTCCATTTAATGAAGCAGAAAAGGGAAGAAAGGGAAAAATATATCCAAGAAGTAATTTCTGAGATTTCAGAAGAGTTAGAGCGGGTATCGATAAAGGCGGAAATGTCCGGCAGGCCAAAACACATCTACAGTATTTACCAAAAAATGGTAAAACAAAACAAACAGTTTAATGAAATCTATGATTTGTTGGCGATACGAATCATCGTCAACAGCATTAAAGACTGCTATGCTGTTCTCGGCATTATCCATACGAACTGGAAACCGATGCCGGGCAGATTTAAAGATTATATCGCCATGCCGAAACAAAATCTTTACCAATCTTTACACACCACGGTGATTGGACCGAAAGGTGACCCATTGGAAGTGCAAATCCGCACAAAGGAAATGCATGAAATTGCTGAATACGGTATTGCAGCCCATTGGGCATATAAAGAAGGAAAACAAGTAAAGAAAGGCAGCAAATCCTTTGAAGAAAAGCTGACCTTATTCCGGGAAATATTGGAATGGCAAAGTGAAACCCATGATGCGGAAGAATTTATCGAATCATTAAAGGTTGACTTGTTTTCCGATATGGTATACGTGTTTACACCGAAAGGGGATGTCATTGAACTTCCGGCCGGTTCTGTACCGTTAGACTTTGCCTATAAAATTCATACGGAAATAGGAAATCGGACAGTTGGTGCAAAAATAAACGGAAAAATCGAACCGTTAGATTATAAACTGAAAAACGGTGATATTGTCGAAGTTTTAACGTCCAAACACTCTTACGGGCCATCCCAGGATTGGTTAAAAATTACCCAGACTTCTCAGGCAAAAAGCAAAATCAAGCAATTTTTCAAAAAACAGCGGAAAGAAGAAAATATCCTGAAAGGGAAAGAAGCCGTTGACAAGGAAATTCGCGCAATGCAGCTCAATCCGAAGGACGTGCTGACGCCGGAAAATGTTCAGCGGGTTCTTGAACGGTTTAATTTTACGAATGAAGATGATATGTATGCAGCTGTCGGCTATCAAGGAATTACCGCATCTCTTATTGCAACGCGGCTGACAGAAAAGATACGCGAACAGCAGCAAAAAGAAAAAGACTTAGAAAAAACGCTTGATGAAGTAAAGACGGAAACTTCCTGGAAAAAAGAAAACCGAAAGGATTCGGGAGTCCGGGTAGAAGGGGTAGACAATCTGCTTGTAAGGCTTGCGAAATGCTGCAATCCGGTACCTGGAGACAAAATTATCGGCTATATTACGAAGGGCAGAGGCGTTTCCATTCACCGTACCGATTGCCCAAATATATTAACGGAAAAAGCGAAAGAACGCCATTTGCGTGTTGAGTGGATCAATGAACAAACAGATACGAAACAGTATCATGTCGACCTTGAAGTAACCGCCTATGACCGGCGCGGCTTGCTAAATGAGGTTTTAATGGCGATTAATGAGATGAAGACGAACCTTACCCATGTCAACGGACGGTCCGACCGGAATAAAATTGCTACCATCCAAATTACGATTCTAATTCATAATACAAGCCATTTACGGCAAGTGGTGGATCGAATTAAACGGATTAAAGATGTATACAGTGTTACAAGAATATTGCATTAAAGGAGATTAGCATAATGAAAGCAGTGTTGCAGCGGGCTATAGATGCCAGTGTCACCGTCGATTCGGAAGTAATTGGAGAAATAGAAAACGGTTTTGTCTTATTAGTTGGCGTTAAGCACGATGATACGGAAGAAGACGTGGAGTATTTGGCGAATAAAATTGTACACTTGCGCATTTTTGAAGATGACGAAGGGAAAATGAACCGTTCCATTTTGGACGTGAACGGCAGTATCCTGTCTATTTCCCAATTTACATTATATGCGGATACGCGAAAAGGCAGAAGACCGAGTTTTGTCAAAGCAGCGAAACCGGAATATGCTAACCGGATGTATGAATTGCTAAACGAAAAACTGCGGCAATACGGTGTTAAAGTGGAAACGGGGAAATTTGGCGCAATGATGGACGTCCGCTTGACGAACGTCGGGCCGGTAACAATCATTATCGAATCGAAAGAAAAATAGGAACAAGAAAAATGGGAGTGCGTCACTCCCATTTTTTATTGCATCGGTCAGAAAGCAGAAAAATATTTTTGCAATCCTTTCAAAATGCCATTGACAATTTTTTGCTGATACCAATCCATCTTTAAATTTTCTTCCGTCTCGATATTGGAAAGGAATCCTAATTCGATTAAAAGAGCCGGTTTCATCGTTTGCCGCAGCACATAAAAGTCGCCGAAAGTAATGCCCCGATCCTTATCTCCTGTTTCTTTTATAATCTCTTCCTGTATCATTTGGGCGAGCATTTTATTTTGTTCCTGGTTGTAGAATGTTTCGATGCCGATAACGTCAGGCTGTTCGGCAAAGCTATTGTAATGAATGCTTAGGAAAACATCGGCATCGGTCATATTGGCATAGCTTACCCGGGAAGCAAGGGAAATGAATTCGTCCTTTTCTCTTGTCATATATACGGTGGCGCCAATCGAAGCCAGTTTTTCCTTTAGTTTTAATGCCGTCGCAAACGTAAAATCCTTTTCGTATGATCCAGTTGCCCCGATTGCGCCAACATCATGCCCTCCGTGTCCTGCATCGATGACAACCCCAATATCGGATAGCTGCATTTCTCTATGTTCCTTGTTTGTTACAAACGGTTTATATACGAATCCATGCACATTTTCATTTACAATTTCATACCATTCTTCTGTTTCAGAAAGGACTTGAAACGATTCTCCTTTTTTGGCAAAGTAAATGATGTCGCTTTCCGTTGACGGACCGCTGCGGATATGAATATTATCCAATTCTACCGTAATGTTTGAGAGCGGCGGACTGGAATTGTTTTCTTTCGGGCCGGCAATGGTTACATATTGTTTGTTTACCCATCCAGCTTCATTGTTATATGTAATTTTAATCCATTCTCCCTCTTGTTGTAGAACGGAAAATTCCTCTCCAGAATTGACCTTGCCGATAATCGGATAGTCCAATCCTGGACCGCTGCGTACATTGAGTCCGTCAGCAGTTACGGTAATATACATGGCATGGATAGGAATTGCATGGGAAAGGAGCAGAAAAAAAATGAAGATGATACTGCATGTCCTTTTTAACAATATAGTATGACCTCCGCTAGCAATAAGATTACGTCATAAGTATAATAAAAATCCCTCCGATAGGCAAAGATAGATATAACTAAAGGAGGATGACCCGATGCGTATGCAAGATAAACATTATCATACAGCCAACAATAAGGATATTTTCGGCGTAAATCTCCACCAGTTTGTAGAGATGCAAGATCAGACAAATTATATGGAAATTGCTGAAGAGTTCGGAATTTCCATCGGTGAAGTGAAAAAGCTGAAGAAAAAATTACAACGGTCTTGACAATCTGCAGTGGAAAGCTTATTATAATAATCATTAAAAAAGTACGTATATTCGACATACCGATGAAGGAAAGAGTAATTAGCAGACTCTGTCTAGAGAGAAAATGCCGCGGCTGAAAGCATTTTCCAGAAAGGGCTAATGAAAGACATTCCTGAGGATTTATGCCGAAATAGCAGTAGGTATAAACGTATGCAGGCGTTAACTGTGAAAGTGGATGCTCCAAAAGCATCAACTAGGGTGGCAACGCGGGTTAACTCTCGTCCCTTTTATAGGGACGGGAGTTTTTTCAATGTGATTTAGGATACATATATTGAGGAGGTAATTCGAATGATGAAAGCCCCTAGGGGAACGGCAGACTTATTGCCGAAGGATACAAAACGGTGGCAATATGTAGAAAATAAAATAAAGGATATTTGCCGAAGATACAACTATCATGAAATTCGCACCCCTGTATTTGAACATACGGAAGTATTCCAGAGAGGGGTAGGCGATACGACGGATATTGTCCAAAAGGAAATGTATACATTTGAAGACCGGGGCGGACGCAGCATTACGTTAAGACCAGAAGGAACAGCGTCGGTTTCCCGGGCCTTTGTACAATATAAGCTCTATGGCGAGGCGAACCAGCCGGTTAAATTGTATTACTTAGCGCAAATGTTCCGCTATGAACGTCCGCAAAAGGGAAGAATGCGGCAATTAAACCAATTTGGTGTGGAAGTTCTCGGCAGTGACGACCCGAGTGTTGATGCGGAAGTCATTGACTTGGCAATGACAGTATATAAGGAACTGGGACTAAAATCTATAAAATTAGTGATAAATTCGTTAGGCGACCAGGAAAGCAGAGTGGAACATCGAAATGCTTTGGTTAAACATTTTACGCCAGTGCGAAGCGAACTTTGTGAAGATTGTCAATCCCGTCTGGAGCAAAACCCGTTGCGGGTATTGGATTGCAAAAAAGATCATAACCATCCTGCGATGAAAACTGCTCCTTCAATACTGGATTATTTAAATGAAGAGTCAAAGGAATATTTTGAACAAGTGAAAAAATACTTAACGAAAATCGGTATAGAGTACGAAGTGGACCCGACCCTTGTCCGCGGCTTAGATTATTACAATCATACTACTTTTGAAATAATGAGCGATGCGGATGGATTTGGCGCCATTACGACTTTGGCCGGCGGCGGAAGATATAACGGTCTGATTGAAGAATTGGGCGGACCGGAAACACCTGCCATCGGATTCGGCATGGGAATGGAAAGACTTATGATGGCATTGGAGGCGGAGGATATTTCCATTCCGATAGACGAACGGCTGGATTGCTTTGTCGTTGCGGTCGGAGATGAAGCGAAAGAAGAAGCTGCCAGAGTTGTCCGCGAATTGCGTTCCATGGGCATTCAGACGGATCAGGATTATTTAAACCGGAAAATGAAAGGTCAGCTGAAAGCTGCCGACCGTTACCAGGCCAAATTTGTCCTCATACTAGGGGATGAAGAATTACAAGAACAAAAAATAACGGTAAAATCAATGGATACGGGAGAACAAAGGGAAATACCTTTAAATACCCTTTCAGAAACGATGCAAAGGCTGCTTGTAGGAGGTCAAACAGATGCTTAAGAGAATTCATGCAGGAACGATAACCGATTCACAGATTAATGAAGAAGTGCTGTTAAAAGGCTGGGTCCAAAAACGGCGGGATTTAGGCGGATTAATCTTTATCGACTTGCGGGACATTTCCGGTATTATTCAGGTAGTGTTTAACCCGGATGAGTCAAAGGATGCCTTGGAAGTGGCGGAAAACATCCGTTCTGAATACGTCGTTGAAATAAGAGGGCGGGTTGTGGCAAGAAGCGAGGAAACGGTTAATCCCAACTTGCCGACAGGAAAAGTAGAAGTTGTTGCACAGTCAATCCGCGTACTAAATAAGGCGAAGACACCGCCTTTTACGATTAGTGATGACACCGATGTGTCCGAAGATTTGCGTCTGAAATACCGCTATATTGATTTGCGGAGAAAACCATTGCAAGAAGTGATTATTTTGCGGCATAAAACAACCCAGGCTGTACGCAGCTTTCTCAATCAGGAAGGGTTCTTCGAGATGGAAACTCCGATATTGACGAAGAGCACGCCTGAAGGTGCGAGAGATTATTTAGTACCGAGCCGGATACACCCGGGAGAATTTTACGCGCTGCCCCAATCGCCGCAATTATTTAAACAGCTAATTATGGTGAGCGGATTTGAAAAATATTATCAAATTGCAAGATGCTTCCGTGATGAAGACTTAAGGGCAGACCGACAGCCGGAATTTACTCAGATTGATATTGAAACTTCTTTTATGTCGAGCGATGACATTATGGATATGACAGAAAGAATGATGCAGCATGTATGGAAAGAGGTAAAGGGAGTCGATATTGAATTGCCGCTGCCGCGTATCAGCTATGCCGAAGCAATGGAACGATTTGGTTCGGACAAGCCGGATACAAGGTTTGGACTGGAACTGATTCATGTAAGCGACATCGTGAAAAATTCTTCGTTTCAGGTCTTTCGCAATGCAGTAGCAGAAGGCGGCAAAGTAAGCTTATTAAACGTGAAAGGTGCTGCAAGTGATTTTTCGAGGAAGGATATTGATAAGCTTACTGACTTCGTAAAAATTTACGGTGCAAAAGGGCTGGCCTGGATTAAACTGGAAGAAGACCAGTTTAAAGGGCCGATAGCCAAGTTTCTGTCAGCTGAAGAACTGGAAGCAATATCTGCAAAAGCGGATGGAGAAAACGAGGATTTACTGCTGTTCGTTGCAGACAAACCAGCTGTCGTATACGAAAGTTTAGGTGCATTGCGGCTGAAATTAGGCAAAGAACTGCAATTAATTGATGAGGAAAAATTTAATTTCCTGTGGGTTACAGATTGGCCATTATTGGAATATGATGAAGAAGAAGGCCGGTATTATGCCGCTCACCATCCATTTACCTCTCCACAGGAAGAAGATATAGACAAATTAGAAACGGATCCTGGAAGCGTAAAAGCGAACGCTTATGACCTTGTGTTAAACGGGTATGAATTGGGAGGAGGATCCATTAGAATTTACCAGCGGGACGTGCAAAATAAAATGTTTAAAGTGCTGGGCTTTACGGAAGAAACGGCAAGGGAGCAGTTTGGTTTCCTTCTCGATGCCTTGGAATATGGCGCTCCTCCCCACGGCGGAATTGCCCTCGGTCTTGACCGAATTATTATGCTTCTAGCCGGAACGACGAACATCAGGGATACAATTTTATTCCCGAAAACGGCATCCGCATCGGATTTATTGACAGAGGCGCCAAGCCAAGTCAGCAATGCCCAATTGGATGAACTGGCAATCGGCATTAAAGTAAAAAATGATTAACCATCCGTGTAATGGAAATGTAACAAAAGAGGACGCATCTTTTCATACAGGAATTATTGAAAAAGGGAATCTCGTATGTTAAGATAAATTTACAAAGCAGTACGATATTTTATCGTACTACAAATCCTGATTTGTGCGTCTATCGTAAAGTAATTGACCGAACACCATTAACAAAGGGAGCCTGCAGTTTTTATGTTGCATGCAGGCCGCAGCTTTCAGCGGAAGCATAATAAACATAAAACAGGGCACCCACCTGCCAAGAGCGGGATCAAAACGATACGAATAGACGGCATATCGGGATTTGTACATAGGAATGGAATCTTTAGAACCCTCCAGGAGGGTTCTTTTTTTACAAATAAAAACGACTGGATAATTCTTTCTATCCAGTCGCTGCTCTTAATTTGTGCTATTTGCTACCTGTTCCAAATTGCCGTTTTTGTCCATGCGGAACGTTGGGGCTTTCATCGTTCCATGGTCTTCAAAAACGGTCATCTTTCTAGCCCGTTCCATAATTTGAATAAAAGTCTGGTAATCTTCTCTCATTGTTGTTAATTCTTTTTCTTTTACTTTAAGTTCTTTTTCCAATTCGGAAATTTTCTGCTTTAAAGTTTCATTTTCCTTTTGGAACTGTTCCAATGTAGTTTTTGATTGGTTCGATACTTGATATTCTTTTTTTAGCTCTTTTAAAAAATGAATAACAGTATCTATCGTAATGACAGGCGGATTTTCTGAACCCGTTCCTGAATCTATATCACTACTGAGGGAAATTGCTGGTTTTTTCCACTTTTGCGATTGTTTAGCCATTGCCCGCTTTTTCTCTTTTCGCTGGCGTTTTGCAAGTTCAATGGCGCTTTGATACCTCTGCCGCACCTCTGCATTCCAGCGAAAACCGCAGGCGGCGGATGTACGATTTAATTTGTCGCCAACTTCCTCAAAAGCATTTAATTGCGTACTGCCTTCCCGGATATGCCGCAGCACCGTTTCTGCAAGCAATAAATCATCTTCATGGGACCAGGCATCTTGTCTGACTTTTGCCATTTCGTTCAACTCCTTTATCTAGTAGCATTACAGAAGATTCCTTCTTTGATTTACAGTCAGCTAGTTTTGATTTCCATTGCTGGCAATTGGGACAATTGTTATGCATCCAGAGATTTCATTAACTAGTATTCTGACTGTAAATTCTATTTTGATTATGAATCCAAATTGGTACTACTTATTGTTGCCGTAAGGAGCTGAATTTATACCTTAATTCTTTTTTTGCGAACGAATTTTATCATAGACTTGTTTCAAAGATTGCTCGAATTTACCAGAGTTTTTTGGATAGTAGTATTGTTTATTTTTAATAGAGTCCGGCAAATATTGCTGATCCACCCAGCTGCTGTCAAAATCGTGGGGATATTTATAACCTATTCCTCTATCTAATTTTTCCGCCCCTTTGTAATGCGCATCTTTTAAATGTTTCGGGATTTCACCTGCAAGACCGTTCCGAACATCTGAGATGGCCGCATCTAATGCTTTGTATGCGGAATTTGATTTTGGCGACAGACAGAGCTCAATTAAGGCGACGCTTAGCGGAATCCTGGCTTCAGGAAATCCGAGTCGCTCGGCAGCTTCTACAGCAGCAAGGGCGCGCGGTCCAGCCTGGGGGTTGGCAAGGCCGATATCTTCGTAGGCTGTAACGATGAGTCTGCGGGCAATACTGTCTAAATCACCAGCTTCAATTAATCTTGCCAAATAATGTAACGCCGCATCGACATCACTTCCGCGAATCGATTTTTGAAAAGCGGACAATACATCATAATGGGCATCTCCATCTTTATCATGGGAGAAGCTCTTCTTTTGCATACACTCCTCGGCGATGGGAAGATCGATGGAGATCGTCCCTTCTGAATCCGGCGGGGTGGATGCAACCGCCAATTCTAAACCGTTTAACGCTGCCCTTAAATCTCCGCCGGAAGCGAAGGCAAAGTGTTCCAGCGCTTCCTCGGAAATATCAATCGATTTATCGCCATATCCATTTTCCTTATCATGGAGTGCACGCAGCAACGCTTCCATCACATCATCTTTCGTTAAAGGATGCAATTCAAAGAGATGACACCGGCTTCGGATGGCCGGATTGATAGAATGGTACGGATTGCTTGTTGTACAGCCGATTAATGTGATTAAATTGTTTTCCAAGTGGGGAAGCAAGAAATCCTGCTTTCCTTTATCCAGCCGGTGAACTTCATCTAAAATTAAAACGAGATTGCCGGTAAATTTTGCTTCTTCCACGGCAATTTCCATATCCTTTTTTTTATCGGTAACCGCATTAAGCATTTTAGCCTTTAAGCCTAAAGTTTTAGCAAGAGCGACGGCTAAAGACGTTTTCCCGGTTCCCGGAGGTCCGAATAGAATCATGGATGCCAGCCGGTTAGCCTGAACCATCCGCGACAGGATTTTTCCTTCCCCGACCAGGTGTTTCTGTCCGATAATTTCGTTAATATGGGTCGGGCGCATCCGGAATGCAAGAGGTTGTTTCATTGCCATCTTCCTTTTAATAGTATCTTTAATTAAGCTTAATTCCAATCCGGGACAAATGCAAGAACAATACGATTCATGCTATAATAACTAGTATTGTAGGGTAATGTGAATTGTAGATAAGAGGTGCTAAAGTTATGAAAATATCAACAAAAGGAAGATACGGTCTGACGATTATGATCGAACTGGCAAAAAAAGAGGGGGATGGCCCCATTTCCTTAAAATCGATAGCTAGTGACAATAACCTGTCAGAGCATTATTTGGAACAGCTTGCTTCTCCTTTAAGAAATGCCGGTTTAATCCGCAGTGTCCGGGGAGCTTATGGCGGTTATGTTTTGGCGAAGAAGGCAAAAGATATAACTGCAGGGGATATTATTCATGTTTTAGAAGGACCGATTGTTCTCGTGGAAGGAATTGAAAATGAGAAGCCGGCACAGCAGGAATTGTGGAAACGGATCCGGGATGCGGTTAAAAGTGTTTTGGAACAGACAACGTTAGAAGATTTGGCAAACCATGACAATGGGGATGAAAATCAGTCGTACATGTTTTATATTTAGTAGTTTACGAAGAAAGGGAATGAACAATGGAAGCCATTTATTTGGATCATGCTGCAACGACACCGATGCATCCTGACGTTATTGATGTGATGCATCAAGTTGCAAAAGAGGTGTTTGGCAATCCGTCCAGCGTCCATTCATTTGGAAGAAAGGCAAGGCGTCTGCTGGACGAAGCAAGAGAAACGCTGGCGCAGAGCATCGGTGCCGATGAGAAGGAAATTATTTTTACGAGCGGGGGGACGGAAGCAGACAACTTGGCATTGATCGGCACGGCGCTGGCTAATCGAAACCGTGGGAATCATATAATAACAACACAACAAGAACATCACGCTGCCCTTCATACCGCTGAATATTTGGAATCGGCAGGTTTTAGCGTAACTTATTTGCCCGTGTATGAAGATGGGAAAATTAAAGCAGAGGACGTAAAGGAAGCATTAACCGATGAGACCATTCTTGTATCCGTCATGTATGTGAATAATGAAACGGGGATTATCCAGCCTGTGGAAGAGATTGGTGCCTTGCTGAAAAATCATTCTGCATATTTCCATACCGATGCGGTACAAGCTTACGGTCTATTGGACATAGATGTTAAACAGCTCGGCATTGATTTATTGTCCGTATCCGCCCATAAAATAAACGGCCCAAAGGGAATCGGTTTTCTCTATGCTAGAGAAGGAATCGCTTTACAGCAACTGCAATTCGGCGGAGAACAGGAACGAAAAAGACGGGCAGGAACGGAAAACGTAGTGAGCGCCGTCGGCTTTCAGAAAGCAGTGCAATTGGCAATAAAAGAACGGGAACATCGAAATGCATTGTACCAGTCTTATAAACAAATTTTTTTGGAAGTGCTAAAGGAACAGGGAATAGAGTTTGCGATAAATGGAGATATCGAATCCCAAATTGCTACCATCATCAATATTCGCTTTCCCGGAACGAATGTGGAGCAACTCCTTACTAATTTGGATTTAGACGGAATTGCTGCATCGAGCGGATCAGCCTGTACTGCAGGAAGCGTAGAACCGTCCCATGTGCTCGTAGCCATGTATGGCAAAAACAGTCCGTGCATCACCGATTCCATTCGCTTTAGTTTTGGCAGTTTTAACACAGAAGAAAATGTGCGGGAGGCTGCGAAACGGGTAGCGAAGATAATACAACGATTAACGAAAAAAGGATGAAAGGTATGACAGATAAGAAGAATATTCGTGTTGTCGTCGGAATGAGCGGAGGAGTCGATTCCTCTGTCGCAGCACTGCTGCTTAAGGAACAAGGGTATGACGTTGTTGGCATTTTTATGAAAAATTGGGATGATACCGACGAATTTGGCGTTTGTACTGCGACGGAAGATTTTAATGATGTCATCCGTGTTTGTAACCAGTTAGACATTCCGTATTACTCGGTAAATTTCGAGAAGGAATATTGGGACAAAGTATTTACTTATTTCCTTGATGAATATAAGGCGGGAAGAACGCCAAATCCTGATGTCATGTGCAATAAAGAGATAAAATTCAAAGCCTTTTTGGACCATGCCCTTTCCCTTGGAGCAGATTACTTGGCGACTGGCCATTATGCCAGAGTAAAGGAGATCGACGGCAGAATCCATTTGCTGCGAGGAGCAGATGACAATAAAGACCAAACCTATTTCCTCAATCAACTATCGGAAGATGTATTAAAAAAGGTCATGTTTCCGTTAGGTGATTTGCCAAAATCAAAAGTACGGGAAATTGCAAAGGAAGCCGGCCTGGCAACTGCAACGAAAAAAGACTCAACCGGAATCTGCTTTATTGGCGAGAGAAATTTCAAGGAGTTTTTAAGCGAATATTTGCCGGCACAGCCGGGGGAAATGCAGACGCTCCAAGGGGAAGTGAAAGGCAAGCACGACGGGTTAATGTATTATACGATCGGCCAGCGGCAAGGTCTCGGAATTGGCGGTCCGGGAGAACCGTGGTTTGTTGTCGGGAAAAATCTGAAAGAAAATATCCTTTATGTGGAACAGGGATATGATAATGAAAAGCTATACTCCGACGGCCTGATTGCTACGGATGTCAACTGGATTCAGCCGGATGGGGTCGAAACAAGCTTTTCTTGTACCGCAAAATTCCGCTACCGTCAGAAAGATAGTGAAGTTAGAGTAACGCTCTTGGATGGAAACAAAGTGCGGGTTGATTTTGAGGAGCCGCAAAGGGCAATCACTCCTGGGCAGGCAGTAGTTTTTTATGATGGGGATATATGCCTGGGCGGGGCAACGATTGATAAAGTGTATAAAGACGAGAAGACTTTAACCTATGTCGGTTGAGGAGAGGGACGATGGATAAAAATAGACAAGGAATTCAATTTATGCAGGAGCAGCGATACGAAGATGCGGCAAAAATGTTTAACGATGTCATTGAGGAGGAGCCGGAAAACCCGGTAGGCTATATTAATTTTGGAAACTTATTATTGCGCATTGAACAATATGAGAAAGCCGAACGATTTTTTAATAAGGCTATCTCCTTGGACGATAATGCGGTTTCTGCCTACTACGGACTTGGAAACGTTTATTTTGAACTGGAAAATTTTGACCGGGCCCGAACCTATTTTATGAAAGCGATGGAAAAAGGGATGAACGATGGAGATGTCTATTACATGATCGGGCTTTCCTTACAAAAACAGGGTCAGTCCCGGTTTGCTCTCCCCTATCTTCAGCGGGCAGCCGAATTAAATGAACAGGATGTTGATTACTTGTTCCAGTACGGTTTATCATTAGCCCAATGCAATCAATTGGAAGAAGCTGCAGTCTATTTCAACAAAGTATTATCGATTCAGCCGGATCATGCCGATGCCCATTATAATTATGGGCTTATCGAATTTTTTTGGGAACATCATGCTGAGGCACTTGCACATTTTGAGAAAGCAATAGAAATCCAGCCAGACCATCTCTTGGCGTTAAAAGGAAAGCAAACGGCAGAAGAAACGATGAAGAATAAATAGTGAGGTATTTTTATGGAAAAAGTTCGGCCTTCAGTGGAACAGGAGAAATATATCCGGGGAAATTTGCTTTATATGATTTATACAGATGAAGCAGAACATTTTTCCATTGCAAAAATTCGGATAGATGAAACGACAGAAGATTTCGCTGAGAAAGAGATCGTCATCAAAGGATATTTTTCGAAATTGCAAGAAAACATCACCTATTATTTTTACGGTGAACTGGAACGCCACGCCAAATACGGGATGCAATATCGGGTGGAAAAGTATCACCAACATATTCCGGATACAGCAGCTGGATTAATCGGTTATTTATCCAGTGATTTGTTTCCGGGAATCGGAAAAAGAACGGCGGAAAAAATTGTCCAAACATTAGGTGAAGGCGCTATTACAAAAATCATGGAAAACCCTGACTGTTTGCAGAAGGTTCCCGGACTGAAAAAAGGGACAGGAGAAAAACTGATTGCAAAGCTAAGGGAGAACCAAGGGTTTGACCAAGTAGTGCTTTATTTAGGAAAATACCATATCGGCTTAAAAATGGCACAGAAAATTTATCAGGAATATAAAATGGAAGCTCTTGAAAAACTGGAAAAAGATCCGTACGAAATTGTTTTTGAAGTGGAAGGATTCGGATTTCAAACTGCCGATGAAATCGCTGTAAAAAATGGACTTCCTTTTGACCACCCGACCCGAATTGGTGCCGGATGTATTTTTGTCCTCCAGCAGGCGGTTCAACATGGTCATGTCTTTTTGCCGATACTGGAATGTTTGCAGGAAATGGGGAACTTGCTGCAAATTGGCGATGAAAAAAAGCTTATCGACATACTGGAACAGTTAGATAAGGAAAAGAAAGTGATCATACGAGAAGGAAAAATTTATTTGCCTTCGCTTTATTATGCAGAAGATGGCTTTAGTTCCCATGTGAAAAGATTAATGCAGCATCCATTGGAAGTAGAAATTCCCCTGGCAGAACTAATGAAAATGATCGGAGAAATCGAGGAACAAGAAGTCATCAGTTACGGTAGAGAACAATTTGAGGCGATTCAAAAAGCGATTCATTCGAAAATGATGATTCTCACCGGAGGTCCTGGTACGGGGAAAACGACGGTCATTAAAGGAATTTTGCAAGTATACCGGAAAGTGCATCAGATTGAGTTAGAGGAAGGGAAGCAAAGCAAAAATCCCTTTCTGCTTGCCGCACCTACCGGGAGGGCGGCAAAACGCCTGGCAGAATCCACCGGACTGCCCGCGATGACAATTCACCGTTTGCTTGGCTGGAATGGCACGGACAGTTTTGATAAGAATGAACACGAACCGCTAAAAGGGAAACTGCTGATTGTTGATGAATTTTCAATGGTTGATATTTGGCTGGCCAATCACTTGTTTAAAGCAATTCCAAATGATATGCAAGTTCTCCTTGTCGGTGACGAAGACCAGCTTCCGTCTGTCGGCCCTGGACAAGTTTTAGCCGATTTATTAAGCAGCCAATCGATTCCTTCATTAAAATTAAATGAAGTATACCGGCAAAAAGAAGGGTCAAAAATTATCCAGATCGCCCATGAAATTAAAAACGGCAAGTGCAACGAATCCTCATTAGAGAGGGATCAAGGTTTCAGCTTTATTCCGTGCCGGCAGGAACAGCTGATTGACTGTATTCTGCAAGTGTTTCAAAAGGCGATGAAAAAAGGGATCGATGTGAAAAAGGAAATTCAAGTGCTGGCACCGATGTATAAAACCCAAGCCGGTATCCACGAAATTAACCGGCATTTGCAGCAGCTTATAAATCCAAAGACGAATAAAAAAAGGGAAGTAAAACTGAATGACATCGTCTATCGGGTTGGCGACAAAGTGCTGCAGCTTGTCAATCAGCCGGAAGATGGAATATATAATGGCGATATTGGCGAAATTGTCGCTGTATTTAAGGAAAATGAAAATGTGGAAAAGCGGGAACAAATTGTAGTTCGTTTTGATGAAAGAGAAGTAGTTTATGACCGAAAGGACTATAAAAATTTGATGCACGCCTATTGCATATCAATCCACAAATCCCAGGGCAGCGAATTTCCCATCGTCATTCTGCCGATTTTGCATTCCTATTACCATATGCTTCGTAAAAATCTTCTTTATACCGCCATCACGAGAAGTAAAGAATCGTTAATTATATGCGGCGAAAAATCAGCCTTTTTTAAGGGGATTGAAAGGGAGGATACAAATAAACGGTATACGACACTAGAAGAACAGTTGAAAGAAAAATTAGGGGACATCTTGCCGATTTCCGGGAAACGAGAAGAAGACTTGTCACCATACGATTTTTTATAGGTATATTTTTTTTCATATTCGGGCAAGCTGAACGTTGTAACGTTTCGATTAAAGAGGTGGAATGGATGATTTTAAGATGCCCGAATTGTAACGGAAAAGATATTGGGAAAATCGGCGCCCAAAACTATTATTGCTGGAATTGCTTTGTCGAAATGACCGTCGTTGATAATGAACTGGCGGTGCACCAAATAGAAGCGGACGGAAGTTTAAGCTCCCTGAACGATTTATTTAGCGAAGAGGAAAGAAAGCTGTATTAATTCATCCTGAAAATCGTTCGCTTAAGGGGGATGAAGGTTGTTTTTGAACAGTAAGCGGTTAAATTTCCTGTATGGCTTAGTTACTGGAATTTTATTGTTTTTATTTGTTTATTTACTCGTAAAGACCTTCCCCGTGTACGGGGTCGTTTTTTCTTTTCTGTGGAAACTTTTATCCCCTTTTATCATTGCTTCCGTTATCGCCTATTTATTATACCCGGTCATTGAACAGTTACATCGGTGGAATATTCACCGGGGGATAGCCATTCTCTTCATTTATACTTTGTTTTTTGGCGGAATTGGCTATTTGATTTACCGTATTTATCCGAGAATTGTTCATCAAGTCCAAGATTTAGTTGAAAATTTCCATATTTTCACTGATTTGTATAACCGGACGATTTTAAGCGTATATGAATATACTTCTTTTCTGCCAGAAACGGTCCACGATAAAATGGATGAAGTAATTTTTCAGATTGAACATTCCCTGGATGAACTGCTTTCCAACCTAATCGGCGGTTTTACCGGGATTTTCGATGCCATTGTTATGTTTACCGTTATTCCTGTACTCGTCTTTTATTTTTTAAAAGACTTTAAAAAAATGAAAGCATATTTTCAGCGCTTCATTCCCAAAAAGTATCGCAACCGAACGGTAATGGTGCTCCATGCGATTGATGATAGTCTAGGGAAATATATAAGAGGACAGCTCCTCGTTTGTCTTTTTGTCGGTTTAGCATCACTCATATTTTTTAAGCTATTAAAATTAAAATATGCTTTACTTCTCGCTGTCATTATGGCTATAACGAATCTTATTCCTTATTTTGGACCGATTATTGGCGCCATTCCTGCTGCGATTATCACTTTTTCCACGACGGAGTCCATTCAGATTATTTTCTTCCTGCTCTTGGGAATTTTTATTATCCAGCTTATCGAAGGAAATTTATTATCTCCGTATATCGTCGGCAAAAGTGTGGCGATTCACCCGGCTGCAATTATCTTTGCTTTAATCCTCGGCTCCAATTTATTCGGGGTTGCCGGAATGGTCCTTGCCGTACCTGTTCTAACCGTCATTCGGGTAATCGTAAATCATCTTTTGACGCTTCCTGCCAATGATTGACAATTTCTTTGAATTTCATTATACTGGAAACCAGTAAAATTGAATTATTTCAACACGCTGAAAGTGAAGAGTACATGATAACCTTCGTTTTATAGAGAGGGATTTCTCGGCTGAAAAAATCCTAAACGAAAATCATGGAAGCTACACTGGAGTGCGGCTAATCCCCGCCGGTTGCAGACCGTTATCCGAATGAAGTGATGAATGTGAAGCATTCATAATTAGGGTGGTACCGCGATGAAATCTCGTCCCTGCAGAAAGCAGAGAGGAGATTTTTTTAATGGAAAAAATTAATCCACGAAGGAGGAAATAGATAAAATGAAAAAGCTGTCTTCAGCTCAAGTGCGACAAATGTTTATCGACTTTTTTAAAGAAAAAGGCCATCGGGTGGAACCGAGCGCATCGTTAATTCCGGTGGATGACCCGTCATTGCTTTGGATTAATAGTGGAGTGGCCACATTGAAAAAATATTTCGATGGCCGGGTAATTCCGGAAAACCCAAGGATTGTCAATGCCCAAAAATCCATCCGGACGAACGATATTGAAAATGTCGGATATACGGCAAGACATCATACGTTTTTTGAAATGCTGGGGAATTTCTCCATAGGGGATTATTTTAAAAAAGAAGCAATTGAATGGGCGTGGGAATTTTTGACTGATGAGAACTGGCTCGGCCTAGATCCCGATCGGCTGTCTGTTACAGTTCATCCGGAAGATGATGAGGCGTACGATATATGGCTAAATACGATTGGATTGCCAAAGGAAAGAATTATTCGTCTGGAAGAAAATTTCTGGGACATCGGGGAAGGACCAAGCGGACCGAACACTGAAATTTTCTACGACCGGGGAGAACAATATGGAAATAACCCGGATGATCCGGAGCTCTATCCAGGCGGTGAAAATGGCCGTTACTTAGAAATATGGAATCTCGTCTTCTCCCAATTTAATCATAATCCGGACGATACGTATACACCGCTTCCAAAGAAAAATATTGATACTGGTATGGGCTTGGAACGGATTGTATCTGTACTTCAAGATGTGCCAACAAATTTTGAAACGGATCTCTTTATGCCAATCATTGAGGAAACGGAAAAACTGGCAAACCAAAAGTATGGGAGCAGTACAGAAGGGGATACCGCCTATAAAGTTATTGCGGATCATATTCGTACAGTCAGCTTTGCCATCGGCGATGGTGCTGTGCCTTCAAACGAAGGCCGGGGATATGTGTTAAGAAGATTAATTCGCCGTGCCGTCCGCTTCGCAAAAGAAATTGGCATCGATCGCCCTTTCATGTTTGAACTCGTGGAAACCGTCGGTGCAATTATGAAAGATTTCTACCCGGAAGTGCTGGAGAAGAAAGATTTCATCGCTAAAATGATTAAAGCTGAGGAAGAAAAATTTCATGAAACGTTACACGAAGGTTTGCAAATGCTGACAAATATTCTGGAAGAAGGAAGGAAAAAAGGCACTAGGGTCATTCCAGGAGAACATGCTTTTCGTCTATACGATACGTATGGATTTCCGATTGAACTGACGAAGGAATATGTGGAAAAAGAAGGATTTACCATTGATGAAAATGGATTTCAAAAGGAAATGGAGAAACAAAGGGAACGGGCGCGAAAGGCAAGGCAAAAAGTTGATTCGATGCAAGTACAAGATGAGAAATTTGCCAATTTGGATGCAGAAAGTGAATTCGTCGGTTACGATAACTTCGAAGTGTCAACGACGATTACCGCCATCATTGACGATGAAGATAATGAAAAGGAACTATATTTGCTTTTAAAGGAAACACCTTTTTACGCGGAAAGCGGAGGACAGATTGCCGACCGGGGCTGGATTTATACAGACAGCGCCAAGGCATACGTGAAAGATGTGCAAAAATCACCGAAAGGTCAGCACCTGCATCGAGTTGTGATGGAAAAAGGCACGTTCCAGACAGGAGATTTGGTGCAAGCAGCGATCGATACGGAATTCCGCAATTCCATCATCAAAAACCATACAGCAACACACTTGCTGCATCAGGCGTTAAAGGATGTTCTCGGTAATCATGTCAATCAGGCCGGTTCTCTTGTTACACCAGAACGATTGCGATTTGATTTTTCCCATTTTCAGCCGGTTACAATGGAAGAACTGGAAAGAATTGAACAAATCGTCAATGAAAAAATATGGGAAGCAATATCATTGGAGATTGACTATAAACCGCTGGAAGAAGCGAAAGAAATGGGAGCAATGGCCCTCTTTGGCGAAAAATACGGGGATATTGTTCGGGTCGTTCAGATTGACAACTATAGTATCGAACTATGCGGCGGCTGCCATGTAAATAACACCTCAGAAATCGGATTGTTCAAGATCATATCGGAAAGCGGAATTGGTGCAGGAACCCGCAGAATTGAAGCAGCAACGAGCAAATTTGCCTTTGAGCTGCTGGCGGATAAAGTTCGCTTGCTCAAACAGTTGGCGCAAATGATAAAGGCTCCGGAAGGAAAAGTGCTGGAAAGGTTAACAACTTTGCAGCAAGAATTAAAACAGTTACAGAAAGAAAACGAGTCGATGCGGGCTAAGTTAGCAAATTCCCAAGTTTCCAGCTTGCTGGAGCAAGCAGAAAAAATCGGGGATATTGCAGTAGTAGCTGAAAAAGTTGCCGTCAAAGATATGAATGAGCTCCGGAAAATGGTCGATGAGCTAAAACAGAAAATTTCGTCGGGCATTATCTTATTGGCAGCAGAAACTAACGGCAAAGTGCAGCTGGCAGCAGGGGTTACGAAGGATTTAACAGACAAATATCATGCAGGAAAGATTATTAAACAAGCTGCCGAAATTTGCGGCGGCGGCGGTGGCGGCCGAGCTGACATGGCTCAAGCCGGCGGAAAAGATCCGTCTAAAATTGCCGATGCTCTCGCACAGACAAAATCATTCATTGCCGAAGCAAACGAATAATGCATAGATAATTTCCGTACTATTAATAATTGTAAATTCATGGTAAACTATAATGTAATAATTACAGCAATCGTGGAAAGGTCTGCACCAGATGTTTAAAGAAACGGGGTGTCAAAATGAGTTCGATGGATAAAACGATGAAATTTAATTTTTCAGAAGAACCATTTGAACAGAATTTAAAAGAAATATTATTTACCGTACATGAAGCGCTGCAGGAAAAAGGATATAATCCAATAAACCAAATTGTCGGTTATTTACTGTCAGGAGATCCGGCATACATCCCTAGATATAACGATGCAAGGAACCTGATCCGCAAAGTGGAGCGGGACGAAGTAATTGAAGAATTGGTAAAGTTTTATCTAGAGCAGCATAAGAAGAGAGAGCGATAAATGAAAATTATTGGCTTTGATGTCGGTTCAAAAACAATTGGTGTGGCGATCAGTGATGCCCTTGGATGGACAGCCCAAGGATTGAAGACGATTCAGTGGGATGAAGGAAACATTCATTCCGCCGATGAAGAGCTGAAAAAAATAATAAATGAACATGGAATTGGAAAAGCTATTGTTGGTCTGCCAAAAAATATGAATGGCACCATTGGCGAACGCGGCGAAGCGAGTAAAAAGTTTGCGGAGCACATCGAAAAGACCTTTCAAATTCCTGTCGTACTTTGGGACGAAAGACTATCGACAATGGCTGCGGAGCGAATATTGTTGGAGGCTGACGTCAGCCGCAAAAAGAGAAAAAAAGTTATCGACAAAATGGCGGCAGCCATCATTTTGCAAAGTTATTTAGACCAACAATAAATGAGGTGACATTGTGGTATTTGATAAACATGAACGGATTATCGTTCCCGATGAAAACGGGGATGAACATTTATTTGAAGTGTTTTTTACATTCCATATCGATCAGACGAATCAGTCCTATGTAGCTATGGTTCCTGTAGAACAGCTGAATGACGAAGAAATGGAATTATATGCATTTCGATATGAAGCAAATGATAAAGACGACTTTTCTCTCTTTCCAATTGAATCTGATGAAGAATGGGATATGGTTGAAGAGATGCTCAATACTTTGGCAGATGAAGACTTATTAGATGCATAAATTTAAGCTGATGTCGAAGTGGACATCAGCTTATCTTTTTATGAACAGGTGACAATGATATTGACATTTTTCAACAAAAACAATGGATTGTCCATACTATTTTTAGTATAATGAACCCGGTGAAAGGGGGAAAAAGGATGTCCAATGACGATAGAAAAACAAGCTTTATGAACAATCTGAGAAAACAAGGAGAAGAAGCGAAGATTGTGCGCAAAATTGTTTTTATTATTATCCTTGCGTTAACTATTTTGATGATATCTGGCGGCATAATTGGCTATTTATACATAAAAAATGCCTTGGAACCAGTTGATCCGGACAGTGAGGAACAAATTGAAGTTGAAATTCCGTTAGGTTCTTCGGCATCAGCCATTGCTAACATTTTAGAGGAAAATGGCGTAATTAAAAACGGTTTAATTTTTCGCTTTTATATTAAATTAAATAATATAACCGATTTCCAGGCCGGAAACTATGTATTTACGAAATCGATGCATTTGGATGAAATTATCGAAAACCTGCAAACGGGCAAGCTTCTGCTGGAACCGATTTATACCGTTACCATTCCTGAAGGATTGACCATCGAGCAAATAGCGGAACGATTTGCTGAAGTATTGCCGTTTTCTAAAGAAGAATTTTTAGAAGTCGTAAATGATGAGGAGTACATCCGACAGTTAATGCAAATGTTCCCGACGATTTTGACGGAGGACATTTTGGATGAGGATATCATTACTCCTTTAGAAGGTTATTTATTTGCTGCTACTTATGATTTCTACGAAGAATCACCGACCATTCAATCGGTTGTGGAAGAAATGCTCCGTCAAACGGAACTAGTCGTAACCCCTTATATGGAAGCAATTGACGAAAAGGGGCTTACCATTCATGAAGCGATCACCTTTGCTTCCATCGTGGAAAAGGAAACCGGCCATAAAGATCAGCGGGATCAAATAGCTGGAGTATTTTACAATCGACTCGAAGAGGGCATGCCGCTGCAGACAGATCCGACGGTAGCTTACGCCCTTGGCATGCATTTGGAAAAAACGTTAATTGAACATACGGAAACCGAGTCGCCTTATAATACGTACTATATCGAAGGATTGCCTGTCGGGCCAATTGCCAACTTTGCAAAAAGTTCGCTCGAAGCAGTAGTGAACCCGGCTGAATCAGACTATTTGTATTTCCTGCATGATAAGGATGGAAATATTCATTTTGCGAAAACTTATGAAGAACATATGGAAAATCATAAACGATATATAAAGTAAGGGAAATGTGATGAAATATCACATTTTCCTTGTTTTTACACGAAATGGGGGTTAACATGGACGAAAATTGGAGCAATTATATCCAATCATTATTGCCCGCAAAAGAACAGTGGGTGGCGGAGCTGGAGAAAACTGCAATAGAAGAACGAATACCGATAATGGACACAGAAAGTTTGCATTTTCTATTGCAATTAATTCGAATGAAGGAACCGAAAAACATTTTAGAAATCGGGACCGCAATCGGATATTCTGCACTCCGCATGGCGGCTGCCTCTCCCGGAAGCCATATAGTTACGATTGAGAAAGATGAGAATCGGTATGTCCAGGCAAAAGAAAATGTGGAACGGTTGCAAAAAAATGAGCAGATCGAAATCATTCCCGGCGATGCTTTAGAAATTATGGAAAGCCTTGCCAAGGAGGAACGACTTTTTGATGTCATTTTCATTGATGCAGCAAAAGGGAAATACCGGCAGTTTTTCCAATTGGCGACCCCTATATTGGCGCCGAAAGGAATTATTATCAGCGACAATGTGTTATTTCGCGGTTTTGTGCTGGAGGGAGCAGCAGTACCAGCCAGATATAAAAATCTCGTCAATAAACTGAAGCAATATAATAAATGGGTGATGTCCCATCCATCCTTTCACACCTCCATACTTCCTATCGGTGACGGGGTTGCTGTCAGCCAGCATATTGAAAGAGAAGAGGGAATAGAAACATGAAAAGAAAACCAGTTGTCATTGGTGTTGCCGGGGGCAGCGGCAGCGGCAAGACGTCGGTGACCCGATCCATCTGCCGGCGCATTTCCAGTGAATGTATTGTAGTGTTGGAGCAGGATGATTATTATAAAGACCAAAGCCATCTTTCCTTTGAAGAACGGCTAAAGACGAATTATGATCATCCTTCCGCTTTTGATAACGATTTGCTTATCGCCCATCTTCAACAATTAATCAACTATCAGCCTATTTACCGGCCAGTATATGATTACACGGTTCATACCCGCCGGGAGGAAACAGTGCTGGTGGAACCGAAGGATGTTATCATTGTGGAAGGAATTTTAGTCTTAGGTGAACCGCGACTGACTGCAATGATGGATATGAAAGTGTTTGTTGATACGGATGCAGATATCCGTATTATCCGCCGGATTTTACGGGATACGAAAGAACGGGGAAGGAATTTGGATTCGGTTATACGGCAATATGTGGAGAAGGTGAGGCCTTCCCATATACAATTTGTTGAACCGACAAAGAAGTTTGCAGATGTTATCATACCGGAAGGCGGAGAAAACGCAGTAGCAATCGATATGATCGCTTCTAAAATTGAAAGTGTTTTGGGAAAAAATAATTAAGGCAAAAAGTATTGATTATTTCTTGAAAGTTTGCCATAGTATTGATTAGTATCTTTTAATTCCTGCAAGGAAGCGAATGAAATCGCTTTTATAAGAATACACTGGCTGTAAACGGTTTTTTTCATAACCCGGAAATATTACGGTCATATGCTAAAGGAGTGTTTATATGTCATTAGAGAAAAAATATTATATGACAAAAGAGGGGAAAGAAAAATTAGAAAAAGAGCTTGAATACTTAAAAACAGAGAGAAGACAAGAGGTTGTGGAACGGATCAAAATTGCCCGCGGTTTTGGCGACTTGTCTGAGAACTCTGAATATGATGCAGCCAAAGATGAACAAGCTTTTGTGGAACAGCGGATTACCCAGCTTGAAAAAATGATTCGCAACGCCGTCATTATTGAGAATGATGAAAATAATAATACAGTTTCCTTAGGAAAATCAGTTACGTTTATCGAGCTTCCTGACGGGGAAGAAGAAACATATACGATTGTAGGAAGTGCAGAAGCCGATCCATTTGAAGGAAAGATTTCGAACGATTCCCCGATGGCAAAGAGTTTGCTTGGCAAAGAGGTTGGTTCGGAAGTAACTGTTTCGACACCCGGCGGGGATATTCAAGTGAAAATCATAAAAGTCGAATAATGGACCTTCGTTTTCATTGCAATTTATGTTTCATTTTTTTACAATTTAAAGCATAAAAACAAGAAGCAGGATCATCGCATCCTGCTTTTCTGTTTGGAAGACTTTTAGATCAAAATGTATAGACGTGGATGGAAGTTCATACATTGTTTGTACAGCAAACTTCGCCAGATATGGTAAAATATTCGGCAAGGAGGTTTCGTTTATGTATAGCCGTTCGAGGCGCAATAAACTGCAGAAGCGAAAGAGAAATAAAAAATTAATCCGTGTCTTCTCGGTTTTGGCGATTGTCCTATTTCTTGGAGTCTTGGGAACGTGGATTTTTGGAGGAGAGGATAAAGAAAATAAAGCTAAGGAAGAAACGAAAGAAAACGATACAGTTTCTTCCCAGCCGGAGGAATCTTCTGATGAAGTAGTAATTGTGGAAGAAGACTCGGAAAAAGAGGACAATATGGAAGCAACTCAAGAAGAGGAAACAGAAGAAGTTTCTCAACACACTGGCAGCAGCCTGCAAAAGGAGAGAGTAGAGTCAACGGATCCGTTAGTCGTTGAAGCATATGTCGCCAATTGGCAGCCGGTCGGGACGGAACAGGCAGGCCCTCATACGATCGATTATGACGACGGATCTCAGGACCGGATTGAAATGCGCAAGGCGATCATTGCAGCAACAAATTTGCCGGAAGATAATCTTATTGAATGGTGGATAGGCAGGGACGGAGATCAAGCTGTCGTTGCAACGGTGTCAGACAAGGAAGAAACAGAAATATACCGTGTTTATTTATCCTGGATTGATGGCGAAGGATGGCAGCCGACAAAAGTGGAACGCTTGAGAGAAAACGACAAAAAATAGCAGTTGGAGGTAAATGGATGGTTATTGGCATTATTGGAGCAATGGATGAAGAAATTGAAATTCTATTAAAGGAAATGAAAAACAAAGAAGATATTACGGTTGCTAATTGTTTGTTTGTCAAAGGGTATTTATCCGACAAAGAGGCAGTGTTGTTAAAATCCGGAATCGGAAAAACAAATGCTGCAATGGCAACAACGATTTTACATGAACGGTTTGCGCCGTCGTTAATCATTAATACGGGATCGGCAGGAGGATTTCAAGAACATTCCAATGTCGGAGATATCGTCATTTCTACAGAAGTCGTCTATCATGACGTGGACGTAACTGCTTTCGATTATGCTCTCGGACAAGTTCCGGGAATGCCTGCAGCCTTTCAAAGCGATTCCCGATTAGTTCAGATAGCTACAGATGCAGTAAAAAAACTCAAACTTCCTTATGCTAAGGGAATGGTTGCTACCGGAGATTCGTTCATGGCGGACCCGGACCATGTTGCAGCGGTTAAAAAAAATTTTCCAGACCTCATAGCAGCAGAAATGGAAGCAGCAGCAATCGCCCAAGTCTGCTACCAGTATAACGTCCCCTTTGTTGTTCTCCGTGCATTATCAGACATAGCCGGAAAAGAATCTTCGGTAACGTTCGATGAATTTTTGGAAACAGCGGCTAAAAACGCTTCAGCGATTGTGATGGAAATGGTAAAAAAGCTGGGAGAGTAATGCTGGCAAAAAACTTGGCCGGAACTGACTAATAGGAACCGGCCAACATCATTTTATGTTTTGCAATTCTTTGCAGCTATGTTTTCTCTTTTCGTTCTTTACGGTAATATTCATGGAATACTTTCATTAACGCTCTTTTTTCGATCCGGGACACGTAACTTCGGGAAATATTTAATTTTTTTGCGATTTCCCTTTGGGTCATCTCCTGTGTATTGTTTAAACCGTAACGGTACATAATGACTTCCCTTTCGCGGGGATCAAGAATGGAGAAAAATTCCTGCATTTTTTCAATTTCCATATTTAATTGAATGTATTCGATAATGTTTTCATTTTCTGCTTCTAAAATATCGATTAAGCTGATTTCGTTTCCTTCTTTATCCTGACCGATCGGGTCATGGAGGGAGACGTCTTTTTTTACCTTTTTTAATGAACGCAAATGCATAAGTATTTCATTTTCGATACAGCGGGCCGCATAGGTGGCAAGCTTTGTTCCTTTGTCGGGAGAATAACTTTCCACTCCTTTAATCAATCCGATCGTGCCAATGGAAATTAAATCTTCCATATCTTCTCCCGTATTTTCGAACTTTTTTACAATATGCGCCACTAAACGCAAATTATGTTCAATCAGTTTGTTACGGGCTTCTTTGCTCCCGTTCTCCATTTCTTTGATATATTTCATTTCGTCATCAGGGGGTAACGGCTGGGGAAATGCGTGGTTTTTAACATAGGAGACAAAAAAAAGGGCTTCTTTCACAATCATCGCTAAGACAGTGAGTATGCCGGACAAATACATTCACCTCCTAAGTTAAGTACTGTGAAGATACAAGTACAGCACTGGCTGGGTATTTGCCTATATTCCATTGTTATGAGAGTGGAGGTGGTTTCGTGTCTGTCCATACAACAATTGTGGCCATCATATTTAGAAAGCCGAAAAATAATTAACCCTTATCCTGTGGGATAAGAGCAAAATTTGCTATATATGCTACCTTCCTTGTTTCTTGTTCAAAATTAAGTGGGATAACGACCTTCTATGAATCTCGTCTTCAATTAAGGATATAAAATCAGGGCTAAGCTTTAAGCGGGTTGCCGTGAAATAGGACTCGATGAGCAAATCATCGGATAAGTGTTCCATCCTTGCGCCCTCCTAAAAATTTTTAAATTCTAACTCAAAACAAGTTATTTATAATTTAACATGATTCAAATTAATGGACAAGATTCAACTTATCTACACTCGCTTGTAGATAAGTTGTGTATAAAATGTCTAAAATGCTCTAAAAATCGCAAATCTATCGTGTTGATAATGTGAATAAACTTATCCACAACTCAAAAAATATCGAGAAATGTCGAACGATTTTCAAGAAAAACAGTCATTTTCTATAAAAATGAAACATAAAATAGTCCCTTTTCCAACTGCAACTGAATTTAGCTAAAGCTTTTCTTTACTCCCATTCTATTGTAGGATTAGAATTGTATAATTGTCATTAGTCTAGAGGTGTAACGATTGAAGAATCTGATGTTGCCAAATGAATTTGCCAAAAGTATTTTTGAAATTACGCCAGAAAAATTACATAATGAAGGCATTCGGGGAATTATTACCGATCTCGATAATACATTAGTGCCTTGGGATATGAAAGAAGCGACACCAGAAGTACAAGACTGGTTTCAGAAAATGAAGGAAAATAATATAAAAGTAACGATTCTTTCCAATAATAATCGGGAAAGAGTAACCTTCTTTGCCGAACCGCTAAAAGCAAAATACGTGTATAGCGCAAAAAAGCCCCTCAGAAAGGCATTTTTAAAGGCGGCAAAAGAAATGGAACTTAAAAAGGAAGAAATTGTCGTCATCGGTGACCAGCTGTTGACCGATGTACTTGGCGGGAATATGGCTGGCTTAAAGACGATATTAGTTGTACCGATTGTCGAAACGGACGGGAAAATTACGAAAATCAATCGAAAAATTGAACGATTTATTTTTAGGCAATTGCGGAAAAAAGGGAAAATCAGCTGGGAGGAATAAATTTGGAAACCATTTTCTGTAATGGATGCGGCATTCAAATACAAACAACAGATCCGGAAAAATTAGGTTATGCACCAAGCAGTTCCCTTAATCGGGATACAATTCTTTGCCAAAGATGTTTCCGTTTAAAACATTATAATGAAATTCAGGATATCTCCATGTCCGATGAAGACTTTATGCAGCTTGTCAGTTCCATTAGTGAACAGGAAGGATTAGTCGTATATATTATCGATATATTTGATGTCAGCGGAAGTTTCATCCCGGGAATTAACCGCATTGTCGGAAACCATCCGATCATACTTGTCGGCAACAAGGTAGATTTATTGCCGAAGTCGGTGAATAAGCAAAAACTAATCCAATGGCTGCGTTCCCAGGCAAAAGAAGCGGGAATAAAGACAGAAGATGTCTTTTTAATTTCCTCCAAAAAAGGATTTGGCATGGACGAACTGGCAGCTTCTATGGAAGCGCACCGCAAAAATAAAAATATCTATATTGTCGGCACAACCAACGTCGGCAAATCGACCTTTATTAATCGGCTGATTCAAAGGTCTACTGGAGATAAAGATGTCATAACGACATCCTATTTTCCCGGGACAACTTTAGGCTTCATCAAGATTCCTCTGGATGATGCCAGTGCAATCATCGACACCCCGGGGATTATTAATAAGCAGCAAATTGTTCATTATCTGTCAGAAGAGGACTTAAAAATTATCACACCAAAGAAAGAAATTAAGCCGAAGGTGTATCAGCTCAACTCGCAACAGACGCTGTTTTTTGGAGGTTTGGCCCGGATTGACTTTTTAAAAGGAGAAAGGCAATCTTTCGTCTGTTATTTTTCCAACGATTTGAACATCCACCGGACAAAACTGGAAAAAGCAGATGAATTATATGAAAATCATGTTACGAAACTGCTTTCACCGCCTAATGAATTGACACTAAAACAATTGCCGCCGCTGGAAGAGAGGACGTTTCGCATTGGGGAAGAAAAGACGGATATCGTTTTTCCCGGACTCGGTTGGGTCAGCCTTTCAGGAAGTGCATTAACAGTGCGAGTCTTTAGCCCGAAAGGTGTTCCGGCAATTATTAGAAAATCGATTATTTAGGGAGAGGAAAAGAATGAAATTTCAATTAATAGGTTACCCGATTCAGCATTCCTTGTCTCCATGGATACATGGAGAGTTTTTGAGAAAGGCTAAGATGGAAGGGAACTATACGATTAACGAAATAAAACGAAAAGAAGACCTCCCTTTCCAGCTGGAGGAGATGAAAGAAAAGGGCGTTACCGGTTTTAATGTGACAGCACCATACAAACAGGCTATTATCCCATATCTCGATGAATTGGATATTGCCGCTCGTGAGATTGGGGCAGTGAATACCGTTCATTTAAAAAGCGGCAGATGGATAGGGTATAATACGGATGGTTTGGGATATGTCCGTTCGTTAAAGGTGAAATATCCGGAAGAGATGGCGGACCATTCATTAAAGATTCTGCTTATCGGTGCCGGCGGTGCTGCAAGAGGAATTTTTTACGCTCTCTCCTCCGAAGGGTATCAGCATATTGATATTGCCAATCGTACTGCAGAAAAAGCAGAGGAGATTGCAAAACTAGGAAAATCATGGACTGTTTCCAATGTATATACTTTGGAAAAAGCAGAGCAAAAGCTGAATCAGTATGATTTAATCATCCAGACGACTTCCGTTGGGATGAAGCCTGAAGCAGACCAGGCAATTTTTTCGATTTCCTCGCTAAAACCGGGAACCATTGTGAGCGATATCGTTTATCAGCCCATTTTAACCCGATTTTTGCAGATGGCAATGGAGAATAAGGCGAAAGTCCATTACGGCCATACGATGCTTTTATATCAGGCCCAATTAGCCTTTGAAATTTGGACAGGAATTACCGTCTCCCTGGATGACATGGATGAACAACTGCAACGTATTTTGGAAGGAAGATGAACATGCTAACTGGAAAGCAAAAACGATTTCTGCGGTCGGAAGCACATCATTTAAAGCCGATATTTCAAGTAGGAAAAGATGGCGTCAATGAGAATATGATTAAGCAAATCGGAGATGCCCTGGAAAAACGAGAATTGTTAAAGGTGAGCGTGTTGCAAAACTGTTTGGAAGATAAACATACGGTAGCAGAACAGCTTGCTTTCGGCACTTCCAGTGAAGTTGTGCAAATTATTGGAAATAATATCGTCTTATATAAAGAATCGAAGGAAAACAAAAGGATTGAATTGCCATAAGGAGAAGGACATGAGAAAGATCGGCATACTTGGAGGAACCTTTGACCCGCCCCATATCGGCCACCTTATCATAGCAGAGGAAGTGCGCATCGCATTAAAATTGGAGGAAATCTGGTTTATCCCTACGTATACTCCTCCCCATAAGGAGGAGGCAAAAACTACTGCCAGAGACCGTGTGCAAATGACAGAAATTGCCATTTCAGCAAATCCACATTTTCGCCTGCAAACCGTCGAAGTGGAACGGTCCGGCAAGTCGTATACGATTGATACGATCAAACAATTTCGCAACGAATTTCCGGATGTTGATTTTTATTTCATAATCGGTGCGGATATGGTAGAATATTTGCCCCATTGGCATCGAATTGAAGAGCTGGTTCAGCTTGTAAAATTCGTCGGTGTAAAGCGGTCGGGTTACGAACTAAAGACAACTTATCCTTTTATTGAAGTGGAAATTCCGGCAATTGATATTTCATCGTCTCTTTTGAGGGAAAGACTGCGGAACGGGATAGAGTCCCGCTATCTCATTCCCGATTCAGTTTATGCGTATATAAGGGAGAAGGGGTTATATGAAGCGTGAAGAAGCGATCGGCATTGTAAAAAAATATTTGCCGGAGAAACGTTTACAGCATACACTACGAGTAGCGGATACTGCTGCACTCCTGGCTGACAAATATTTTGCCGACAAAGAAAAGGCAGTTCTTGCAGCAATTTTCCATGATTATTGCAAATATCGGCCATTGGAGGAAATGAAGCGGTGTATTATTGAAAGTGATTTGCCGAAAGATTTGCTGGAATATCATCCCGAATTGTGGCATGGTCCTGTTGCTGCAGTTTTAATCGCCCGGGAGCACGGAATTCAGGATAGAGAAATCCGGCTGGCGATTCAGTATCATACGACGGGAAGGGCACATATGTCCTTATTGGAAATGATTGTTTTTTTGGCGGACTATATTGAGCCTGGAAGGAATTTTCCCGGTGTAGAGGAAGTCCGTGCGATGGCAGAAAAAGACATAATTCAGGCTTGTCATCAAGCCTCAAAAAATACGATACAACATTTAATGCGTAAGGGTGAGCCTATCTACCCGGATACATTTTATGCATATAATGATCTTACAAAACGATTAAATGGAGGTAGTGTATTTGGTAGAAAATAAAAAAATCGTTCAGCTTGCAGCGGAAGCATGTGACGATAAGCTTGCGGAAGACATTATTGCTTTAGATATGAAAAACGTTTCCCTAATCGCAGATTATTTCCTTATTTGCCACGGCAACAATGAACGGCAAGTGCAATCGATTGCAAAGGAAATAAAAGACCGCCTGGAAGAAGAGGGCATCCATGTGAAGAGAATGGAAGGTTTTGAACAGGCGAGATGGGTATTAGTTGATATTGGTGATGTAGTATGTCACATTTTCCATAAAGATGAGCGGAATTACTATAATTTGGAACGGCTTTGGGGAGACGCTGCCCGCATTCCGTTACAAATCGGAATGGAAGGATAAGCATGGCGTACTACCAATTAGCGTCTGTCTATGACCGTTTTATGAAGGAAGCCCCGTACAGCCGCTGGGTCGACTTCACGAAGGCAATCATTGGGAACAGGCCTTATCTTCGTATTGCCGATTTAGGCTGCGGCACCGGCGAAATCGCTATTCGTCTTGCAAAAGAAGGCTATCATGTGACAGGTGTAGATTCGTCACGTGATATGCTTACCGTCGCTGATCAAAAAGCCTATGATGAAAAAGTGGATATCCAGTGGGTTTGCCAAGATATTCGGGAGCTCAACGGCTTGGAGAACATCGATGTATGTGTCAGCTACTGTGACGTGATAAACTACATAACGGAAGAAAAGGATTTAGCCGTTGTGTTTGACCGGGTATATGCTTCCCTTGCGAGGGAAGGTTTATTTATGTTCGATATCCATTCGCTAGATCATGTCAGTAACCATTATATCAATCATACTTTTGCCGATGTGATGGAGGATGTATCCTACATTTGGTTTTGTCGTGAAGGCGCTGAGCCGGGGGAAATGTTTCATGACCTTACGATTTTTGTGAAGGATGGTGCCTTATATCAGCGATTTGATGAAATCCATCATCAGCGGACTTATCCTGTACATTTTTATGAACGCTTGCTGGAAAAAGCCGGGTTTCAAAATATATCGGTATATTATGATTTTTCATTAACGAAGGAGCCTGCGCAAACACCAGAGAGAATTTTCTTTGTTGCAGAAAAAATACCGGAGTAATACTCCGGTATTTTTTTATGAAAAGAAGGGTTTTGTGAATTTTTGTCGAATTGAAATATCACCTTGCTATATCCCCCTTTCCTTCCCCGACAAGGAGTGGAGATGCCTCAGATGATACACCTCGTAAAACAGTATTCCGTCTATTTTATTCTGGGAATAGCATTAATTATCCTTTTTCTGTTGCTGCCCGAAAAGGAAAAGGACATGCATATCGCTTCCATGGAAGAATTGGAATCTCCGGAAGAATTGGAGACCCAATCGGTCGTACCGGAGGAAATTGTTGTTGACGTTAAGGGGGCAGTTCAGTCACCGGGTATTTATATAACTGACAGCAATGCCCGAATTCATGACGTAATTGAAATGGCGGGAGGCTTGACAGAAGATGCGGATGCAAATCAAGTGAATTTTGCCCAAAGGGTACAGGACGAGATGGTGATTTTTGTCCCGACAAAAGATGCAGCTGTGGAGATAGCTGCGGGGAATAGTTTTACCCAAGCGGATGGGAAAATAAAAATAAACTATGCGACGAAGGAAGAAATTGAAACCCTTCCCGGCATTGGCCCGGCCAAGGCAGAGGCGATTATTCAATATCGGGAAGAAAACGGTTTTTTTCAATCCCCGGAAGATTTATTAAACGTATCCGGAATTGGCGAAAAAACATTGGAAAAATTGAAAGACGAGATTCAAGTGCCCTAAGCGAACATTGACGAAATTTGTCTAATACAGGTAAACTAATAGAAAGGAAAAGGGGGAATAGCACGATGCAAAGAATTTCGTGGGACCAGTATTTTATGGCCCAAAGCCATTTATTGGCGCTTCGTTCAACGTGTACAAGATTAATGGTCGGCGCAACGATTGTTCGTGATAAACGGATTATTGCGGGGGGATATAATGGCAGCGTTTCTGGAAGTGTTCATTGTGTTGACGAAGGCTGTTATATGATTGACGGCCATTGCGTCCGCACTGTTCATGCCGAAGCCAACGCCCTTTTGCAATGTGCCAAATTTGGGGTACCCACAGACGGAGCCGAACTATACGTTACCCATTATCCGTGTTTGCAATGTTCGAAGCAAATCATTCAGGCTGGAATTAAAACGGTCTACTATGCTGAAGATTATCGCAACCACGAGTATGCGATTCAATTATTCAAAGAAGCGGGCGTGGAAACGAAGAAAGTGCCATTGAAATACTTAACCTTTGAAATGAACGGCCAAGAAAAGAAAGCATTTGTCAAGGAATTGCTTGATAAAGTTCCGGCAGGTGATGCCGAATTACTGAAGAAAAAAGCCGACGAGTTATTTAACATGCAATAATAGGGTGTATGCCAGTTGAAAGGATATATGCATATCGTAGCGTTTAGTACGATTGCTTCCTTGTTGTCACATTATTATGGCAATATTCTCTTTAGCGCACTTTATATTTTATGGATCGGTTTTTTATATTGGAACAGGAGGTTAGGAAAACAAGTTTTATTGTGCTCCGCCGCCTCCCTCCTCTTTTTCTTCTTCTATTTTCCTCCCCTCTACGAGAAAACTTCCATAAGTGAACCACACTCGGAAAAATACGCTGGTCAAGGAGAGATAATTAAGCCTCCAAATATTTCCGACAAAAGGATTGAATTTATCCTGAAAGAAAAGGATAGCGGCCGCCTATTGCTCGTCCTTTATTTCCATTCCGAAGACCAGATGGATAACAAGCAACTTAGTAAACTGAAACACGGTGCTTTATGCATGCTGGAAGGAGTAAGCGAACATCCCCAATCAAGCAGAAATCCGGGTCAATTTGATTACCGTAAATATTTATATACAAAAAATATATCCAACCAGGTAATCATTGCGTCATTGGATGACATCGTCTGTAAAGGGGAAAGTTTCTGGCACCGATTTTATCAGCTAAGGAATTTTCTGATTAACCATATAGAATCAATTTACGATCCGTACACCGCATCCTGGGCAAATTCCCTCGTATTCGGTGATGACTCCAAGCTGGATAAAGAGATCGTCCAATTGCTGCAGCGGTGGGGGTTGTCCCACCTTATCGCCATTTCCGGTACCCACGTCGGAATCCTTATTGCCTTTCTTTATTTCGTTCTGAGAAAAGGGGGAGTCGTGACAAAGGAAAAATTGCGGCAAATACTGATCTTTTTTCTTCCTTTCTACGCGTTTTTGGCGGGAGGGGATCCTCCAGTCCTTAGGGCATGTTTTATGGTCATCGTCTTTCTCTTCGTGCAGAAATGGCAGCTAAAGTTTCCGCCCCTCGATGTGCTGTCATTAATTTATTTGTTCTTCCTTCTATATAACCCGTATTTTATTTTCCATGTCGGTTTTCAATTATCCTTTTTAGTTACCTTTGGTCTCGTCCTGGCAAGGAATTGGCTTTTTCAAGTCCCAAACACTTTTATGCAGCTGCTCCGAATTAGTTTTGTATCCCAAATGGTGATTATTCCGCTTCAGTTACACTATTTTACAATTTTTGAACCTTTATCCATATTGCTAAATGTCATCATCGTCCCGTATTTTTCCCTTTTTGTCATACCATTCATGTATATCCTCGTTATCCTGTCCCTTTGTTTCCCGCTCCCGAAAATAGGCATGCTATTTTCTTTCATCCATGAAAAAATCGTTTCGATAATTTTTCTTACCGATCAATATTTCCGTCATCCGTTTTTAGCGGACGACATCCCGTTCCTATGGATTGGTTTATACTACATCGTTTTTTACTTATTAATGAAAAAGCTGATAGAAATAAAAAGAAAACAAGCGTTTGGGTATGGAATGATATTAACCGGCTGGTTTATTCTTATTGCTGTTCACCCATATTTTTCTCCGACAGGAAAGGTGACTATGCTGGATATTGGGCAAGGGGATGCATTCGTTATCGAATTGCCTTACCGGAAAGGCGTTATCATGGTCGATGCGGGAACACGTTATGATTATGCAAAAGAGAGGCCGTCCGAACATATTTATGAACAGATTATTAAGCCCTTTCTTTACGCGAGCGGGATTAAACGAATCGACAGTCTCGTCATTACCCATGAAGATTTAGACCATAACGGAAGCATGCCGTTTATGATTAAGGATGGAATGGTAGACCAAATTATTATCAGCAATTATTATGACGTGACAGAAGAGGAAAGAAAATTGTGGAAAGAACATGGGATTGAGGTAACAAGGGTAGGAGAGGGGGATGTTCTGTCCATCGGCGGCCAACAGATTTTTGTTTTAGGACCGGAAAAAGATTATGCATCTTCCAATGGTAATTCGCTTATATTATTTACGACATTCGGTGAATATAGCTGGTTATTTACCGGTGATATCGAACAGGAGCAGGAAATGGCACTCCTTCATCGCTATCCGAATTTGAATGTAGATGTGTTAAAGGTAGCCCACCATGGCAGTGCAACGTCCACCGCTGAAACATTTCTCCAGCAAATTAATCCGGAAATTGCCCTCATATCGGTTGGAGAAAATAATCCTTTTCACCATCCGTCCCCGGATGTCATCGCCCGTCTCCAGAATAAAGAGATCGAAATACTGCGGACAGACGAGCACGGTGCCGTCCAATTTATCTTTGGCGAACGCAGTGGAACGTTTTTCACGTATTTGCCATAAGATAGTAACAAAAGAAGAACGGAAATCTTGAGAAAAATTTGACCCTTACCTCGCCGGTAAGGGTCAAAAAAATCAGCATTGCATATGTAATTAGCCGTTTAAAACACTTATCGTCACACCGATAAAAAAGATCAATACGAAGAATATGAATGAAAAACTGAAACCTTTAATGGAATCAACGACGTCGTTCGTTTTTTGTACATCTTTTTCGAATTCGTTCACAAGTATCCCTCCTATTTCATGACTAGTATATAGGAAATATTAAAAAAAATCCACTTCTGTAAGAAATTTGTCATAAAAAATATAGAAACCCAAATTTAGCAACACTTTACATCTATAGTTTTATTCCTTCGACACAATCTAATAACAAACATCGTTTAACATATAGTTTCTAGAGCTATATGTTAAACGTTTATATAGATACTCGGAGGGACAGATATTAGAAAACCCCTCCGTTTTTATTGTTGCTAATTTTTGCCGAAAAAATTACCATAAAGTTGGGGTATTGAATTGAATGATTACGGAGTGATAACGTGTCTTACATAAAAATCGTGAATGACATTAAAAAAGGGAAAGTGGATCCGGTTTATTTCGTCTATGGAACGGAACAATATTTTATTGACCATATAAAAAAGGTCATTGCCGAAAAAGCAGCAGGCGGAGAAAAGGATAATATTTCATTTTTTGATTTAGAAGAAATCCCTGTCCAGGAAGTTATCCAAGATGTAGAAACCTTCCCGTTTTTTGGCGAGCGCAAAGTTGTTTTTGCGTCTAATCCGGTTTTTTTAAAGGCGAAAATGGACAAGCTTCCCTTCGAGCATGATGTATCTCTATTGGAACAGTATGTAGCAAATCCGGCAGATTATTCTGTCCTCGTCTTGGTTGCTCCTTATGAAAAAGTCGATGAGCGGAAAAAAGTTGCTAAAGTATTGAAAAAATATGCTACAGTCGTACCTTGCCAACCGGTGAAAGAAAAGGAAATTGGGGATTGGATCAGCAGTATTGCAGAAGAGCTGCATATTACGGTGACCGAGGACGCCCGTGAGGTGCTGGAAACCGAGTTGGCCGAGAATCTCCAGCTTTTGGAGGAAGAATTAAAAAAATTTGCCCTCTTCGTCGGGGAAGGCGGACTCGTAACAAGGGAAGTGGTTGGGCAGCTCCTTTCCCAAACAGCAAACAGCACTTCATTGCGCCTTGCGGATGCGGTGATGGGAAGAAACTTGGCTGAGGCGATTCGTATTTTTAAAGATTTGGAAAAATTAAAAGAGGATCCGATATCGCTAATCGGTTTGTTAGCTTTTCAATTTAGAACGATATTACGGGTGAAGCTGCTGCGACAAAAGGGCTATACCCAATATCAGATACAAAAGCAATTAAAATTGCATCCGTACGTTGTCAAAATTGCGATGAACCGGGAAAAGCATTTTTCTGTGGAGAAGTTAGAAAACATTATTCACCAAATTGCCGAAACCGATGGAACGATGAAAAGAGGAGAGATGGAAAAAGACTTGGCATTTGAAATGCTGCTGTATAAATTAATTGAGCAATAAGAAAAGCAAGGCGGAGAAACGTCATCGTTCTCCGCCTTTTTCTTTATGCGCCTAAGCTGTTAACTTTTTTTGCTAAACGAGCTTTTTGGCGATTGCCGGTGTTTTTATGGATAATGCCTTTTTGAACTGCTTTGTCAATTTTTTTGATTGTTACTTGCAAGGCAGATTTTGCATTTTCCACGTCATTCGCTTCTACAAATTTTTCTACCTGTTTAATGGCAGTGCGCATATCCGATTTTTGCGATTGGTTTAATGCGCGTTTTTTATCGTTAATTTTCACCCGTTTAATTGCCGATTTAATATTTGCCATGTTGCTTCACCTCCTAGTAAAACTTCCGCGTCAGAATGAATCAGAATAATCATTCCTATATTTTAACATTTGCATAAAGTAACAAATGATATTTTACCAAAGGAAATTATATATTTCAATCATTTTTATGAAACGACCGCAATTATCAGCCGTAAGCTCCTGCATGTTTTTCTCGTTATGGTTCATTCTATTACTAAGTCTAACTGGAAAGGATGGACAACGATGGAAGAGTACAAAGAGTATCAAGTGCGAACCGATTTGGCAGTTGAAGCAAAAGATATGTATGTCGAAGAAAAAACGGCAGAGCCGGGGGAAATAAAAGGAGTTACATTTAAAGATAGAGAAGTGGATGGCATAAAAATTTCCTACGTGGATATTGATGAGGAAGGAGGCAAGCTCCTGCAGAAAAAGCCGGGATCGTATGTCACCATCTATGCAGACGGAGTGAAAAGACAGGATACAAAACGGCAGGAGAAAGCGGCGAAAATTTTAGCAAAAGAATTGGAACAAATGATACGAAAAAATAATATACCGTCCGATGGCACCGGATTAATCGTCGGTTTAGGAAACTGGAACGTTACTCCAGATGCTCTCGGACCAATGGCGGTTGAAAAGGTGCTTGTTACAAGCCACTTATTTAAGCTGGAATATGAAACGGTAGCGGACGGATACCGGCCTGTTGCCGCCATTGCACCGGGAGTCATGGGAATTACCGGAATGGAAACGAGTGACATCATCTACGGAATTACAGAGAAGCTGCAGCCGGATTTTATTATCGCTGTAGACGCCCTTGCATCGAGGTCGATAGAAAGGATTAATGAAACGATTCAATTATCCGACTCCGGCATTCATCCGGGATCAGGCGTCGGAAATAAACGGAAAGAATTAAGCAAAGAGACGCTAGGTGTTCCTGTATTAGCGATCGGAGTGCCGACAGTCGTTGACGCGGTAACGATTACGAATGATACCATTGACTTTTTATTAAAGCACTTTGGCAGAGAATGGAAAGAAAAGGACAAACCTTCAAAAGCTTTAACACCGGCAGGAATGGTTTTCGGAAAAAAACAGCTGACTGAAGCGGATATGCCTGATGAAGAAAAACGCCAAACCTTTTTGGGCATCGTCGGAACATTATCGGACAACGAGAAACGGCAATTAATTTCCGAAGTGCTGACGCCAATCGGGCATAATTTAATGGTAACCCCGAAAGAAGTGGACAGCTTTATGAAAGATATGGCCAGTTTAATTGCTGAAGGGATTAATGCAGCACTCCATGAGAAAATAGACGTGAGCAATTTTGCTTCTTATACGAGATAATTCTATTAAAAATTTTCTGTAAAAGAATGGTTCTATCTTTTCTTTCCCTTTCATAGATTGGGATAAGAGACTATTAGTAGAAAGGATGGAACCATGGCCTTCAAGCATCCGTACCGGAAACCTTCGCTATGGAAAGGAAGCACGCTATATTTATTCAGTATTGTTATTCTATTTTTTTCCATCGGAATATTTACCTCTATGAAACCTGCTTACCGCATTACTTCCGACGTCATACAATCATGGACAAGTGATATGGACGGAAGTGTGTTTAGTCATATATTGGCAATGGAAAACAAAGCTTTTCAATATGTAATGAAGGAAGAACATGATACGTTAGGCATTGCCTCTTTGTTGTTTGAAGTTGCCACAAGCATTAAGCCGAATGATCCGAGAAGTTTGCTTGGCAATGAAATTCCGGGCTTTTCCATTTATGACCGGAAGATTTTTATCGCAGGCACAGGAACGGATTATACGAATCTTCCCTTTGAATCGTCCCCGCCTTTGGAAGAAGTGTTAAAAGAGCGAGAAGCAGTATTTGAAGAAGAAGAGCTGGAACAGGATGACGGACAGGATGAAGGAAATACTCCGTCAACTGGAGGGCGGGATGTTGTGTTTATTTACAACACCCATAATCGGGAATCATTTCTTCCACACTTGCCTGGAGTCAATGACCCGAATAAAGCCCTTCACCACGAAGTGAACATAACATTAGTGAGCGAACGGCTCGCAAAATCTTTGGAAGCAAAGGGCATCGGCGCACAAGTAGATAAAACAGACTTTGCGAAAAAGTTAAGCGAACGAAATTGGGAGTACTGGCGGTCCTATGAAGTGTCAAGGGAATCTGTCGTTGCAGCGTTTAACAATAATAAAGATTTACAATATGTATTTGACCTTCACCGGGACGGACTTGGCAAAAAACATACAACGGCAGAAATTAACGGGGAAAGTTATGCAAAGATTATGTTTGTCATCGGGGAAGACCATCCGAATATGGAAAAAAATCTTGAATTGGCGACAGAACTTCATTATTTGGTGGAAGAAAAATATCCTGGACTAAGCCGGGGAGTTATACCACAAGGCGGTTCCGGCAATAATGGTGTCTATAATCAAGATTTATCCGAACATGCGCTCCTCATTGAGATCGGCGGCGTTGAAAATCATTTAAATGAATTGTACCGGACGGCAGATGCACTGGCAGAAGTGTTTAGCGACTATTATTGGGATGCGGAAGAAGTGGATGCAAATCCATAGGAGGAATATTTATGGTGAGAGGATTTATTATATTGCTTTTCATGGTCATATTCTTTCTCGCTGGAGCGGTATATGGCATGAAGGAGACGAAAGGTGTGGAAGAAAAACCAATAACTGAAGATACACCTGTTTCAGTAATTGTTGAAGAAGGCGAGAATGCTGTTCAAGAGGATCCTCTTCAGGAGGAGGATATAGAGGAGTTGCTTCCAACGGAACCGACACTTGCGGAAAAAACGGCTTCTGCTCTCGAAGCAGGAGTACAAGGGTTTTATGAACTGGTCGTCAACATATTGTACGGAATTGCAGCATTGTTTTTCTAAGGAGGGGGAGGCCGCGGCCTTCCTCTTTTTTGTTAATCGTTGAATATCAATAACCCTGTTGTTATAATAAATTTTATGAGTTAACGTAATAATTGCAATAAGACTTGGGTAGGAGTGAAGGACATAAATGGGGAACAAAAATAGAAAGGTACGGAATTTTTCTATTATCGCACATATTGACCACGGTAAATCCACCCTTGCCGACCGAATTCTGGAAAATACGAATACCCTCTCAAAAAGGGAAATGAAAGAGCAAGTATTAGACGGAATGGATTTGGAAAGGGAACGGGGCATTACGATAAAATTAAACGCGGTCCAATTAAAATATACGAGCAAAAATAATGAGGAATACATTTTTCATTTAATTGATACACCAGGCCACGTGGATTTTACATATGAAGTATCGAGGAGCTTAGCTGCCTGTGAAGGTGCCATTTTAGTTGTCGATGCTGCCCAGGGCATCGAAGCACAAACTTTGGCAAACGTCTACCTGGCGATGGAAAATGATCTGGAAATTATTCCCGTTATCAATAAGATTGATCTTCCAAATGCTGACCCGGACAGAGTAAAGCAGGAATTGGAGGATGTATTGGGGATTGACGGGGATGAGGCCATCTTAGCTTCGGCAAAAGCGAACATCGGAATCGAGGAAATTTTAGAAAGGATTGTGGAAGTCGTGCCGGAGCCAGCAGGAGACCCGGATGCGCCGCTGAAAGCGCTGATCTTTGATTCGATGTATGATTCTTATCGCGGGGTTGTCGCCTATGTTTGTATAAAAGAAGGAACATTGAAAGTCGGCGATAAAATCCGCATGATGGCTACAGGAAAAGAATATGAAGTGAATGAAGTTGGAGTATTCACCCCGAAAGCAAGTGCCCGGGAACAATTAACTGTCGGCGATGTCGGTTATATTACCGCGTCCATAAAATCCGTCGGGGATACCCGGGTGGGGGATACGATTACCCATGCCAACCGCCCGGCAGAAGAGGCGCTGCCCGGCTATCGCCGCCTGAATCCAATGGTTTACTGCGGATTATATCCTGTTGATACGAATGATTATAATGACTTGCGGGAAGCGCTGGAGCGGCTGGAATTGAACGATTCGGCGCTGCATTACGAGCCGGAAACTTCCCAGGCGCTAGGTTTTGGATTTCGCTGCGGCTTTTTGGGGCTCTTGCATATGGAAATTATTCAGGAGCGGATTGAAAGGGAATTTAATATTAACTTAATCACGACAGCCCCAAGTGTTATTTTTGAAGTGGAAAAAACTGACGGAGAAGTCATCCGGATCGATAATCCTTCCAAAATGCCGGAACCGCAGCAAATTCAGGAAATTCGTGAGCCATATGTAAAAGCGACAATCATGGTTCCGAATGACTTTGTCGGCAGTGTTATGGAAATATCCCAGAAAAAACGGGGAACGTTTATCGATATGCAATATGTGGATGATATTAGGGTGAATGTGATTTATCACATCCCGCTCGCAGAAATTGTTTATGACTTTTTTGACCAGCTTAAATCCCATACGAAAGGCTATGCGTCTTTTGACTATGAATTAATCGGCTACCAGCCGTCCAAACTGGTGAAAATGGACATTTTGCTTAATGGCGACAAAATTGATGCGCTGTCCTTTATCGTTCATCGGGATTTTGCTTATAACCGCGGAAAACAAATCGTGGAAAAACTGAAGGAACTCATCCCGAGACAACAGTTTGAAGTTCCAGTGCAAGCAGCAATCGGCAACAAAATTATTGCCCGCTCTACGATTAAAGCAGTGAGAAAAGATGTTACGGCCAAATTATACGGCGGAGACATTTCCCGAAAACGGAAACTATTGGAAAAACAAAAAGAAGGGAAAAAGCGGATGAAAATGGTCGGTTCTGTAGAAGTGCCTCAGGAAGCCTTTATGGCCGTATTGCAGATGGATGAAGATTAATACTAGGAAAAAGGAAAAACGGCAATTTGTTTTTCCTTTTTCCATTAAGAAAGGAATCTAACATGGAACAGGTCCAATCGGTATATATTCACATACCTTTTTGCTTAAAAATTTGTCATTATTGTGCTTTTGTCAAATATTTTTATCATGAAAAACTGGCAGATGAATATTTAATTGCACTGGAAAAGGAAATGGATACAAAATTAAAAGGGGAGAAAAATAAAGTACGGACAATCTATATTGGCGGCGGCACACCATCCGCATTAAGTGCGGAACAATTACATTATTTGCTGAAGATTATCAGCCGCAAGTTTGATATAAGTGCCTGCAAAGAATTTACGATCGAAGTAAATCCCGGAGATATTGACGATGAAAAGACAGCCCTTTTAAAACAATACGGAATTTCGCGTATATCCTTTGGCGTACAAACGATGGATGATCAATTATTGGAAGAACTGGGCAGGCGCCATCGGGCCAAGGACGTATACCGGACCGTTGAACTGCTGCAAAAATATCATTTTACGAATATAAGCCTGGATTTAATGTTCGCTTTGCCCCACCAAACGATTGCCAAATTTGAATCGACGCTGGACGAAGTATTCCGTTTCCAGCTTCCCCATTATTCCATTTATGGTTTGCAAATTGAGCCGAAAACTTTATTTTATAAGCAGCACGAGCGGGGCGTGCTCCATCGGCCGACGGAAGAGGAAGAAATCCAAATGTATTCCTTACTTCGGAACAAAATGGAGCAGCATAGGGTAAAGCAGTACGAAATCAGCAATTTTGCCGTACCCGGATTTGAAAGCAAACATAATTTAACGTACTGGTCGAATGATTATTATTACGGTTTTGGCGCCGGGGCGCACGCCTATTATCCGGGTAAACGGGCAGTAAATATTCATGGCTTGCGGGAATATATAAAAAAAGCGATGGAAGACGGAAAGCCTATATTCCAAACGGAAACAATTACAATAAAGGAAAAACTAGAAGAGGAAATGATGCTCGGTCTTAGGAAAATTGCGGGAATAAATAAACATGCATTTAAGGAAAAATTCGGTTTCTCCCTTGAGAGTGTGTATTCCGATCAAATAAAGGAACTGACAGATAGGGGATTGCTTGCAGAAACCGAGAATGTCATCCGCTTAACGGACGAAGGACTGCTCTTAGCCAACAAAGTATCCGAGTATTTTATGCTGACAGATACAGATAAATTGCCGGCTGGATAAAGTTTAAGTTCATTGACAAAAAAATTATGTTTTGTTACTTTATTAGTAGAATTAGCACTCGATGATAACGAGTGCTAACAGGGGTGGTCGCGTTGCTGACGGAAAGACAATTGTTAATACTACAAATGATTATAGATGATTTTATCGAAACGGCGCATCCTGTTGGTTCGCGGGCATTGGCTAAAAAGAAAAATATGCCGTACAGTGCTGCAACGATCCGCAACGAGATGGCTGATTTGGAGGATTTGGGCTTTCTGGAAAAGACCCATTCTTCATCCGGCCGAATACCTTCGGAAAAAGGATACCGTTACTATGTGGATCATCTGATTGCTCCTATTTCAGATAAAAGCAATAAAAAAATTTTAAAGGATATTATTGACCAGGAGATTTACGAGCTGGAGCAAATTGCGCAAATATCTGCCGAAGTTTTATCTGAACTGACCAATTATACGTCCATCATTTTGGAGCCGGAATTGCTCGAAACGAAACTAAAGCAGCTGCAAATTGTCCCGCTTTCATCCCGATCGGCAGTGGCGATCCTTGTAACGGATACTGGACATGTGGAACATCGGACGATGAAAATGAAAAACGACATTGACCCGAGCGATCTGGAAAAGGTCGTCAATATATTAAACGACAAACTCCAAGGTGTGCCGATTGTCCGTTTAGAAGAAGTATTTCAGCGCGAAATCACGAAACTTTTAAAGCAGTACGTTCGTAATTTTGATGAATCCTATGAGTACATTAAAAATATTCTGGCTCACGAACAGCCCGTCAACTTATATATCGGCGGAAAGGCGAATATTTTGCTGCAGCCGGAATTCCGTGATATTAGCAAAATATATTCCTTTCTTACGATGATGGAAAATAAAGAACAGATTGCCGAACTGTTAAAAAATACAAAACATGGGATTGAAGTAACAATTGGCAACGAAAATGAAATTGAGGCCATTAAAGATTTAAGCTTGATTACAACGACCTATCATTTCGGCGAAGGACAGGTGGGAACAATCGCCTTGCTCGGTCCGACAAGAATGGAATACAGAAAGGTGATTTCCCTTTTATCCAGTTTATCGAAAGAAATGTCAGATGTTTTACACAAGTATTTCCCGTCCTCATAGGGATTTATGTGGTAAGGAGGCTTACCTTACCACTTTTTCAAGTTACATAACTATTTTCTGGAGGTGGAATTCGTGGAAGAAAAAGACATAACGAATGATGAAGCAAAACATGAAGCAGGAACAGAAGAAGCAAATGCAGCTGAAGAAAAGCCTGAAAATGACAATAACGAAGTCGAAGCAAAAGATAAACAAGAAGAAACAGCAAAGGAAGCAGAAGAAATTGCTGAGCTGAAGGCAAGTTTAGAAAAAACAACAAAGGAAAAAGAAGAATTTTATGAAAGACTATTGCGATTGCAAGCCGAATTCGATAATTATAAAAAGAGAACATTAAAGGAAAAACAAGCAGATCAAAAATACAAGGCGCAAGAGCTGGTAACTGCGCTGCTTCCAGTTTTGGATAATTTTGAACGGGCACTCCAAGTAAAGGCTACGGAAGAAACAAAGAGCTTGCTTGACGGTATTACAATGGTGTATCGTCAGTTTCTTGATGCGCTTAAAGAACAAGGTGTATCGGTTATCGAATCCGTCGGAAAAGAGTTTGACCCGAATTTCCACCATGCCGTCATGCAGGCAGAAGTGGAAGATAAGCCATCGAATACGGTAATCGAAGAATTGCAAAAAGGGTACATGTTAAAAGATCGAGTTATCAGGCCAGCAATGGTTAAAGTAAACAAATAACAGGAGGAATTGTTATGGGTAAAATAATTGGAATTGATTTAGGTACAACAAATTCTTGTGTTTCGGTAATGGAAGGCGGAGAACCTGTCGTTATTACAAACCCGGAAGGAAACCGGACAACGCCATCCGTTGTGGCGTTTAAAAACGGTGAGCGGCAAGTTGGTGAAGTTGCCAAACGGCAGGCGATTACAAACCCGAATACGATTCAATCGATTAAACGCCATATGGGTACCGATTATAAAGTAAACGTGGAAGGCAAAGAGTATACCCCACAAGAAATTTCCGCGATTATTTTGCAGTATTTAAAATCCTATGCGGAAGATTATCTTGGCGAAAAGGTGGATAAAGCAGTTATTACCGTTCCAGCCTATTTTAACGATGCCGAGCGGCAGGCAACTAAGGATGCCGGAAAAATTGCAGGGCTGGAAGTGGAACGGATAATTAATGAACCAACAGCTGCTGCCCTTGCATATGGTATTGATAAGGAAACGGAAGATCAGACCATTCTCGTCTATGACCTGGGCGGAGGTACTTTTGACGTTTCCATATTAGATATTGGTGACGGCACCTTTGAAGTTATCGCCACGGCAGGAGACAACCGCCTTGGCGGAGATGATTTTGACCAAGTTATTATTGACTATTTAGTGCAAGAATTTAAAAAGGAAAACGGCATTGACTTAGCCAACGATAAAATGGCAATGCAGCGTTTGAAAGATGCCGCGGAGAAAGCGAAAAAAGAATTGTCCGGCGTGACCCAAACGCAAATTTCTCTTCCGTTTATTACAGCCGGGGAAGCAGGACCGCTCCACTTGGAAATGAACTTGACCCGGGCTAAATTTGAAGAATTATCATCCGAACTGGTGGACCGGACGATGGGGCCGGTAAGACGGGCTTTATCCGATGCCGGATATACTCCGAATGATATCGACAAAGTATTGCTCGTTGGAGGATCTACCCGTATTCCGGCAGTACAGGAAGCCATCAAACGTGAACTAGGAAAAGAACCTTCAAAAGGTGTAAATCCGGATGAAGTAGTTGCACTTGGAGCAGCGATTCAAGGCGGAGTACTTCAAGGTGATGTGAAAGATGTTCTATTGCTTGACGTAACGCCGTTATCATTAGGAATCGAAACGATGGGCGGAGTATTTACAAAGCTGATTGAACGGAATACAACAATTCCAACGAGCCATTCGCAAATTTTCTCTACAGCAGCAGACAACCAGACTGCAGTAGATATTCACGTATTGCAGGGCGAACGGGAAATGGCTGCAGATAATAAGACATTAGGCCGTTTCCAGCTGACTGATATTCCTCCAGCTCCTCGTGGAGTACCGAAAATTGAAGTTACTTTCGATATTGATGCCAATGGTATTGTAAATGTTCGGGCAAAAGATTTAGGAACGAACAAAGAACAATCGATTACAATCCAATCGTCCTCCGGCTTATCCGATGAAGAAATCGATCGGATGATTAAAGAAGCGGAAGCGAATGCGGAAGCAGATAAGAAACGCCGGGAAGAAGCGGAATTGCGCAACGAAGCTGACCAGCTTGTCTTTACGACAGAAAAAACGTTGAAGGATTTAGGCGATAAAGTAACAGCTGATGAAAAACAAAAGGCAGAATCATTAAAAGATGAGCTGAAAAAAGCTTTGGAATCCAATAATATCGATGAGATAAAAGCGAAGAAAGAAGCATTGCAGGAACATGTACAGCAGCTGACGGTGAAATTATATCAGCAGGTGCAAAGTGCTCAACAGGCTGGACCGCAAGAAGAACAGAACAATACGAAAGCAAAGGCCGATGATGATGTCGTTGATGCGGATTATCAAGAAGTCGATGACGATGAGAAAAAATAAATTCGTTCGCTGATATTTTAATATAGGTAAAATGGTCAAAGTCAAAGTCAGGTATTTCTTGACTTTGACTTTTTTCACGAATTGTTTGCATTCTTAAAGAATGATACCGTTCCTTTGCAAATGGTGCCGCTGTCTGGCTTGCGGAAACGATTGGTTGCCTCTAAAAGCGGGTTAGTGATAATATTAAACGTATGCTAGTGTCGGGAGAGTGATTTGTCAGTGAGTAAACGGGATTATTATGAAGTGCTCGGAATATCCAAAGATGCAACAAAAGAAGAAATAAAAAGAGCTTATCGCAAATTAGCCAGAAAATATCATCCGGATGTGAACAAAGAGCCGGATGCTGCCGAAAAATTTAAAGAAGTAAAAGAGGCTTATGAAGTGCTGAGTGACGATAATAAACGGGCCCAATACGACCAATTTGGCCATGCCGGAGCAAACTCCCAAGGTTTTGACGGTTTCGGCGGATTTGGCGGAGCAGATGATTTTGGCGGCTTCGGCGATATTTTTGATATGTTTTTTGGCGGCGGAGGAAGACGGCGTGATCCTAATGCCCCTAGACAAGGAGCCGATTTGCAATATACGCTCACGTTGGAATTCGAGGAAGCTATTTTTGGAAAAGATACAGAAATTCGGATTCCAACCGAAGAATCGTGCTCCACCTGCCATGGTTCCGGCGCAAAGCCGGGAACGAACCCGGAAACATGTACCTACTGTCACGGTACCGGTCAATTAAGTCAGGAACAAACGACGCCATTTGGGAAAATTGTTAATCGGAGAGTATGTCATTACTGTCAAGGGACAGGAAAGATTATCCGCAATAAATGTTCGACGTGCGGCGGCTCCGGAAAGGTGAAAAAATTCAAAACGATTCAAATCAATGTGCCGGCTGGAATTGATGACGGACAAAAAATTCGCATTGCAGGGAAAGGGGAACCAGGCATAAACGGCGGTCCTGCGGGGGACTTGTACGTAGTCATCCGTGTGAAACCCCATGACTTTTTCGAGCGGGAAGGGGACCATATTTACTGTGAATTGCCAATCCACTTTACCCAGGCAGCATTAGGAGATGAAATCGAAGTTCCGACGGTCCACGGAAAAGTAAAGCTGAAAATACCAGCAGGAACACAAACGGGAAAAATGTTTCGTCTGAGAGGAAAAGGAGCGCCTAATGTCAGAGGAAGAGGCACGGGGGATCAAATCGTTAAAGTCCGTATCGTCACGCCAACGAAATTAAGCGAAAAACAAAAACAGCTGTTACGCGAGTTTCATCAATTAAGCGGCAATAGTACGCTCGACGAAGAAGATAGTTCCATATTTAAGAAATTTAAAAATGCTTTTCGAAGCTCTATGGATTAATCAATTTAGGAAACGGGTGGAATGTTAATGAAATGGACGGAAATTTGCATTTTGACTACACATGAAGCGGTGGAGCCAATTTCAAACATATTGCATGAAACTGGAGCCGGCGGCATTGTCATCGAGGATTCGCTGGAACTGGAGAAAAAACAGCGGTCCCAATACGGCGAAATGTATGAACTGGATCCAAACGACTACCCTGAAGAAGGGGTGCGAATTAAAGCGTATTTGCCTGTGAACAGTTATTTAGGGGAAACGGTGGAACAAATTAAGTCGGCAATCAATAATTTGCTTATTTATGATATTGATTTAGGCAAAAACGAAATTACGCTCAGCGAGGTCAATGAAGAAGATTGGGCTACGTCGTGGAAAAAATATTATAAACCGGTTAAAGTCTCTAACCGAATTACGATTACTCCGTCTTGGGAAGATTATCAGCCGTCAAAGGAAGATGAAATTATTATTGAATTGGATCCGGGAATGGCATTCGGTACCGGGACCCATCCGACGACCGTTTTAAGCCTTCAAGCTTTGGAAAAGCATGTGAAGAACGGGGATATTGTCCTTGACGTTGGCAGCGGTTCTGGCGTGCTTAGCATTGCTTCCGTATTGCTTGGTGCAAACAAAGCATACGCTTTTGATTTGGATGAAATCGCAGTTAAAAGCACGAAAATCAATGCGAAATTAAATCATTTAGGGGATAAAATCATAGCAAAACAGAACAATTTGCTCGATCACGTGGATATTCAGGCGAATATTATCGTTTCCAATATTTTAGCTGAAATTATCGTCCGCTTTGTTGACGACGCATGGAACTTGCTTGTAAAAGGCGGACTCTTTATTACTTCAGGAATAATCCAAAACAAGAAAACATTAGTCTTGGAAAAACTGCAGGAACAAGGATTTGAAATTATTGCATTGAGTGAGATGGATGATTGGATTTCCATCGTTGCGAAAAAGAATTAGCAGCAAATACATCTGAATCTCCACCCTTTCCATGTTGAAAAGCCGGCAAATATTTTAGAGTAGGTGTTAAATTTTGCAAAGATACTTTATCATGCATCCGCTAAAAGAAAAGAAAGTAAATATTATTGGCGAAGACGTCCATCATATTATTAGAGTGATGCGTTTTAAAAAAGGGGATAAAATTATTTGCAACGACCCGGAAGGAAATGCCAGCATATGTGTCATTACGAATATCACGAAAGACATGGTCGAAGCAGAAGCGGTCGAACCTTTGCTGGAAAACCGGGAAATGCCGGTTCGTGTCACGATTGCTCAAGGATTGCCTAAAGGGGATAAGCTGGATCTGATTATTCAAAAGGGAACGGAACTGGGGGCGTGCGGGTTTATCCCTGTTCAGATGGAGCGGTCCGTTGTTCAATGGGATGCCAAAAAATCCGCAAAGAAGCTTGCTCGCCTTCAAAAAATTGCCAAGGAAGCAAGCGAACAATGTCACCGGAATAAAATTCCGGAAATTTATCAAATGATGAATCTAAAGCAATTGGTTGAAACGAGTGAAGCGTTTGACGTAAAATTGTTTGCCTATGAAGAAGAAGCAAAAGTGAATGTCTATAGTTCCCTTGGAGATATTTTAATGCACGTGAATCTAGAGGATAAAGTCCTTCTCTGCATCGGTCCAGAGGGCGGTTTCAGCGAAAAGGAAGTGAATGAGCTGAAAGAAAGCGGTTTTTTGCCCGTCCGTTTAGGTCCGAGAATACTGCGTGCCGAAACCGCTCCAATTTATGCGTTGTCTGCTATATCTTACCATTTTGAAGAATTACATAATAAAGGAGTACGTTCAGATGGATAATCAATTTGCAAGTTATATTGATCATACGTTATTAAAACCAGAAGCAACTCAAGAAGAAATAGAACAATTAGTAAACGAAGCAAAGGAATATAAGTTTGCTTCTGTATGTGTCAACCCGTACTGGGTTTCCTTTTGTGCTGAAAAATTAAAGGAAACTTCTGTAAAAGTATGCACGGTCATCGGTTTTCCGTTAGGGGCAACGTCTACCGAAACAAAAGTTTTTGAAACGAAACAGGCAGTACAGAACGGTGCCGAAGAAGTCGATATGGTAATTAATATCGGCGAATTAAAAGCAAAAAATGATTCTGCAGTAAAGAAGGATATTGAAGCGGTTGTAAACGCTGCAAAAGGTTCGGCAATAACAAAGGTTATTATTGAGACGTCGCTGCTTTCCGATGAAGAAAAAGTACGGGCATGCCAATTGGCAAAGGAAGCTGGAGCTCATTTTGTAAAAACATCCACTGGTTTCAGCAATGCAGGTGCAACAGTAGAAGATGTGAGATTGATGAGAGAAACCGTTGGACCGGAAATGGGAGTGAAAGCTTCCGGCGGCATTAGAGACTATGAGAAGATGAAAGCGATGATAGATGCTGGCGCAAACCGGATTGGTGCCAGCAGCGGTGTGAAAATCATGCAGAGTTTGCAATAAGGCAAATAAAGTGTCTTATCGAATGAATAACTTGTTGACCGATGAATAGGATTATATTATACTTTAGAGAGGCATATGAAAAGATTCCTATGCCTGGATAATTTTTTGTTTTTGTGCTTCGGAGGGAGGGAAATAAGTATGTCTAACGTAACTCGCGTTCGTAAAAACGAGTCTCTTGAAGATGCTCTTCGTCGCTTTAAACGTAGTGTTTCAAAAAGTGGTACATTAACCGAATACCGCAAGCGTGAATACTATGAAAAACCAAGCGTTCGACGGAAGAAAAAATCGGAAGCTGCTAGAAAACGCAAATATTAAAGAGGGTGCACGGATTTGTCATTAATGGAAAGATTGAACGAAGATATGAAGCAAGCAATGAAGAACAAGGATAAAGAAACCCTTAGCGTCATTCGCATGTTGAAAGCTGCAATCCAAAACGAAATGATAAAACTTGGAAAAGATACTCTATCTGAAGAGGAAGAATTAACAATTCTTTCGCGAGAGTTAAAGCAGCGCAATGATTCCCTCCACGAATTTAAAGCAGCAAAACGCGACGATTTAATTCAAAAGGTTGAAAAAGAGATAACAATTGTAAAAAATTATATGCCTGAACCTCTTTCCGAAGAAGAACTTGCGGAATTTGTAAAACAAGCAATTGAACAGGTAAATGCAACTTCGAAAAAAGATATAGGAAAGGTCATGGGTATATTAATGCCGAAAGTGAAAGGCAAGGCAGACGGCTCTGTCATTAAAGACATGGTTATGCAACAATTGAAATAAACGTTTTAAGGAAAAGACTTTTATCTGATATGGCGATAAAAGTCTTTTCTTATTTTGCATAGTGGCAGTTTCTTACTTTACATGAATGTGTTAGTATCAAATTAGTAAAATAATGCAATACAATTGAAACCTTTTCCCGATTATTATCGTAGTAAAAGGCAACAGGGTAGTGTAAAAAGTTCTATGAAAACTACCCCAAAATAAAAATTCTAACCATTTTGGTTAGAGGAAAACTACCGCCATCGCTCTTGACAAACACGACAATGGTTTCTGTGTAA
>NZ_BMEV01000001.1 GCF_014637175.1 Compostibacillus humi | reverse complement strand
AAGGTTTTAGAGAATCCGATTTTCTCATCGAATTCCCTAAAGATAAATTCACCTGTATCAGAAGAAAGAGAACCCCCATCATTTGACAATTTAATTTGACGATTGAAATCTAAAGTTAATTGCGGTAAAGTAGCCATTATAAGAATCCTTTCTGTGGTTATTTTGTCGTGATTTAACTTTAACAGAAATGGATTCTTTTTTCATTTATTTGATGCATGATCAAGTCAGATGAAACGCTTGATAAATAAGCATTCAAAAGTAATCAAAAGTTTTCTATGAATAATTCAGGATATATTTTATTTTTTCAAATACAGTATTACTAATAGCAGGAAAAAAGGGGGGATCATCATTCATACAGAAAGAATCCGGCAGCTTGCTAGAAGCATGCGGGATGAGATGATTGAAATGCGCCGGTATTTGCATCGGCACCCGGAATTAAGCTATCAGGAACATGAGACGGCAGACTTTATTCAAAAAAAATTACGGGAGTACGGCATTCCTTACCGGAGCGAGATTGCAGGAACAGGGATTTTAGGAATTATTAAAGGAAAGCATGAGGGGAGAACGGTTGCACTGCGGGCGGATATGGATGCGCTTCCCATCCAGGAAGAAAACGACCATTCCTACGTTTCCGTGCATGAAGGTGTCATGCATGCATGCGGCCATGATGCCCATATGGCGATGCTGCTCGGTGCGGCAAAAATTTTAAAGAACTTGCAGGACGAAATTTACGGTACCGTACTGCTCGTTTTTCAGCCGGCAGAAGAAAAATCCCCTGTTGGCGGGGCGATACCGATGATGGAAGCAGGCGTCTTTGAAGATTTTATGCCGGATGTGATTTACGCACAGCACGTGTGGCCGTATCTTCCTGCGGGACAAATCGGAATCCGGGACAGAGAAATGCTCGGTGCGAGCGATAATTTCAAGGTGATCCTGAAAGGAGTAGGCGGTCATGCGAGCCTCCCCCATTTAACGACGGATCCGGTCGTAACCGCCGGCTTTTTAATTGTCAGCTTGCAAACGATTGTCAGCCGCTCGCTGGATCCCCGGCATCCGTCCGTCCTTACGATTGGTTCGATTCATGGCGGAACCGCCCATAACGTCATCGGCAACACGGTCACGTTGGAAGGATCCATCCGCACGTTCGGCGAGGATACCAGGAAGCGGATAAAAGAACGGTTTTACGAGATTACGACGAACGTGGCAGAAATGTACAATAATGAAGTGGAAATCGATTATCAGGAAGGATATCCGGCGACGGTGAACACTCCAAGATGGGCCCGGCTTGCCCGCCGTTCTGCACAGAATCTGTTTGGAAAAGATGCGACGCCGATGATTGAGCCCGCGATGGCATCGGAAGACTTCAGCAGGTTTTTAGAAAAAATCCCCGGAGCTTACATATTTCTTGGCGCCCAAATGGAAAATAGCGAAGAGCAAAAGGGATTGCACGATCCCCGGTTTAATATTAACGAAGAAGTGCTCCCGATGGGCGCCGCATTTTTGGCAAAGGTTGCCATCGATACGCTAAATGAATTAAAGGAAAACACGATCCGAATTTGGATCGATTAACATGTACCGAGGTTCCAGTGTCAGGCAGGACGACCGGGCATTTTTGGAAATCGCGGTTTACTTTTGCTGTCAGGGTGCTGACGTGGCATCCGTCACAAATTTGCCTGCAGCAATCGAGGTGAAATTCAGGGAAAACCCCGTTTTCATAAACTCAGTAATACGTTATGATAAGTCCATAGCCCTTTTTCTTGCGGGCTTTTTTTATTACATATACAGTTGAGTGAATGGAAAGTGAGATGTACATCCAATGGGAAAAATGAGAAATAAAGCTTCCTACATACTGGAAATACTCCCCGGCTTATTGCTTTCTTTCGCGGTGATGCTGGCAGGCATTTACGCAGCGGATTTTATTGGCTTTTTGATGCAGCAGGCCGGAATATTAACGGCAGGGAGTAAAACGCCCGTCTCCGGTATTTTCGTCGCCATTCTCCTCGGGATGGTAATCCGAAATGTTTTCCCGCTGCACGAGCGGTTTAAAAAAGGGATTACGTTTTCGATGAAATTTATTTTGCGGGCTGGGATAATTCTTCTTGGGTTAAGGCTCAGTTTGATGGAAGCGTTAAAACTTGGCGCCTATGGCATTCCTCTGATTGTCGCCTGTATTGCTGCAGCGCTGATGATCACATTATATTTAACGAAAAAAATGGGACAATCAGAGCGACTCGGAACGCTGATTGCGAGCGGAACGTCCATTTGCGGCGTAACGGCAATTATGGCAACGTCTCCCGTCATCAAGGCGAAGGAAAACGAGATTTCCTATGCGGTCGCCAATATTACGATTTTTGGTTTAACGGGAATGCTCGCGTATCCTTTTCTCGCCAATCTGTTATTTGCCGATGAACCGATGAAAGCGGGGCTGTTTTTAGGTACGGCCATCCATGATACCGCCCAGGTGGCCGGTGCAGCATTAATTTACGACCAAATGTTCCAAAGTGAAGCGGTTGTAGAGGTGGCAACCGTGACGAAATTAACGAGAAATCTGTTTATTATCGCCATTATTCCGATTGTATCCTATTTGTTTTATCGGAAAGGTCATGAAGGAGCTGACGAGAAAACAAAACTGCCAAAATGGTATACGTTTATCCCTTTATTCGTCATCGGCTTTTTGCTTCTTTCGGTAGTGCGGACGATTGGCGATGCGACGATGGAAAGTGCAGGAAGCGCCTTTGGCTTCTTAGCGCCAGCGGCTTGGGAGCAAGTGTATGCAGGGCTTAGTTCCTTTGGCACGACCTATCTGCTTGGCATGGCCATGGCCGGAGTCGGCTTGTCCACGAACTTCAAAATGTTTAAAGGGTTAGGCTTGAAGCCGTTTTATATCGGATTAACCGCAGCAGTCTCTGTCGGAATCATCAGCCTCGTGTTCGTTTCTTTATTTGGCGGCTTCGTGCATATGTAAAATAGGAACATATACTTGCCTGTTTCTGATCGGAAATGGGCAAGTTTTTCTATTTGCCATGAAGGACCGCCGAAATCCTGTGAAACGCCGATAAAAAATTTTATGTGGTCGAAAAAAGAGGAGAAGCGCCGATAAATTTCAAGGAAAGCTGAAAAGCAGTCTGGGACCGCCGAAATCCTGTGAAACGCCGATAAAAAATCGTTTGTGCTCGAAAGAAGAGGAGAAGCGCTGATAAATTTCGAGGAAAGCCGAAAAGTGAGCAGGGACCGCCGAAATCCTGTGAAACGCTGATAAAAAATTTTATGTGCTCGAAAAAAAAGGAGAAGCGCCGATAAATTTCGAGGAAAGCTGAAAAGCAGCCTGGGACCGCCGAAATCCTGTGAAACGCCGATAAAAAATTTTATGTGGTCGAAAAAAGAGGAGAAGCGCCGAAAAATTTCGAGGAAAGCTGAAAAGCAGCCTGGGACCGCCGAAATCCTGTGAAACGCCGATAAAAAATCTTTTGTGCACGAAAAAAAAAGAAGAAGCGCCGATAAATTTCGAGGAAAGCTGAAAAGGGAGCAGGGACCGCCGAAATCCTGTGAAACACAGATAAAAAATTTTATGTGCTCGAAAAAAAAGAAGAAGCGCCGAAAAATTTCGAGGAAAGCTGAAAAGCAGCCTGGGGCCGCTGAAATCCTGTGAAATGCCGATAAAACAGTCGTCATCAACAAGCGCTCGATGACATCGAAGCAAAATTTGCCCAAAACAACATTACCGTACAATATACGGGACTGAACGAAGAAAGCAGGGAATTAAAACGCCGGATTGGCGGCTTGTCCCAGGCATAAACGTGGGGATGTATCTTTTTGGTCCGTCCTCTTTTTTTCTTCGGGAGGTATTTCTTTTGGTAGAATATTTAAAATAATAAAAATTAACAGTACATTATGATAAAATGTAAAAAAATCCAACAATAAAATATCTCCACGAAGGAAGGAGATAATCAATGGCACAATCATTAAATAAGGAAAAGTCTATTGAACAATTTTGCACTTTTGTTGGGATAACGATCGGTATAGGAGTAATTCCCATATTAGAAAACATTATAAATAATGTGTGGCTTAAAACGATATTTGGTCTAATCATAGTTTTCTTGATCGTGTATCTTGTGAAAGCAGTCATGAAATACTTGATGATAAAAAAGATTCCCGCTCGTTATACCGAAAAGTTATTGCCGCTATATGTCATTTATATTTTGGTCTACACTATCATCCGCCTTGCATTGGCAGGGTAATCCTATTTAAAAATTTTTTACTAAGTAACGGAATGCTTTAATTTTGGAAGTCGGCAAACATATCGCTCCCTTTTCATCCATCATTGGCAAAGGGGCCTGGACTGAGGATTAATTTTGCAAAAAGGAGGTAAATGGGTGGACTTATTGCTCTGGATATTCATATGTGTCGTCATCATCGGATTGGTTGTCCTCGCTTTCATGAAAAAAGGGATGGAACGCAAGCTCGCTTTGATCGCAGCAAATACGGAAGTCGAGGAAAGTGCAGCAAAAAAAGCTAAATCCATCATTTGGTGGATAGGGTGCACTGCGGTTTGGGGAATCGTCAGTATGATCGTTATTGTTTGGTGGTTTCATACGCGTTTTGGATAAAATACGCGCCGCATACGGTGAAATAGTGAACGCAGAAGGGATTATCCTTCTGCTTTTTTTGCGGAATAAATCAAAAAATATTAAAAAAATTCGTAAGCGGAACCAATGTTTATGTACCAGCATTGGTTGCGCTTTCTTAGAATAAAGAAAAAATTTTATGAAACGAAAATTGTCAAATAATTTATTGACAAATCAAATTAGCTGCATATATAATCGTACCTAACAATCGTTAGGTGGTGATATATTGCATACAAAATTAATCGACGCAGCTATAAAGCTATATGCGATTCACGGATATCACGGCGCCACAATGCGGAAAATCGCTGATGAAGTTGGCATTAAGCCGGCGTCCATTTATTTTTTCTACAAAAATAAGGAAGAATTGTTTATGGCTGCATTTAAACAGCTTCTGGATAACCATTTCCGGAAGATGGAGAGCATCGTTAAAGAAAATCAGGACAGGCCTGTTGAAGAGATTTTCGTTGCGATGATTCACGGAATCGTAGCTCACCACAAAGGGGATATGGAGGGAACGGATGCGTATATTTCCCTCGTCACCGCGCCGATGAAAGAAATTTCCAGCTATCTCTTTCAGCATATGCAGCGCTACAATCAGTGGCTGTCCGAGTCGCTGGAATCCCTGTTGCGAAAAAGCTATCCGAACATTACGGCTGCTGAAATTGACCGGATCATTAAACAGTTTGTGCTGATCGGCAATGGCGTTTTTTGGGGGATCAAGCTGTATAAGGATGAAGCTTTTGAGGAGCAAGTAACCCTTGCCATTCAAATCATCCGGGCGTTGTTTGATGAGCTGGACGAAAAGTATGCATAATCACCACAAAAGAAAATTTTTATCAATATATTTCGGAAAAAAGCCGATAATGGGATTTTTAATAAATTTCAGGAAAATATCGTCATTCAACATGCGGGTCTTTCTATTTTGAAATCCCTCATGTTTAAGTTCCGAATCACGAAATTGGGGGAAAACTTATGCAAAAGAAAGTAAATATTGGGGATGACTATTCGCTGACAAGGGTGCCGATGTCGGCAAGGCAATCCCTTTGGAGCATAACAATTATACGGGTCGGGGCGCTGGCAACGATTTCCCAGTTTATACTGGGGGCGGCCCTCGGATACGGAATGACCTTCTGGGAAGCCTTTTGGGCAACGATGCTCGGCAGTGTCATTTTACAGGTTATCAGTTTTCTGTTAGGTTATGCCGGTGCGAGAGAAGGACTTTCGACGAGTCTATTGTCCCGGTATACCGGCTTTGGCCGATACGGGTCAAGCATTATCGGCGGGGTCATCGCCATTTCCTGTGTCGGCTGGTTTGGCGTCCAAAACTCAGTATTTGCGGAAGGAATTGTCCAGTCCACCGGAGGAAAACTTCCGCTTGCCGCTGCGGCGGTTATTACAGGTTTGAGTGTCACCGTGCTTGTTATTTTTGGCTTTAAATTATTAAGCATTACCGCGACGATTACCGTCCCGCTCTTTCTATTGGCGGTCGGCTACGGCATTTTCGACGTATTGAGCGAACATTCCATTGGCCAATTGATTTCTGCTGCCCCGGCTGGCGAGCCGCTGTCCATGGGCGCAGCGGCAACGATGGTTGCTGGCGGATTTATTATTGGCGCGGTCATTACTCCGGACTTTAGCCGGTTTGCGAAAAGCGGCAAAGACGTATTTTGGATGGCGACGATCGGGGTGCTAGTCGGTGAGCTGGGAATTAATATGATTGCGGTACTCCTCGCCCTTGCTGCGAGAACGAATGACGTTGTCAGCATTATGGTGCAAACTTCCGGCTGGTTTGGCGCCTTGGTCGTTATTTTATCGACGGTTAAAATTAATAACTTGAACCTTTATTCCTCTTCGTTAGGTTTCACAAATATTTTTGATTCGATGTTTAACATCAAACTAAATCGCGGCATGGTTACGTTGGTCATCGGCGTCATTGGAACGGTATTGTCGGTAATGGGAATTTTGGATCACTTCGTTGCCTTTCTGACATTCCTTGGCGTACTTGTTCCGCCGATTGCCGGTATTATCGTGGTCGAATACTTCATCCTGAAAACATACCGGAAGGAATTGGACGAAACAAGGGAAAAGGGTACCTTGCCGGAAAATATCGGGAAAATGCATCCGATTACGCTGATTTCCTGGGCGGCCGGATTTGCCTCTGGTTACGTCATCACCATCGGCATTCCTTCGCTGAATTCCTTGATCATCAGCGGTGTCGTGTACTATATCGGCGCATTAGTCGTCAAAGCTCTAAAGGCGAAAGCAGCAGGGAATGCAGCATAAAAAAAAGGGACTTCAGCTCCATGGCCGCGGGAAGTTTGCACCGTTTTCTGAAATGGAACATGGAGCTGCATCTTTGCATTGCTGCTGGAAGTAATGCCAAAACGACAACATTTTGCATGCAGGAGGTTATTCACGAATATGAGAAAAATAGGGAAACAAGAGATTGAAGATATAGCTGTAGGAGCAGCCTTGCTTGGAACCGGCGGGGGAGGAGACCCGTATATCGGAAAATTAATGGCGCTGCAGGCGATCGAAGAATTTGGACCGGTCACTGTGTTAGACCCGGAGGAAGTTCCCGACGATGCCCTGCTCGTTCCGTCTTCGATGATGGGGGCGCCGACGGTTATGCTGGAAAAAGTGCCGAGCGGGGAAGAGGCGATTGTCGCCTTTAAGCAGCTGGAAGAATATTTAGGAGAAAAAATTTATGCCACGTTTCCGATTGAGGCCGGCGGATTAAACTCGATGCTGCCTTTCGTCCTCGCTGCTAGATTAGGGCTGCCGGTCGTTGATGCGGACGGTATGGGGCGTGCATTCCCGGAACTGCAAATGGTTACCTTCTACCTGGACGGCATTTCCGCCACACCGGCTGTCATTGCCGACGAAAAAGGAAATACTGCATTGCTGTCGACGATCGACAACGTATGGACGGAACGAATTGCCCGGGCGGCAACGATACAAATGGGCGGTTCCGTCATGAATGCTATGTATTCGATGCGCGGTAAAGACATTAAAGCAAGCGGCATTCCGAACATTTTACAGCTGGAAGAAGAAATCGGTAAAACGATTCGCCTAGCGAAGGAGAATAATGCCAATGCCATTGAAGAAGTGCTGAAGACGGTGGGCGGCTTTGAATTATTCCGGGGAAAAGTGACGGATATTGACCGGAAAACGGAAACAGGCTTTGCGAGAGGCGTTGCCACCTTTGAAGGCATGGACAAATATAAGGATGAAACATTAAAGCTCCGGTTCCAAAACGAACATCTCATTGCCCAGACGGAAAAACAGCTGCTTTGTGTCACGCCGGACTTGATTGCTGTCCTTGACGCAGAGACAGGGCTGCCGATTACGACGGAAGGAATCCGTTATGGGGCAAGATGTGTCGTCATCGGCATCCCGTGTCATCCAAAATGGCGGACGGAGAAAGGAATTGAAACCGTCGGGCCGAGATATTTTGGCTATGATGTGGATTATGTTCCGGTGGAAGAACTGGTGAAAGGAGCGGCGAAATAATGGGAACTTATCGTATCGGAATTGATGTAGGCGGAACCCATACAGACGCAGTTTTATTAGATGAAAACAATGAAGTCGTTTCAGAAACGAAAGCATCGACAACGACGGATGTTACAACGGGCATTTATAATGCGATGCATAAAGTAATCACCGAGGCCAATGTCGACCGGGAAAACATCCGCTATGCCATGCTCGGGACAACCCATTGCACCAATGCGATTGTGGAGCGAAAAGGGCTGAACAATGTAGCCGTTGTCCGGATTGGTGCGCCGGCTACGTTAGCGGTGAAGCCATTGACCGGCGTTCCGGAAGATTTGAAGGAAGCGCTAGGCAAATACGTCTATCTCGTGCGCGGCGGACACGAATTTGACGGCCGGGAAATCGCAGCGTTAGATGAAGCCCATCTATATGAGATTGCCAATGAAGTAAAAGGCAAAGTCGATTCGATTGCGATTACGTCCGTATTTTCTCCGGTTTCGCGGGTTCATGAAGAACGGGCCAGGGATATTTTCGCCGAAGTATTAGGCCCGGACGTCGCAATTTCCTTATCTTCAGAAATCGGTTCGGTCGGCCTGCTGGAAAGAGAAAACGCGACCATCCTGAATGCCTCCGTTGTGAATGTGGCAAAAACCGCTGCCGACGGATTTATTCAGGCGCTGAAAAATGAAGGAATTAACGCAAGCGTCTTTTTCGGGCAAAATGACGGAACGTTAATGTCCGTTGATTACGCCGTGAAATATCCGATTTTTACCGTCGCTTGCGGCCCGACAAACTCCCTGCGCGGCGCCTCCTACTTAGCCGATTTAACCGATGCGATCGTCGTTGACGTAGGCGGAACAACATCGGATGTGGGGATTTTAGTAAATTCCTTCCCGCGGGAATCTTCCTTAGAGGTGGAAATCGGCGGAGCCCGCACGAACTTCCGCATGCCGGACTTAGTTTCCATCGGTCTCGGCGGGGGGACGATTATCCGCATCAAAGATAATGGGGATTTCACCATTGGGCCGGACAGTGTCGGCTACCGTCTGCCGGAAAAAGCGCTGATCTTTGGCGGAGATACCCTTACAGCAACAGACGTTGCCGTTGCTCTCGGGAAAGCAGAGCTCGGCGATCCAGCCAAAGTGGCTCATTTGGACCGGGCGCTATTGGAACGGGTCTATGCCAAAATGGTAGAGATGGTAGAAGAAGCGATCGATAAGATGAAAACGAGCGCCGATCCGATTCCAGTCATTCTCGTCGGCGGCGGAAGCATTCTCCTGCCGACGGAATTAGAGGGGGCTTCCGAAGTTATCCGTCCGGAACATTCCGGAGTTGCCAATGCCATCGGTTCGGCTATCTCCCAAGTGAGCGGCCAAATTGAAAAAATTTATCTGCTCGATGAAGTCGGCCGGGAAAATGCATTGGAAGCGGCGAAGGAAGAAGCGAAGGAAGAAGCGGTGACCGCAGGAGCAAATAAAGACAGTCTTGTCATCGTCGATATTGAAGACGTTCCGCTGGCATATTTGCCGGGAAATGCGACGAGAATCCGCGTAAAAGCGGCAGGAGAACTGCGTTAAGTTTTTGCCAAAAAAATTGTGTGACCCTCTCTATATAAAGATGGAGCCCCATGGTTGTTTACCCGCCATGGGGTTATTTAGTGCTGTTTCCCGATGTATTTGGAACAATATAGGAATCTATTACTTTACAAATCTAGCCTGCTTTGGTTGAATGACAGTAATGTCATTTTTTAGACTGCAAAACGAGTAGAATGGGTGGTTATATGCGAAAAAGTATTACACTGTTTCTTTTCATAATCGCAGCTGCATTGCTGACAGCCTGCGGCGGAAAAGAGGAGCCTGCGCGTGAAGCAAATGATGCGGAGCCGAAAGAAACAGAACAAGCTCCGGAACTGACCGATGAGGAAGCAAAGAAAATCGTCATCGAAGGTTTCCGCAATATTGAATTGGAGATGGAGAAGCTTCAGGAAGATTACTCCCAGGAATGGATGCAGGTCGACTGGCTGGAACCGAAAGATGCCGAAATCTATGAAGAAGGAATGGAGATTACGAGAGCGGCCCTGGCAGACTACATTGCGGAACCATCCTTGGACGATTATGTGAAGACGTATTTATATGCTTATTTTAATTTTTTGGACGGGTCGGGGATGTCTTCCAAAGATATCGGGGTTCGCTTTGAAGTCGTCGAGCAGACGGAAGATTCTTTGAAAGCGAGTTACCTCCTGCTGGCGGACGAGGCGGAATACGTTACTCCGGGAAAACGTATCGTTCAGTTTATAAAGGAGGAAGAAAGCTGGAAATTAAGTGACGATGAATTTATTTCTGCGGAGGAAGAACCGCTGGAGCTGACCTTCGCCGACTTGGAGGACTATTATCAGCTGCTCGCAGAAAATTACGATATGCCCGGTGAACTGGAATTGATTGATGAAGTGGAAAATGGCGAAGAAACCTTTATCGTGTACGCCATGGACGGATTCGTCATGGCACGGAATGTTTCCGATTCCAGTTTGAACGAGGAATTGGCTGCTCAATATCGTGATGAAGCTGCAGCGGAAACAGAGGAATCTGAAGGAGCGGAGGAAACGGCGGCAAATGAATCCGGCGCCGGAACAGCGCCGACAGAACGCAGCGCAAATATCAGCGGGTATGACATCATCATCAAGGAAGAGCGGAACGAATGGGTGGAAGCTTCCGTCGCCTATCCGAAGCTCGGCATCGAAAACATTGATCAGGATATCGCGGCAAAAATGGAGGAGCAGTTTCAAGAATATTGGGCTGCTGCGAAAGAAATGGAATCCACCGCTAAGGAATACGGACAATCGTATTGGTTTACTGTCAAAATTGAGGAGATTGCGGAGACGGACCGGTACGTGTCGATGCAGTTTCTCCACAGCACGTATGAAGGCGGCGTCCACGGGAATGCTTTTGTCGAAACCTTCACCTATGACAAACAGAGCGGTGCTTTATGGAGGCTGGAGGACGTGCTTCAAGGGGATACGGCAAAGCTGGAGAAACTGGCGGCCCTTGTCCATGACCAGCTGATGAATCAGGAAGGTTTATTTTACGACGTCATCCCGGAAGCGACGGAAGCAAGATGGGAAAACTTTTCCACCTTTGCGCTGACGGAACAAACGCTGATTATTTTCTTCCAGCCTTATGAAGTCGGACCGTATGCGGCAGGGATTGTCGAAGCGGAAATTCGGCTGGATGAACTAGGTCTCGCGTTTTAGAAGAGTGATATAATGATAGAATTGACGACAGAAGATTTCAGGTGCGGGCATCTTTTGTGGATTGGAGCTGCCGGCGGATAGAGGATATATATAAGCATTAGAATACGTGCGCTGCGCTGAATTCCGGAATTTTCCGTTAGAATATTTCCACGAAAAGCGGAATTCCCACGGGATTCCGCTGAATTATGAAGTGGTGCGTTAGAATCCAGGCAAAGCGCTGAAATTTATTTTTTTCCGTTAGAAAAAATGGCAGAAACGCTGAATCTTTTCGCAAATCGTTAGAATGATAGATATAAGCGTTAGAAAAAAGGCGCTGCGCTGAATTCCGGAATTTTCCGTTAGAATATTTCCATGAAAAGCGGAATTCCCACGGGATTCCGCTGAATTATGAAGCGGGTGCGTTAGAATTCAGGCAAAGCGCTGAAATTTATTTTTTTCCGTTAGAAAAAATGGCAGAAACGCTGAATCTTTTCGCAAATCGTTAGAATGATAAATAAAAGTGTTAGAATCCGTGCGCTGCGCTGAATTCCGGAATTTTCCGTTAGAAAATTTCCATGAAAAGCGGAATTCCCACGGGATTCCGCTGAATTATGAAGCGGGTGCGTTAGAATTCAGGCAAAGCGCTGAATCTTGGAATTTTCCGTTAGAATAAATCAGAGAAAAAAATCCATTTCATCTGAAGACATAAATGTAAGCGGTTAAATAGAAGGCTGTTCCTAATCAAAAGTTTAGGAGCAGCTTTTTTCCGGCAAGTTTATTCATTTCGTTGGCGGCACAGATTCCGTTAGATTTTGGGGGAGCCTAATATAAATATATTCAATATTCTATCTATTTTAATGTATGATAATAACAAGAAGGATTTTGGAAAAGGAGGAAAGGCGTTGAGCGAAGCAAAGGTTCACATTCCCGCACTCTCCATGTATGCGATTACGGCAAAGCTGTTTACCCATGTGGAAAGGGCGGTCGTGAAGGAGTTTGGTGCGGAAGGGAAGCGCTTGGTCCAGAAAGGGGTCGAGGTGTTCGGATATCAGGATGCAGAAGACATTGCGAAACAAGCTACAATCGACGGAGAAAATCATCGGCTGTTTGATTACATCCCGATGGACCATGGTGTGGAGAAAAAATACGAGAACGAAACGATTTATGCTTTGATGGCAAAGCTTTTTGCCCAAGTGAGCAAGCAAGTGGTAGACCGGTACGGGGAAAAAGGGAAAGAAGTCATCCGGGAAGGAGTGCGCACCTTCGGGGAGGAGCGGGGGCGGGGAATTGCCCAGCGGGCCCGGACGAACGGCAAGAAAAATACGATTGAAAATTATATGGCGCATTACGATATGGGAAGAAGCGAGCTTTTTAAATATACGACCGAATTCAAGCCGGGGGAAATCGAGCAGCATTTTACCGTATGCCCCTTCGGCCAGCAATGGGCAGAGGACGGAATGCACGAGTACGGAATTTTGTATTGTCAAATGATTGACCCGGCTATTGCCCAAGGGTACAACCCGAATTTTAACGTCGTACATGACGAGTATATTTTAGAGGACGGCATTTGTCATTTCCGCTTTCAATTAGACAAGGAGAAAGAGGATTAACTTTTAGTTTGGGGGATTGAGAATGATCAATATAGAGCGGCTCATGTCCCGTTTGGAAGAGTTATCCAAGATCGGGAAAACAGAAGACGGCGGGGTAACCCGCTTTTCTTTTACAAAGGAGGAAGCAGAAGCGAACGCGCTAGTAGCGCGTTACATGGAGGAAGCAGGATTAACGGTGGAATACGATGCGGTGGGAAACCTTATTGGCAGCCGGGAAGGGGAAGAGGGGCTGCCGGTCATATTGTTAGGTTCCCACATCGACACGGTCCCGAATGGCGGGAAGTTTGACGGGCCGGTCGGGGTGCTCTCTGCCATTGAAGTGCTGCAAGCTTTGAACGAGGAGGGGGTGTCCCTCCGCCACCCGGTGAAAGTGATTTCTTTTAAAGATGAGGAAGGGAGCCGTTTCGGATTTGGCATGATCGGCAGCCGTGCAGTGGCAGGAACTCTCGCGATGGAAGATTTGGAGCGGACTGATGAAAGGGGTGTGTCGATATTGCAGGCGATGGAGGAGGCGGGGTTTCCTCTAGATGCAGCCAAGTTGCAAACGGCAAAGATGGACAAGGTGAAGGCGTATCTCGAAGTCCATATTGAGCAGGGCAAAGTGTTGGAGCGGAATAACGTCGGCGTCGGGAACGTGACGGGCATTGCCGGGCCGGTATGGCTGAAGATGAAGGTTGTCGGGGAGGCGGAACATGCTGGTGCAACTCCGATGGGCCAGCGGAAAGATGCCCTCGTTGCAGCAAGCATGATAATTCAAGAAGTGGAAAAAATCGCCAGGATGCACCCGCCGGCCGTTGCTACTGTCGGAAAAATCGCCGTTTCGCCAAACGGGGTGAACGTCATTCCGGGAGAGGTGGAATGGACGATCGATATCCGCAGTACGGATGAAAAGCGGCGGGATGAGGTGGAACGGGCAATTGTTGCTTTTGCCGAGCGGACCGCGGAGGAGCGGGATATGCGCCTGGAGATTTCCGAATTGCAGCGGGTGCCGCCGGTCGGGTGTGACGAACGGATTCAGACGCTGATTCAGGAAAGCATTGCGGAAATCGGATCAGAAACGGTGTCACTGCCAAGCGGTGCGGGCCATGATGGAATGCAGTTCAAAGACCGGATTCCCATCGGGATGATTTTCGTCCGTTCCATTGACGGCATTAGCCATAATCCGAGGGAGTTATCATTGGCGGAAGATATTGAAAAAGGCGCTGAAGTGCTTTACCGGACGCTTTTAAAACTGGACCGGGAATAAAGAAGGGTGGCAGGAAGGAAATTTCCTGCCTTTATTACATATACGATTAAAATTCTTACCTAAAGGGATTGCCTTCCTGTCCAGTTTAGTAAGTTGGAAACTTAGCAAGAAGGCAATTCAATTCTATTAATTGGGCATATCTTTTCTGTACGATTTTAAATTCAGGCTGTATCATTGCATGGGCGTTACATAAGGGGCTCTTCATGTTAAATCTAAATTATAAAAAAATTAACATTAGAACAAACCTTTAGTATAATTTAGTTAAGTGGGTAAAAAGTCCAAAAAAAAAGATACAACTAATACACTAGTAGTATCTACCTTGCAACTTCTTATATTTTTATGTACCGGACTGTTTTCACCATATCTAGATATGGGTACTCTGCAATCCTGCATTACATTAACCGTATCTCGATACGGGGTTGTAATGTAATATAAATATATAATTTTCTTTTGGCTCTGTCAACTGCAAGGAGGCAATTTTTATGCGTTTTGTTCCCCCTTTACGCACAGAATATATGAAGATTTTTTTCGACGAAAGCGGGCAAGATAAAGATCGTCCGTGTACAATGGCAGGTTTATTAATTCCTGATACCATTTATAATTCCCCAAAATTAATGGAATTAAATGAAAAGCTTATAAATAAAGAACTGAAACTCCATTGGACTGAGTATACCGGAGACATTCAAATGAGGAATAATATTTACTCAGTAATTGAAGTTTTTACAACATTATCGCAATATACACGAATGAATGTGATTAATTATAACACTTCTACGCTGCATGAAAGGTATAAGCTTTCAGAACATGAAGGTTCTAAATCAAAGAAGAAGCGAAGGAATAAAAAAATTATTTATTATGCAACTCTAATGGTTTATACCAAAATACCAGAAAGAATCTTTTATGGGCTTCTAAGGCATTATGGTAAAGATATATACATAAAATCAGAAATATTTATTGAAAAAGAGGAAAAGTACGTAAAATATGAATTAGAAAAACGACTTTTAGAAAATTTAAATACCCAGTCCTTATATAGAGCGCAACAATACTGGGTAGATAAATGTCAAATGGTTGAAAAGCAGAAGATGATTGGCGTGGAATTGGTTGATTTATTGTTAGGAATAATTCGTTTGATTTTAAAAAACGAAGAAATTCGTCTTGGATTATCTGATGAAGAATATAAAAAACAGAAATTAAAAGGTTCTGCCAAGAAACTTGAATTAACTATCGATCTGTTGAAAATCCCGGGTTTTTATGACTTTTTGTCTAATATTAATTATTATGAATGGGATAGTGACAAACAATTATCTGAAGTAAGTTTCAAAGATTATCTTGATTTGTTTATGACTTCATACTATTCCTGTTTCAACAGTTAGTTTTTTTTAAAATTGTAAAGTTACCAATGTATATTTGTTCACATAAAAGGCAGGAGATAAAGAACAAAAGTCTTTATCTCCATTTTTTTCGTATGTGTGCGTTAGAAAATGAGCATATCTGTCAGTTAGGATCTGTTTCGGCGGTGCCGTTCTTTCCCGCCTTTCATTTCATTTAATTCTTCTTTATTTTTGTTTTTCTTCTTTTTCCCTTTTGCCAACCTATTCCCCTCCTTTTTCCATAGTGTAGTCGGATAACGGGAAAACATGCATCCGCCAGCGGAAAGATTTCCCCCATTTTGAGTATGTTTGTTCTACAATTTTGAAAATTTATGTTAATCTACCATTATAAAAGAGGCAAAGGTGGTAGCTATGGAGAAAAAACAATTTTTGAACCATGTGGAGGAAGCATATTCAACTTTTTCCTTAAAACCGGAAAATATTTTTCTATTTAAGCTGTTTCAGTTTGATTTTTCCTATGACGAAACAGAAAGAACGTGTACGATATCCTGCCCGATTACGGATATAATGCTTAATCCAACCGGTGTTGTCCATGGCGGCGTATACACATTTATTTCCGATACAGCGATGGGACATTTGAATTTTCGCTTTAAAGATGCTCCTTACGTTACGCTGGAACTGAAAACATCTTATTTCCGCGCCGTTTCATCCGGAAAAATGATTGCCACTGCCCGATACGTGAAGGAAGGACATCAAGTTTCCTATATGGAATGCGAAGTAAAAAATGAAGAAGGAAAACTTTTATGCAAAACAACAGCTACCTTTTATCGTTTTGAAAAGAAGAAATAAGCGGACAACGACTTGGATTCGGCAAGATGTGACGTTTGAGGAGTGCGGGCCCCGCTGGTACTGTTAAGAGCAGCTTGTCACGGCCGATTTGCACAAAAAATACGGTAGAATCGACCGAGAGAGACGCTGTCACGGCCGATTTGTGCATGAAAGACGGTAGAATCGACCGAGAGAAGTGCTGTCACGGCCGATTTGTGCATGAAAGACGGTAGAATCAACCGAGAGAGTCGCTGTCACGGCTGATTTGCGCGAGAAAGACGGTAGAATCGACCGAGAGAAGCGCTATCACGGCTGATTTTTGCTAAAAATACTGTAGAATCGACCGAGAGAGTCGCTGTCACGGCTGATTTGCGCGAGAAAGACGGTAGAATCGACCGAGAGAAGCGCTGTCACGGCTGATTTTTGCTAAAAATACGGAAGAATCGACCGAGAGAAGCGCTATCACGGCTGATTTGCACAAAAAATACGGAAGAATCGACCGAGAGAAGCGCTATCACGGCTGATTTGCGCTAGAAAGACGGTAGAATCAACCGAGAGAGTCGCTGTCACGGCTGATTTGCGCTAAAAAAACGGAAGAATCGACCGAGAGAAGTGCTGTCACGGCTGATTTGTGCATGAAAGACGGTAGAATCGACCGAGAGAAGCGCTATCACGGCCGATTTGTGCATGAAAGACGGGAGAATCAACCGAGAGAGGCGCCAACAGAGCTGATATCGCAAAAAATCCCCCATGCGGGCTGCCGTTACCCATCAAAATAAGAAAACCGCCTGAACGGTGCGGGGCTGATGATGCGCCCCCTCCAATTCCAGGCGGTGATTTTTATTTGATTCCCATCATAAATTTTTTCAGTTTCGGGGAAAGCATCAATAGAATAATGCCGAGAAGAATGGCAACGGCACCAATGACACCAAAGTAGACAACTTCGGTTTCCGGCGAGTAGAAGCGAACGACTTGGGCGTTGATCGCCTGGGCGGACGCATTGGACAAGTTCCATAAGCTCATCATTTGCGCCGCAAAGGCAACGGGCGCCAGTTTCGTCGTTGCCGATAATCCGACCGGTGACAATAACAGCTCACCCATCACGACAAGGAAGAAGCTAAGGACGAGCCAAAGCGGGCTGACTAAGCTTTCCGTGCCGTTGAAATAAGCCGGGAAAATCATGACGATAAAGGACAGCCCGGCAAAAATGAGCCCGAAGGAAAATTTTTGCGAAACGGAAGGCTGCCGGTCGCCGAGTTTCGTCCAAAGCCAGGCAAAAACAGGCGCAAAGATGATAATGAACAGCGGGTTCAATGACTGGAACCAGGAAGCTTTTAATTCCAAACCTAAGAAATTGAGCTGGGTCCGTTCATTGGCATACGTCGCGAGAATCGTGGAACCTTGCTCCTGAATGGCCCAGAACATCATCGCTGCAATAAAGAGCGGAATGTACGCAAGCAGGCGGGAACGTTCTTCCGCCGTTGTTTTTTTGCTCTTGAACATCATGATAAAGTAGACGGTCGGAATAATGATTCCAAGGATACTAATGAAAAAGATGACCCGTTCGACAGTGAGCCAGCCGCCGGAAAAGCCGAGCCAGCCAATTACCGCAATAATTAGCGCTGCGGCCGCGGTGACGGACGCATACGTGCTTTTTTCCTTTTTCGTCAATGGGTTCGGCACGTTGACACCAGCAAGCCCCAAATATTTTCTCCTTGTAATGACATAAACGACAAGACCGATAAACATCCCTAACGCCGCGATGCCAAATCCTAAATGGAAGCTGTATGTCTCCCCGACCGTACCGACGATATACGGCGCGATGAATGCTCCCATATTGATTCCCATATAGTAAATACTAAATCCCGAGTCTCTTCTCGGGTCTTTTTTGCTATATAAATCCCCGACGAGACTCCCCACATTCGGCTTTAGCAGTCCCGTTCCCAGGACGATAAACGCCATGGAAGTGAACAAGGCGGTGATGCCCATTGGCAGGGCAAGGATGATATGACCAATCATAATTAAAATGCCGCCGTAAAACACAGTGCGGGCGGTGCCGAGAATGCGGTCGGCAATCCAGCCGCCAATAATCCCGGACATGTAGACGAGGGAACCGTAGATCGCCATAATTGAGTTCGCCGTCGTCTGATTAATGCCGAGTCCCCCTTGGGTGACTTCGTAATACATGTAATAAAGCAAAATGGCACGCATGCCGTAGTAGGAAAACCGTTCCCAAAATTCGGTGAAAAACAATGTTGATAAACCTTTCGGATGACCGAAAAATCCGGTTTGCGGTATGGATTTTACGATGTCATCCGGGCTATGTTGTGAACGCATAAGATGATAAATCCTCCCAAATCAATAGAATAGTCTGACAATCTTTCAGCAAGAATTTGTCGATATACCATTTTAAAGGATACAGATACCGATGTAAAGGTGACATTTTTCGACAAAATTCACAATTTGTGACAATTCCGGCAAACTCCGGGGGAAGGCTTGGAATCATTGGCATCCGCATATCTTTTAAATTTTTTTAATATTTCCTGTTGCCAAATTAATTCAGATGATATACAATTTATTTGAAAGCAAACAATTTTTTGTAAAGACAAAACTTTTTAGAAGGTGACGAAACGATGTATATTGCCTATGACGAAAATATTGACGAACGATTTAAACGCTATTTTCCAATTATGAAAGCGGTAACAGGGTTGCTCGGCAATCAGTGCGAAACGGTGATTCATGATTTTTCCAATCATAACGAATCGATTGTCGCCATGATGGGAAATGTCACCGAAAGACAGCTTTATGCACCTCTAACAAGTTTTGTGCTGGAAATCTTAAAAAAAGAAGGGGATGAGGCAGAAGACAGGATTGGTTACATCACGTATTACAAAGGAAAACCTTATCGCTGTTCGACGATTTTTATCCGTGATGGAAAAGAGCTGATCGGCTGTCTCTGTATCAATTACTGTGTCCAAGATTTCTTTGCGCTAAAACGGATTACAGAGCAACTGACGACGAGCCGCAGTGTATTGGAGCTGGAAAAAGAAGCGAAAGATGAATATTTTGCCCAGAGTGTCGAAGATTTTGTCGACAATACAGTGCAAAAAATTATCGCACGAAACGGGAAAGATTTGACGAAGCTGACCAAGGCAGAACGGCTGGACCTTATCCGCCAGCTGGATCAGACCGGTGTCTTTCTCGTGAAGGGAACCGTGGAAATGCTGGCAGAGCGAATGAACATGTCGAAGTATACGATTTATAACGACATTGATGAAGTACGGAAATAGGAAAGGGCGCGATTTTCGCCTTTCTATTTTCCGAAAGATGAAAGCGTTATCTATTGCCATTATTTTGCGGCAAATTTATCAACATATAAAAGGAGAGGACAGAATATGAAACGAATGGCAGAACCTTTCAAAATTAAAATGGTGGAGCCGATCCGGCTGATTCCGAGGGAGGAACGGGAAAAGGCGCTTGTTGAAGCGGGATACAATTTATTTTCCCTGAAGTCGGACGATGTGTACATCGACTTATTAACGGACAGCGGTACCGGGGCGATGAGCGATACCCAATGGTCCGGCATTATGCTTGGGGATGAAGCGTATGCCGGAAGCCGCAACTTTTTCCATTTGCAGGAAGCGGTGGAAGATGTTATCGGCTATCCGTATATCATTCCGACCCACCAGGGCCGCGGGGCAGAGCAGGTGCTGTTCCCGATTGTCGTAAAACAAGGGCAGTATGTGCTGAGCAACTGGCATTTTGACACAACAAGGGCCCATGTCGATTTAACCGGCGGAAAAGCGGTCGACCTCGTAACGGAAAAAGCATACGACACGACGACTCCTTACGATTTTAAAGGGAATTTTGATTTGGAAAAACTGGAAAATGCGATTGCAGAAAAAGGCGCGGAAAACATTGCGATGATCATCATTACGATTACGAACAACAGTGCAGGCGGCCAACCGGTATCCATGGAAAACATCCGCAGCGTTTCGGAGATTGCGAAAAAACATGGCATTTTAACCGTCATGGATGCGGCCCGTTTTGCGGAAAACGCCTATTTCATTAAAAAGCGGGAAGCCGGCTATGAAAACAAATCGATTAAAGAAATCGTGCGGGAAATGTTCTCCTACACCGATGTCTTTACGATGAGCGCGAAAAAAGACGGCATCGTGAACATCGGCGGATTGCTCGGTTTCCGGGAAGACGAAAAATTATTTGAACAAGCCCGTTCCATGGTCGTTCCGTATGAAGGTTTTCCGACCTATGGCGGGATGAGCGGCCGGGATATGGAAGCGCTCGCCATCGGGCTCCGGGAAGGAATTAACGAAGATTATCTTGCCTACCGCATTGACCAGGTGGAATATTTAGGAAAACGGTTAATGGAAGGCGGCATTCCGATTCAATATCCGACCGGAGGACATGCCGTGTTTGTCGATGCGAAAAAATTGCTTCCGCATATTCCGGGTGATCAGTTCCCTGCCCAAGTGCTGGCAAATGAACTGTATTTGGAAGCAGGAGTTCGCGGTGTGGAAATCGGTTCCCTCCTTCTTGGCCGGGATCCGGAAACGGGCGAACAGCTGGAAAGCCCATTGGAGCTATTGCGCCTGACCATTCCGCGGCGGGTATACACGTATAATCATATGGACTTCATTGCGGACGGGCTTATTGCCATTCGCGAACGGGCGCATACGTTGAAAGGACTCACCTTTACGTACGAGCCGAAAGTATTGCGTCACTTTACGGCACGATTAAAGCCGGTAGAATAAGCGCAGGCGGGGCTTGCTTTTGGAAAAGGGCGGGTGAGGGCAAAAAATTGGCCACGGTTAGGATGGTGCACGTGTCCCGCCCGCCAAGAAGACCGGCGGCAGGATGCAAAACAATCATGCCGCCCCGGTTTCCATCGAAAGACTTTAAGTCTATAAATTGATAAAGAGAAAGAAAAGGAGTGGTCATTGCAGCAGCAGGACAAGCAGCAAGGGATCAGTTTCGCTAGAGGAAAAATACAACAATCCCTAGAACAAACGTGGCCACCCTTGTCAAAACAAGGGGGATCATTCATGGAGAATAAATGGTCATCAAAGCTTGGGTTTATTTTGGCCTCTGCCGGAGCTGCCATCGGCTTAGGGGCGATATGGAAATTTCCTTACGTGACGGGAATGAATGGCGGCGGTGCATTCTTGCTCATCTTTATTATTTTGACGCTGTTGGTCGGGATGCCGATGCTGATTTCCGAATTTATTATCGGACGCGGAACAGGGAAGGAAGCTGTTTCTGCCTATGACACTTTGGCGCCCGGGTCCAATTGGCGGATTATTGGCCGGCTCGGAGTTGTCGGATGTTTTCTTTTGCTTTCCTTTTATAGTGTTGTCGGCGGCTGGCTGCTCGTCTATACAGTGATGTCGCTTTTTGGCCTTGTCATTCAAAACGGAGCGGATTACGGCGCGACGTTCGGCTACATTATAAGTTCAGCGTGGATTACCCCGCTAAGCACACTCTTGTTTATCATCATTAATATTGTTATTATTGCTCTTGGGGTAAGAAACGGGATTGAACGGGCATCGAAATATATGATGCCGACCCTCTTCGTCTTTTTTATCATTCTCGTCGTACGGGCATTGACATTGGAAGGAGCGATGGAAGGGGTTATCTTCTTCCTGAAACCGGATTTTTCCGCCATTACGGCAGAAGGGGTGCTTTATGCCCTCGGACAGTCGTTTTTTGCCCTGGCCGTCGGTTTTTCCTGTATGGTCACGTACAGCTCCTATTTGGATAAAAATGTCAGCTTGCCGTCTTCCGCAAGTTCGGTCGTCATTATGAACTTGATTGTATCCATATTTGCGGGACTTGTTATTTTTCCGGTCGTTTTCGCCTTTGGCTTTGAGCCGGCTGAAGGACCTGGACTCTTGTTTATCGTCCTTCCGGCAGTGTTCAGCAACATCGCATTCGGGGAATTTTTCCTGGCAATTTTCTTAATATTGTTTTTCTTCGCAACCCTTACTTCGTCCATTTCGCTGTTTGAAATTATCGTTGCTTCCATTACGGCGAAGGGAAAACATTCGCGGAAAAAAATTGCCTGGCTCTCCGGGATAGTCGTATTTATCGCTGGAATACCGGCAGGGCTGTCGTCCGGACTGTTAAGTGAAGTGATATTGTTTGGAAAAAATATTTTTGATGTTACCGATTATCTCGTAAGTAATATTTTGCTTCCCCTCGGCAATTTGCTGATCGCCTTGTTTATCGGCTTTAAGATGAACCGGAAGTTCATGAAAGAAGAATTTATGTTAGCCGGCAACTGGTCGGCGGGGCTATTTAATGCCTGGTTTTTCCTGATGCGCTATATCGTTCCGGTTACGATCATCATCGTCTTCCTCAACATGCTTGGATTGATTGGTTAGTTAGGAGCCACGGGTGCTTGCGCCCGTGGCACTTTCTGCATTTTTCGGAGAGCGCCTTGCATGGGCGGCATTTTAGAAAAAGGGAGTGTTTATGGTGAAGTTTTTGTTGTACCGGTCGGGGATACATGATGCGACGATCTTTTTTCGGGAAGATGGCGTCTATTTTCAGAAACGGAGCTGGATAACGTACGAGTGGGGAACAGTTCGGGAAAATCGGATTCAGGAGGCTGCCGCGCAAGTTTTAACGGAAAAAAAGGCGAAGGAATTTGAAGAAAAATATCATATTCATCCGCTCCTTATTTGGGAGCGCTACAGCGAATACAGAAAGATGATTAAAAGCAAGCAGAATGCTGTCAAAACGTCTTGGGGTGCAGTTTACGAAAAAGCTGATCATTCTATGTTGTTTTGCGGGCTGCCGTCCCGAACCACGATGACAGGCAAAGACACACCGCAACATCAAGCAGCCCTATGGGTGGAACGGGAGAAAAAATATCCCATTGATGTAGTAGCTGTCCAAGGGAAACCCGTTGCTTTTGTTAGCCCATCCCGGGAAAACTGCTCCGTTCTTGTGGAGGAAGGGATGGAAAAGTGGACGCCTGTTGCGCTATGGGACGACGAAAAAATTTCCCCGCCCCGCTATGCGGCAGAGCATCTCGGCACCTTTATGGTCGCGATGCGGGATGGGGTTAAGCTTGCGACCGACGTTTGGCTTCCGCAAAAAAGGACAAATCCTGTGCCGGTCATTTTCGTCCGCACCCCCTATGGGCGCCTGTCTTACGTCTGGCAATACGCCACGTTTATTCAGCGGGGCTACGGGCTTGTTATTCAAGATACCCGGGGCCGACACGATTCCGAGGGAGAGTGGCTTCCGAAATTTTACGAACGGGAAGATGGAGACGATACCCTCAATTGGATTGCAGCACAACATTGGTGTGACGGGAATATCGGCATGATTGGCGCCTCGTACAGCGGGTATGTGCAATGGGCCGCGGCAGCAAGCGGGAATCCCCATCTGAAAGCATTGGTCAGCATCGTAACTGCCGGCAGTCCGTTTATCGATATTCCGCGCAAAGGCGGTGCGTTTGTCTCGGGAATGCTCGCCTGGACGTTTGCCATGGCAGAAAAACAATTCCGTCCGGACAACATGGAACGGGATGATTGGGACGAGGTGCTGCGCCATCGTCCAATTAAGGATATTCCGAAAAAAGCGCTGGGGAAGGAAATTCCGTTTTGGAACGAATGGATGCGCCATTCCCGTTACGACGATTTTTGGGAAAAAACCGACTGGTCTCGATATAAGGAAAAGATGAAGGTGCCGGCGATGATTATTTCCGGCTGGTTCGACGATAACGGCATGGGGACGACGGAAGCGCTGGAAATGGTTGCCGAATTTGCTGCCGAGGACCGAAAAATCATCCTTGGGCCGTGGATGCACCAGGCGAACACAGCCCGGGATTTGCAAGGCGTCAGTTTGGGTAATCACGCCTTACGGTACGATTTGGACGTTTTGATTCAGAAATGGTTCGACAAAAAATTAAAAAAGATCAACCACGATATGGGCCCGGCGGCAGAATATTATGTGCTCGGTGAAAATCGGTGGCATCAGGCAACGCACTGGCCGCCGGAGGATGCAGGACGGTTTACGTGGTATCTTGGCAGCGGCTCGGCATTAATGGAGCGGCCTGCAGAGGAAGAAGGCTATAAGGAATATGGTTATGATCCGGAAAACCCGGCTCCCCACCTGATTGACGTGTCGGAAAATGAAATGGGCGTTCCGGCAAATTATAAGGAAGTGGAACAGAGGGAAGACGTGCTTGTCTTTACGTCAGCTCCTTTTGCCGAGCCGGTGACGATCGCCGGGGATATGATAGTATCCTTTTATGCCTCCAGCTCTGCCCGGGATACGGACTGGGTAGTGCGCATTACCGACGTGGATCCGGAGGGGAACTCGATGAAATTGGCGGACGGGGTGCTGCGGGCAAGATTTAGGGAAGGGTTTGACAAGGAAGTATTGCTGGAACCTGGGAAAGTTGAAAAATACGAAATTCGCACGTCAAAATTTGCCAATACGTTTCAGCCGGGACACCGGATTCGCCTGACGATTACGTCCAGCGCAGAGAATTTTATTTTTCCAAATTCGAACACAGGAAACGATCCGGCAGCGGACATAGAGACCGTTCCCGCTGTTCAGCGCATTTACTACGGCGGCCGCTATCCATCCAAGATAGTTTTTGGGTCTGACCACCAATAGTGTTTCAAAAAGCGGTGTCGGACAAACTTTTAACGTGCTCGCTACGTTCCATTAAAAAAAGCTTTTCCTCTTTGGGAAAAGCTTTTTATTATGGTGTTACGTTACCTTTTTTACGACGAGTGCTTTTGTAAAACTCGTAATTTGGCAATCTTCTATCTGTTCTTTTGGCACTAATCCTAATTCCATCGCTGCTCTAATTTTTTCATCATCCGGCTTTTTGATTACTTTGATTAAATCGTTTAATTGAAGCGCTTCCAGTTTTTCCACCGTTGTTTTTTCGTCAAATTTCACCGATTTCCTTATTTGCCGCTGGAGTTTGTACGCCCCTTCCGTGATTTCCCCTTTTCGATTCACCCCGACTTGATCGTCAAAGTATTGATGAAATTGCCGTTTCAAATAATTTAATTCCTCTTCCACTTCCTTTTTCTTTTCCGTCAGTTCGTGAAAACGTGCAATCGTTTGTTCGGTAATTTCAAAATCGGTCATGTTCCTCCCCCTTCCATAATTCTCCATCACGTCTGATGCCACATTGCTAGATTTCGTATTGGTATATTGTATTTATAAAATCGAAAAATATTACTTTTAGGTGGGGGTTGATAGAAAGAGCAGAAAGGGATGTGAGGAATTCCCATCTATGTTAGAATAGATTGTCAGGTGCCATTGGTGCCGCTGCTTGCAGAAAAATGTCAGAAGTGCTGGCAGGTGCCGCGCCAGGCACTGCCTGAATTTGGCGGAATGATCTAGGAGTGAACATCGATTGAATAAGCTTTTTCAACATAAATGGTCTGTGATCATCATTGCGGTTTTTTGTTCGATTTTGTGGGGAAGCGCTTTTCCCGTACTGAAGGTGAGCTACGAAGAATTGCAAATGGCTCCGGAGGATACGATGGCAAAAGTCGTCTTTGCGGGAATGCGGTTCTTGCTTGCCGGACTCATCGTGCTGGCAGGGCTGCTCTTAACAAATCGGAAACATCTTTTTCTTACCCGCAGACAATTTCTTGTCCTGCTTCTTTTAGGCGTCATTCAAACGGCGCTCCAATACTTTTTCTTTTATAATGGTCTGGCCAAAGTGACCGGGATGCAAGGAGCGATTTTATCCTCCTGCGGAACCTTTTTCACCGTCTTGCTCGCCCATTTTTATTACCGGAACGACCGGATGAACCGGAAAAAAGTGCTCGGTCTTCTCTTCGGTTTTACCGGCATTATCGTTGCCAACTGGGGGCAAGAACTGAAGCTTGTGTTCCAGCTGGACGGGGAAGGGTTTATGATTCTGTCCGGCTTAACGAGCGCTGTTGCGACGATTATGGCAAAGGAACTGGCGACAGGAATTCATCCTTTTGCGATTACCGGCTGGCAGCTTACCCTCGGAGCGGCGGTGATGCTATTGATTGGCGTTCCGCAGCTGGAGCCGGGAGCGATGGTGTTTACCCCTCTCGGCTGGGGACTGTTCATCTATTCTGCGTTTCTTTCCGCAGCTGCCTTCGCCCTATGGTATTCCATCCTGAAATATAACAACGCCGGGGAATTGAGCATGTATAAATTTATCGTGCCCGTTTCAGGCGCTTTGCTGTCGGCTTTATTTATTCCCGGCGAAGTGCTCAATGTCTTTATTTTGGCGGCGATTGCCCTCGTTGCCATCGGAATTATCATCGTCAATTACCATAAAGAAAAAGCATAGGTACGAGGGGCAGAAAAGACTGGAGCAAGAAGCCAACTGAATTTTGCCGAATGCCAATAACAAAGCCGGGACGAGCGTTTTCGCACGTCCCGGCTTGATTTTTAATAAAACCGTTTGAAACCGTCAAATTTGCTCTTCCAGTAAGAGTTGTTCAAGCTTGTAATCTCTACTCCGTTCGAACTTGCATGAACAAATTGGTTGTTTCCGATGTAAATGCCTAAATGGGAAATGCCAGATTTATACGTATTGGCAAAGAACACCAAGTCTCCTACTTGCGGTTTGTTGACATAGTAGGAACGGTCGTAATATCCGGCACTGGAAAGGCGTTTTACGGATTGGCCGCTCTGATTAAATACATAATAGATAAAGCCGCTGCAGTCAAAACCGCTCGGGTCCGCCCCTCCCCATTTGTACCCGGTACCGACTAAGTTTTTGGCCACGCTGACAAGCTTGTCCACCTTTGCACTTGGGCTTTTCTCCTTTGCCGGAGTGCTTGGTGCATTTCCGGTGTTCCCGTTCGGATTAATCGTTAGTTTTTGGCCGATAAAAATCAGGTCGGATGTTAAATTATTCCATTTTTTCAAATTGCTGACCGTTACCCCGTATTGGGAAGCAATCCGTGACAACGTGTCGCCGGATTTCACGACATACACTGAAGAAGATCCGGTTTGCGGTTTATTGTTTCCAGTTGAGCTGGAGTTTTTATTCGATTTATTGTTCGTTGCCGTTTTTGGCTGACTGACGACGAGCACATTGCCCGGATAAATTAACGTCGTATTTAAATTGTTCCATTTCATCAAGTTTTGCAGCGAAATGTTATGTTTAGCGGCAATTCCGCTTAAGGTATCCCCCGCTTTTACCGTATACGTTTTTGCTTTATTGCTGGAATTGGAAGAAGTATTGCTCTGATTGTTGTTTTGTTTTTGTTTGGAATTGCTGGAGGTATTCGAAGTGCTCGTTTTCAATACTTGGTTTGGAAAAATAATGTCAGAAGTTAAATTATTCCAAGTTTTTAAATTGGCGACGGAAACATTATGTTCCCGGGCGATTTTCCATAACGTATCTCCCGGTTTTACTTTATACGATGATGCCTCTGCTTCACCTGCTCCTGCCAGAAAGGTTGCTACCGCAGCCCCTGCTGTAACAGATAGCATTACTTTCTTATTCGACAATGTCCACCCTCCTATGAAAATATGATTGCTTTACGAACAAATATAGGAATGAATGATTACGCACGTTCCGTTCCTTCGCAAAGGTGTACCTCGTTCACCCTCTCAAAGTACTATTAATCTTTAAATCTATCATACTGGTAAAAATTACAAAATTCAACATGGTGCAACAAGAAAGAGACATAAGTCCTATGCATTTTTTCGGCGTTTTTCGACATGTTTTGAGAAAGCTTGGCATAAGTGGTGTTTACTGCAAGATTGGAGAAATAGATGGTCGTACCTATGCCTCTTGCCAGAATGTTTTATAAATTTTATAATTATTGTTATTATCTTTGAAAAGGTTGAAAAGGGGAGTGAGGGCAGATTGCCTATTAATATTCCGAAGAATTTGCCGGCAGCAGACATTTTAAAAGAAGAGAAAATTTTTGTGATGGATGAAGAGCGGGCGCGGACCCAGGATATTCGCCCTTTAAATATACTTATTCTTAATCTCATGCCCGAAAAAGAAAAAACCGAACTGCAGCTGTTGCGCCTGTTAGGAAATACGCCATTGCAAGTAAACATCACCTTTTTGCGGACGGCAACCCATCGTTCTACCCATGTCAGCAAATATCATTTGGATACGTTTTATACTACCTTTGACAAAATTAAATCCCGCCGTTATGACGGAATGATCATTACCGGGGCGCCGGTGGAACATTTGGAATTTGAAGAAGTCAATTACTGGGAAGAATTAAAGGAAATTATGGAATGGACAAAAACCCATGTAACGAGCACGTTACATATATGCTGGGGTGCCCAGGCCGCATTGTACTACCACTACGGCATCGGGAAATACCCGCTTCCGAAAAAATGCTTCGGCATTTATCAGCATGACGTTGCCGACCATAAAGAAAAATTATTGCGCGGCTTTGACGAAATTTTCAATGCCCCGCATTCGCGCCATACCGGAACGGCGAAGGAGGACATTGAAAACCATCCGGACCTCAGGCTCTTGTCTGTTTCTGAGCTGGGAGACCCGTTCATCATCATTTCCAAGGATTCGAAAAACATTATGATTACCGGGCATTTGGAATACGATGCGACGACGCTGAAAGACGAATACGAGCGGGATTTGAAAAAAGGGCTCGACATTGACATGCCGGAAAATTATTTTCCGAATGACGATGCGACGAAACGTCCGCTGCATACGTGGCGTTCCCATAGCCATCTGCTTTTCTCCAACTGGCTCAATTATTACGTTTATCAAGAAACGCCGTACGAGTGGTGAAAAAAGGGGCGTAATCTGTCGGGTTCAGGAACTTCTTTTTCCGGCACGGTCCAATGAATAAGCAACAGCACCCTTTTTGGCCATCGAATCATCCCCAACAACGTCGAGCTTGGCGTGCGTTCCATCGAGCATAAAAAAGGTACCTTGCATCGATGCAAGATACCTTTTTTTGTTTCATTCAGTTAGAAAACGGTGCCGGGTGTTTCCCATAGTTTAATGAAGCTGCTTTGCTCCGAGATAGCGCGGGGACCAGTAAGGATTGTCCATATTGCTGATGGTGACGCCAGCGGAAGTGCTGGCATGAAGAAACTGGCCATTGCCGAGATAAATTCCCGCATGGGACGGTCCTTTTTTATACGTTTCAAAGAAAACGAGATCCCCTATCAACAGGCTTGCAACCGGTTTGCCTGCATTCCAGATCGTTTCTACTGTCCGGGGAATCGAAATCCCGTTTTGCAGGAAGACGTAATGCAAAAATCCGCTGCAGTCAAAGCCGGCAGGACTTGTTCCGCCCCAAACGTAAGGAACGCCGATATATTTTTTCCCTTCCGCAATCAGCGCCTCGACAATGTTGGCAGAAGGCTGAACAGCAGAGGGTTTGCCGGAAAGTTTCAGTGTTTGTCCGACGCGGATGCTATTGGATGTGAGTCCGTTCGCCTTTTTAATCGCCTGAACGGTCGTTCCGTGCTTCACCGCGATGGAATATAGGGTATCTCCCGGCTTGACGGTATACGTTTGTGCCGTGCTGGCAGAGCCGGAAAGCTTAAGCGTTTGTCCGACGCGGATGCTATTGGATGTGAGTCCATTCGCTTTTTTAATCGCCTGAACGGTCGTTCCGTGTTTCACCGCGATGGAATATAGGGTATCCCCCGGCTTGACGGTATACGTTTGTGCCGTGCTGGCAGAGCCGGAAAGCTTAAGCGTTTGTCCGACATGGATGGTATCCGAAGTGAGTCCGTTTGCGTCTTTAATAGCTTTTACCGTCGTTCCGTGCTCCTTGGCAATTTTAGAGAGGGTGTCGCCGCGTTTTACGGTGTAAGTGGTGCTGTTTCCTGTTTCGCGTGCGGCATTTGGCAGTGTTAACCTTTGACCGACGTAAATCGTGTTCGAGGTGAGTTTGTTCAAATCTTTAATGGTTTGTACTGTCGTTCCGTAGTTTTTCGCAATCTGCGTGAGGCTGTCGTCTTTTTTGACAGTATAGTAGACTGGCTTGTTTACAATCAGGGTTTGGCCGCGAAAAATCGTCGTAGAATCCAGATTATTCCAATCTAGTAAACTCGCTACCGGCACATTATATTTTTGCGAAATAGACCATAGACTTTCTCCTGATTGTACGGTATGGGCCTTTGCACTTGCTTCTGCTGCGTAGCCGAAACCTCCGGCAAAGATTCAAGCTGCAATTGTCATTGAAATAACTTGTTTTTTAATAATTAGTTCCTCCTTAAGGATCAGTTGAATTTAAAATGAACAAGTCTATTCTACAGCGGATTGGATGGTACAAGTAAGAAGTAAATTATGGCAGTTTTTCCAGAAAGATAGGCTTGAAAGGACGGATGGATGTTTGGGGACGCTAACATTTTTCCGGACTGAAAAAAACGCACTCTGCCGGCGAGCAAAGTGCTGTTTTTATAAATCGGGAATTTGCCAATCGATCTGGTCTTGTCCTTGCTGCTCCAAAATACGATTCGTTTTGGAAAAGGGTTTGCTTCCGAAAAAGCCGCGATGGGCCGACAGCGGACTCGGATGGGGCGCTTTTAAAATAAAATGTTTCGACGTGTCGATGAGTGCCTGTTTTGCCTGGGCGGATGCTCCCCACAATATGTATACGACCGGGCTGTCCTTTTCGTTTAACAGCTCAATTACGCGATTAGTGAAGTTTTCCCAGCCTTTTCCCCGATGGGACTGGGGCTGGCCCTGTCGGACGGTGAGCACCGTGTTTAGGAGAAGCACCCCCTGTTTTGCCCAATGGACAAGGTGTCCGTGATTCGGAATGGTACAGCCGAGATCGTCATGCAATTCTTTGAAAATATTTTTCAATGACGGTGGTGCAGGGACTCCCGGCTTTACAGAAAAACTGAGCCCATGGGCCTGATTTGGTCCGTGGTAAGGGTCTTGCCCTAAAATGACGACCTTCACTTTATGGAACGGCGTGTAATGGAGCGCGTTGAAAATATCGTACATATCGGGATAAATTTGCTTTGTCGCATACTCCTTTTTCAGAAACTCTCTTAACTGCAAATAATACGGTTTCGAAAATTCCTCCTCCAACAGAGGTCCCCAATCATTGTTTAAAATCTTTTTGCTCAAAGGATCAGCTCCTTTCTCGTATCTTAAGTGCCGTCAATGTCAGGCACTAAGCTTAGCGCTAAAACAAATAATAGAACATGTCGTCAAGCTGCTGGATGACCCGGGAAAGGAGGGCATCTCCGAGCAAGAACGCAATCGCAAAAATGAGTACAACCGTTAACAGACTATAATAAACTTTTTGTCCCTTTTTGTCCGCCTCCGCTGCCTTTTCGTAAACAAACAGAACCGGTACGTAGAGTAAGGCAAGGCTCACCGAGAACAGAAGAGGCAAGACGGTAAGAAAAGCGGACCGGATGACTGCGCCAACGAAAGCAATCCCGTTTAACGCAACGAAGGGCGAAAACAGCGCCCCGAATTGGGCAACCATCTTCTGCAAAGGTATCTTGCTTTTCGCTGCTTTCGTCATGACAAAGGCACTAAAGAAAGCGATGGCGACAAGCACAAGCATCACAAACAGCATGCTTAACATATAGGAAAACGGCATCGACGTCTCCATCATAAAAAATCCGCCGATGGACCGGAAAATAGAATTGGCCAAAAGATAAACAGCCAAAGCGTAAAACAAGGCAAATAAGCCGATATTTACTAATCCATATGTAAAATATTTCTCGTTCGTCAAGAAGGCAAGGGACGGATTTTTCAGCAAGGTGACAAAATAAGTCCAGTAATTGTTCAATTCCCTTTTTATTTTCTCGCCGCTCCTGGAACGGGATGATTCTTTTGTTTCACTCGCTTCCGGCGCGTTGTCCTGCTGCGGGTTTTCATCTTGCTCTTGTACATCCGTTTTTGCAATGGCGGCTACAGGATTAGGCAGCATCGTGCCGCATCTTTCGCAATAATTGCCGGACGCTTGTTCAAAATCACAATTCGGACACTTCCACACATTACTTCCCCCTATCTTTTCTACCTCTCCATATTATAAAGGTGCCGCCGGTGCCTGTCACTCCCAACGAAACATCAGCATATTATTCACGAAAAAGTCATGAATGTTAGGAAAAAAGTACCAACCCTAACTGTTATAATATAGATAAGGAGTGTTAGATAAAAGGGGGTTTTCCCAATGGATGGCTGCGGCGAAAAGGAAACCATTTTGCTGATTGATGATGATCGGGAATTTATATCGGGTTTAAAAGAAAATCTGGAAAAGAACGGGTACGTCGTCGCCGTTGCAGTGACGGCGAAGGAGGGTATCGAGAAGTTTTATAATCTGAAACCTTCCTTTGTCACTCTTGCCATTTCTTTGTCCGATTCGAACGGGCTGGAACTTTTGCAAAAGATTGTAACTGTTGCACAACAAGCGTTCACCCCGATTGCCGTGGTCAGCAATCAGGATACGCTGGAAAATCGGATTTTGTCCTATGAGATCGGGGCAACCGACTTTATTTCTAAACCGCTCTATTTTGACTTATTTCTCCCGTATTTAAAAAATCGGCTGAAGTCGAAAAAATATATTGAAGAGTCGAGCACCGTCGATGAACTGACGGGGGCGCTAAACCGGAAGGCGATGGAAAAAATTTTGAAGAGCTTTATTGCGTCTTTCCACCGGTATCAGCGTATTTTTACCGTCGCCATGATCGACGTGGATTTTTTCAAAAAAGTGAACGACAAATACGGCCACCTGGAAGGGGACCGGGTGCTCAGGACGTTATCGAAAATTATTCGCCGGGAAAAAAGGGAATCGGATTATTTTTTCCGTTATGGAGGAGAGGAGTTTTTGCTGCTCATGCCCCATACGACGCTAGAAGATGCCAAACATTTAGTGGACCGGATTCGCCTCGCCTTTCAGCGTCACCCGTTTACCGTCGGTGGCGAAACGTTCCATGTCACCTTCTCCGCCGGCATTGCCTCGATCCGTTCCTGCAACGGCAAGCTGGACGTCCTGCTCAAGCAGGTGGACGACGCCCTTTACGAAAGCAAGCGAAAAGGGCGAAACTGCATTACGTTGGCAACGTAATTTCATCGATTGCTTGACAAGGGCCGGACGGATGAACATGATAGAATTTAAACAATAAAAAATTTTTTGTAATAGGATGAGGAGGGAGAAGGTGGGCTTAGAACTATTTTCTTTAGAAGGCAAAGTAGCAGCAGTTACAGGAGCCACCAGAGGAATTGGAAAGGCTTTGGCCATTGCCCTGGCTGAAGCGGGAGCGGATATCGCATTGCTGCAGCGGGATCCATCCCAGTTCCACGTAAAAGAAGAAATTGAAGCGTTAGGGAGAAAGTGTGAAATTATTCCGTGCGACTTGCTCCATTTAGACCAGGTCAAAAAAGCGGTTCCGGAAGTAATCAATCGGTTCGGGAAACTGGACATTTTAGTAAATAACGGCGGAATTCAGCGGCGAAATCCGGCCGTGGAATTTCTCGAAGAAGATTGGGATGATGTGTTAACGGTCAATTTAAAGGCAGTTTGGATTTTGTGCCAGGCTGCGGGCCAACATATGGTGCCGAGAAAAAGCGGAAAAATTATTAACATCGCCTCATTGAATTCCTTTCAAGGAGGGATTACGATTCCTGCCTATGCTTCGGCAAAAGGCGGGGTTGCCCAATTAACAAAAGCTCTTTCCAACGAATGGGCAGTTCATAATGTCAATGTGAATGCAATTGTGCCGGGATATATTGCTACAGATATGAACGAAGCATTAATTCAAGATGAAACGAGAAATCGGCAAATCTTGGAAAGAATCCCTGCCGGCCGCTGGGGCACACCGGAAGACTTTAAAGGAACGGTCATTTATTTGGCATCGGATGCTTCCAATTTTGTGCATGGCCATTTACTGGCGGTGGATGGAGGCTGGCTAGGCCGATAGACCGAAAAATAGAATGGAAAATAAAAAAATTAATCAAAATTTGCCAGGATATGAAAATCTTGGCAAATTTTTTTATCGTCAAAAAGACTGATTTTTCGCGGAAATTCGACCCTTCTGGTAAAAAGATGAAATTTTTTTAAAAAAAACCCTTGTAAAACGCTTACAAACTGATTATACTATATTTAAAATTTAGTAAAACGATTTAGAAAACTTTCATTGTTTTAGTAAATCGGTTTACTAAAATATTTCAAATTTTATATTTATATCGTTTGAACCATGTGAATGCTAGTGCGAAGGGATTAACGTTTTCCATACATACCTAAAAGAAATAATCAGATAGGCGGAAAATTTAAAAAAAGCAGGATGAATTTCCTTCTCTTTCTAAATCGTTTTAGTTTTTTTAACGGGGTTGCTTGGGGGGATAGGATGAAAACAGTCACAATCATCGATGTTGCAAAGAGAGCAGGGGTGTCCAAAAGTACCGTTTCTCAATATTTAAACGGCCGCTACGAGTATATGGGAGCAGATACGAGAGAACGAATTAAACAGGCCGTGGAGGAATTGGGATATCGCCCGAATACGATTGCTAGAAGTTTAAAAAAGAAAAAAACGAAAACGATTGGCGTCATTCTTGCAAACATCTTGTACAGTTTTTCGACTAAAGTGATACGTGCCATTGAAGATGTATGCAATCGGGAAGGGTACCAGGTAATTATTTGCAATGCGGATGACAATCCTTCAAAAGAAAAATGGTATATTGAGATGCTCCTTGCGAAACAAGTCGATGGCATTATCGCCATTCCGACAAAAAGCAATATTGATTTGTACCGGAAGCTGAAGGAAAGAAATTATCCCCTTGTTTTTGTCGACCGGTATATTGACGGGCTGGATATCAGCACGATGATGCTCCATAACGAAAAAGCGGCAAAAATGTGTGTGGACGAGCTGACGGATAACGGCTATGAGCGAATTGCCATGTTAACGATGGAACCGATCAGCATTACCCCAAGGTTTGAACGGATACAAGGATATAAAAAGGCGCTGGAGGATAAAGGGCTTAAGGCAACAGAAGATTATATCGCCTCCGCCCCTTTAAAAGAAATGCAAACCCGGCTAAAGGAATTAATGGCCTTAAAGCAGCCTCCTCAAGCAATTATCGCCATCAATGACTTATCTTTTATGCAGCTTTTAACCTTTGTGAAGGAAAATAAGCTGGAAGTTCCGGGGGATTTGGCCATCATCGGAATTGACGATATTTCGTTTGCCGATTTATTCGATCCGCCATTAACAACGATAGCTCAGCCGGCTTTTGACATCGGACGGGAAGCAGCTGCTGCGCTGATTCAAAAAATAAATAATCGTTATGTCATGGATGCGGACATCCGGCGGTTTGAGCCAAGGCTGATTCGAAGGGCATCATCGACGAAAAGCTAGCAAACTAGCAAACCATGTTGACTTTGTTTGGAAACATCCATGTTCATCAATAGAATATGAGTTTCTAACATCAAGAAAAAGGAGAGATACAGATGGGAAAACCAATATTTCATGGAATCATCCCGCCGGTTTCCGTCATCTTTAATGAAAAAGGCGAATTGGACCGGGAAGGAACAGGAAAAGTCATTGACTTTCTCATTGACGCAGGCGTCGATGGACTATTTTTCCTCGGAAGCAACGGGGAATTTAGTCAAATGTCCGTACCGCAGCGGAAAGAAGTAGCCGAATTTGCCGTGGAATATACGAGAAAGCGGGTTCCGGTTTTAATTGGAACAGGAAGCTCGGTCACGGCGGAAACGGTAGAATTAAGCCGTCTTAGCGAATCAATCGGCGCAGACGGATTGGTCGTCATCAATCCGTATTATTGGCAGCTGACAGAGGACAACCTCTTTGCCCATTACGCCGAAGTGGCACAATCGACGAAGCTGCCAATCGTTCTTTATAATTTTCCGGACTTAACCGGACAAAACTTAACACCGGAATTTGTGCTGAAACTGGCAAAGGCTTATCCAAATGTCGTTGGAATTAAAGATACGGTGGACACCGTCGGACATATCCGGGAACTGATCTTGAAAGTGAAGGCTGAAATTCCTGAATTCTCCGTCTTCTGCGGATATGATGATCATCTGTGGAACACCCTTTCCTTAGGAGGGGATGGAGGAATGTCCGCAAGCGCAAACTTTGCACCGGAACTGACCATCGGCATATACAAGGCCTTTCAGGAAGGAGATTATGCAAAAGGGATTGAGCTATTGCGGAAACTTGCCTATATCCCGCTCCTTTACAAGCTGGATTCGCCCTTTTCCAATGTCATTAAAGAGGCAATGCGCATGACGGGATTAGACGTTTCCACCCATGTCCTTGCGCCGGGACGGAAATTGTCTGAGGAAAAGAAAAAGGATGTTGCCGAAATCCTGCAGCAGGCAGGATTATTGGCAAAAGACGCATCGATTCTTGCGTAAAAGACAGCTGCTTCATTGGCGGAATTGCATAGAAGGAGAGAGGAGAAGCGCATGGATGTTGTCACGATAGGAGAAACAATGGTTCTGTTTACTCCTCAATCACAGGGGCAAATGCGGTATGCAACCAATTTCAACCGAAAATTTGCCGGTGCAGAAACAAATGTAGCTATCGGGCTGGCTAAGCTCGGACATAAAGCAGGCTGGATCAGCCGGGTAGGAAATGATGAATTCGGAAAAGCGATGGTTTCCTTTGTCAAAGGCGAAGGGGTGGACGTGAGCCAAGTCCAATATGACCGAGAAGCTCCAACGGGATTGTTTTTCAAAGAAATACGAACGATGCAGCAGTTTCGCATCCAGTATTACCGGAATGGCTCCGCCGCCAGCCGGATGTCGAAGGAAGATATTAACGAAAATTATCTGAAACAAGCAAAGATTCTTTATATAAGCGGGATTACGCCGGCATTAAGTGAATCCTGTTACGAGATGATTGTATATGCAGCGAAACTGGCAAAAAAACATGGACTGACCGTCGTGTTCGACCCGAACGTCCGCCGGAACCTCTGGTCAGAGGAAAAGGCGAGAAAGGTGCTGCTCGAGCTTGTTTCCTATAGTGACATTGTCCTTCCGAGTGTGGAAGAAGGGGAATTTCTCTTCGGCACAAAAGAGCCGGAAGAAATCGGCAGCGAAGTGTTAAAAAGAGGAGCATCGATGGCGGTCATTAAAGTCGGTTCCCGCGGCGCCTGGTATGTGACGAAGGACAAGCAGGAGCTTGTACCGACGGTTCAGGTGAGTGAAGTGAAAGATCCGGTCGGTGCCGGGGACGGATTTTGTGCAGGATTTCTCTCCGGTTTGCTGGACGGTCTTTCGGTGAGGGAAAGTGTGGCGCGAGGGAATCTCGTCGGTTCCATCGTCGTCCAAGTCGACGGAGACGTGGAAGGATTGCCGGACCGGGAAGAACTCGGACTGTATACTTCCGCCGCCGAAGATATTCGCAGGTAGATGGAGGTGGAAAGGTGAACGATTTTCATTACATAAAAGAACATGGAATTGTCGCCATTATAAGAGGGCAGAAACAGGAAAATATTCTTCCCATTATCGAAGCCCTCTGGAAAGGCGGCATCCGAATTGCAGAAATTACGGCAGATACGCCGGGAATTACGGCCGCCTTGCGAGAGACGGTCGATGAATTTGGCGAAGAGATGCTGATTGGAGCCGGAACCGTGCTTGATCCGGAAACGGCGAAATCCGTGATTGACAGCGGCGCAAAGTTTATTATCTCCCCGACGTTAAACACGGATACGATCCGGCTGACGAAGCGATACGGCTTAATGAGCATTCCGGCGGCGATGACGCCGACGGAAATGCTTTCGGCATATGAAGCAGGAGCAGACTTGATTAAGCTTTTCCCGGCTGGAAGCCTCGGGCCGGACTATATCAAAGCCGTCAAGGGACCGCTTCCGCAAATCCCCATTATGCCGACAGGGGGAATTGATGTAAATAACATGGAAACTTTCTTCAAGGCAGGTGCAGCTGCAGTTGGAATTGGCGGATCACTAGTCCGGGGGAATATGGAAGTAACAAAGGAGTCGCTGGAAGCGTTGACGGCAAAAGCCAGATTATACGCAGATACGTTTGCCGAGATAAAGAAGAACAAGGATAAAGTTTCGCTGTAAGAACAACGAAGCGAAGAGCATATAGACAAAGGGAGATGAAAGACAATGGGCTTCAAAGTATTGTTTTCCGATTATGAATATACATCTGTCGAAATCGAAGAAAATTTAATCCGCGAACAAGTTCCGGATGTGGAATTTATTCATGCCCAATGCCGGACAGAGGAAGAAGTTATCGAAGTAGCAAAGGACGTAGATGCCATTATTAATCAATACGCTCCTTTAGGAAAAAAAGTTATCGAACAATTGGAGAATTGTAAAGTAATCGCCCGCTATGGTGTCGGTATTAATACGATCGACCTGCCAAGCGCGGCAACGAAAAACATTACTGTCTGCAATGTAACCGATTACTGTTTAGATGAAGTGTCGGATCATGCCCTTGCGCTGATTTTATCGTTAGCAAGAAAAGTAACCTTTTTGAACAATAAAGTGAAGCAAGGGATTTGGGACTACAAAGTAGCCACTCCGATGTTCCGCTTGAAAGGACGGGTACTCGGTCTGTTAAGCTTTGGAAACATCGCCCAAAAAGTGGCACAAAAAGCGAAAGTATTTGGGTTTAAAGTCATTGCCTATGATCCGTTCATTCCGGAAGAAGCAGCAAAAAACTTGGATGTAGAACTCGTTGATTTTGATGATCTGTTCAAGCGGAGTGATGTTATTTCTGTTCATACCCCGTTAAACGATGCTACTCGCGGAATGGTCGGAAAAGAACAATTTGCATTAATGAAAAAAGAAGCATTTATCGTGAACACATCCCGCGGCCCGGTAATTGATGAAAAAGCACTGATTGAGGCGCTGCAAAATCATGAAATTGCCGGTGCTGGTTTAGATGTTTTGGAAATAGAGCCGATTGAGGAAGGAAATCCGCTATTGGAAATGGAGCATGTCATTTTAAATCCGCATGCTGCCTGGCATTCCTCGGAATCGGAAATTGAACTGAAAACGAAAACAGCGCAAAATGTCGCCGATGTTTTGCTAGGAAAAGAACCAAAATATGTTGTTCGTCCTTCGTAATGTTTTGTAAGGATGAAAAAATTACTATTCATCATTGATATGTAAGGGGATACATATCCCCTTTCATATAAAAAAATTCTCTAAGGGGGAAACACAATGAAAAAGCTATCTTTATTACTTTTTAGCCTGATGCTAGTTCTCGTACTGGCTGCATGTGGCGGAGGAGGAAATGATGATGCTTCCGAAAGCAGCGACAGCAACGAAACTAGCGAAAGCAGCTCTGGAGAAGATGCAAGCAGTGAATCTTCCGGAGATGCTGAGTTTGTCATCCGGGCAGGAATCGGATTGAACTCGGAGCATCCGCAGTATGCCGGATTGCTGAAGTTTAAGGAAATCGTCGAAGCAGAAACAGACGGTGCCATCGTCGTCGAAACGTATCATAGCGGACAGCTTGGAGACGACCGTTCGATGATGGAAGCATTGCAGCTCGGATCTCAGGAAGTAACGATTCCATCGACTGCGCCAATCGCAAACTTCGTGCCAGAATTTGCTGTATTTGATATTCCATTCTTAATGCCAAGCGTGGAAGTAGCAGACGCCGTTCTTGACGGAGAAGTAGGACAAAAACTATTAGATATGCTGGAAGAGCAAAACCTTGTCGGATTGGCATACTGGGAAAACGGATACCGTGATATGTCCAACAGTGTGCGTCCAATCGAATCATTAGCAGATTTTGAAGGCTTGAAGATTCGTACGATGGAAAACGATCTGCACTTAGCAGCATTCCGTGCGATGGGAGCTAACCCGACACCGATGGCCTTTACAGAGCTGTTTACCGCCTTGCAGCAAGGAACGGTAGATGGGCAGGAAAACCCGATTGCAACCATTTACCTGGAAGGCTTCCATGAAGTACAAGAGTATATTTCTGCTACAAACCATGTTTATACACCATTCGTGTTTATGATCAGCAAACCGTTCTATGACAGCTTGCCAGCTGAGTATCAAGAAATTGTTAAAAATGCAGCAATTGAAGCAGGAAAATTTGAACGGGAAGAAAACCGTAAAGCAAATGAAGAATACAAACAAGCTTTAATTGACGAAGGGGTTAACTTTAACGAAGTAAGCGACGAAGCGAAAGAAGAAATGCGTGAAGCTGTACAGCCTGCTGTAGACGAGTTTGCCGAAACAATCGGAAAAGAGATTGTGCAAGAAATCTACGACGCGATTGAAGCAGCACAATAAGAAGGAGGGGAGGAGGGTACGCTTTGACTGCCCTCCTCTCCAAAAATATGACATTTGAAAGGAAGTGAGAAGGAGTATGAAAGTGATTCGCTGGATTGATAAATATTTAGAAGAGTCCCTGCTCCTCGTTCTTGGCTCGGTTATGACCGTCATAACCGCCTTGCAAGTATTTATGCGCCATGTCATGAATTCTTCCCTTTCCTGGTCGGAAGAGTTGGCAAGATATTGTTTTATTTGGCTCGTATACATAGGCATCAGCTACGGGGTAAAAATGCAAAGACATATTAAAGTAGATGCATTGCTTCATTTCTTAAAAGATAGACAGAAGATTTATTTAAGTTTAATTGCCAATCTAATATTTTTGGCATTCTCCATCTTTATTGTGATATACGGATACGATATTTCCCGGCAGCTTCTAGGATGGGGTCAAACGTCACCAGCACTGCATATTCCAATGGGAATAGTATATTTAGCCACTCCGGTTGGTTTTGCCATTACTTCCATCCGACTAATTCAACAAATCATTCTTCAGATCTTAACTTTATTGGGCAAACGGGATTTTGATGTAAAAACAGAACAAGACTTTGCTCTGGAACAAGAGGAGGAAATAAGTTAACCACGTGATTAAAGGAGGTTTCATCCATGACAACCGCAGTTTTATTCGGGAGTTTTGCATTGTTTTTGCTGTTAAGTGTACCAGTCGGAATTGCACTAGGGATTGCAACTTTAGTGACGATTATTTATACAGGCTCTTTGCCGATTGAGTTCCTTGCCCAAGGTCTGGTTACCTCTGTCGACTCCTTCCCGATTATGGCTGTTCCGTTTTTCATTCTTGCTGGTGAAATTATGGGGAAAGGCGGAATTTCCGAACGGTTATTTAATGTAGCAAACCGAATGGTAGGTAATATTACTGGAGGATTTGCCATTGCAACGGTTGTAACGTGTATGTTCTTTGCAGCCATTTCCGGATCTGCTCCGGCAACGGTTGCCGCTATCGGGGGAATTATGATTCCGGCAATGGTAAAGCTCGGCTATGATCGTACTTTTTCCGCTGCTGTTGTTGCTGCTGCAGGTTCGCTGGGGGTCATCATTCCGCCGAGCATACCGATGGTTATTTATGGAACGTCTTCCGCTTCTTCGATTGGAGACTTGTTTATCGGAGGTATTATTCCGGGAATCGTCATTGGGCTTGCCTTAAGTGCATACGTTTACTATTATGCCCGGAAAAAAGGGTATAAGGGCAGCGGAGAAAAGTTCTCCTTCGCGAAATTGTTTAAAGCAATTTGGGATGCAAAGTGGGCTTTAGCTATTCCGCTTATTATCCTTGGCGGAATTTATGGCGGGATTTTTACCCCGACCGAAGCGGCAGCGGTCGCTGTAGTAGTCGGCCTGGTAGCCGGTATCTTCATTTATCGCGAACTAAAATGGAAAGACATCCCGCGAATTATTATTGATTCTTCTTTGACGACAGCGACGGTGCTGATTATCGTCGGGACTGCAACTGCCTTTGGAAGATTATTAACGGTAGAACAAATTCCAAACCAGATTGCCGAATGGATGTTATCGGTTTCCGAGAGCCCGATTATTGTTATGCTGCTTATTATCGTTCTATTGCTCATCGTCGGATGTTTTATGGATACGCTGGCAGCCATTATTATTTTAACGCCAATCTTGCTTCCAATTGTAACCGGTCTTGGATACGACCCAATTCACTTCGGAATTATCATGGTCGTTGGTTTGGCTGTAGGATTTATTACACCGCCAGTTGGCGTGAACCTGTTTGTTGCCCAAGGAATTTCCGGGGTAAGTTTCGGCGGATTAGTAAGAGCAGTCATACCATTTATCATCGTGATGACGATTACGTTGCTTATTATTACGTATGTTCCTCAGTTGTCATTGCTCTTAATCCGATAAAAATAGAGCAAATAGAGAAGGTGATGAAATTGAAAATAACGAATATGACGTGTTTCCTCGTCCCGCCAAGATGGTGTTTTCTGAAAGTTGAAACGGATGAAGGAATTGTCGGATGGGGAGAACCGGTTGTAGAAGGAAGAGCAAGTACGGTGAAAGCAGCCGTAGAGGAATTAAAGACCTACCTTATCGGTTCAGACCCGCTAAAAATTCAGGATACGTGGAACTTATTATACCGTGCCGGCTTTTACCGCGGCGGCCCGGTATTGATGAGCGCCATCGCCGGGATCGATCAGGCCCTCTGGGATATTAAGGGGAAATATTACGATGCACCGGTTTATGAATTGCTGGGCGGAAAAGTTAGAGATTCTGTTCGGGTTTATACGTGGATTGGCGGCGATCGGCCGTCCGATGTGGGCCGTGCGGCGAAAGAAGCGAAAGAGAACGGCTTTACTGCAATTAAGATGAATGCTACGGAGGAATTGCAATATATTGATTCCTACGAAAAAGTGGATGAAGTGCTGGCCAGGGTGAATGCCATCCGTGAAGAAGCCGGTCCGCATATGGGAATCGGAATTGACTTTCACGGCCGGGTGCATAAGCCGATGGCAAAAATTTTAATGAAAGAGCTGGAGCCGTATCGGCCGATGTTCGTGGAAGAACCGGTACTTCCGGAAAACAATGAGGCGCTGAAGGAACTTGCCCAGCATTCGGTCATCCCGATTTCCACCGGAGAACGGATGTACTCCCGCTGGGATTTTAAACGAATTTTAACGGACGGCGTTGTCGATATTATCCAGCCTGACCTGTCCCATGCTGGCGGCATTACGGAAACGATGAAAATCGCTTCCATGGCGGAAGCCTTTGATGTGGCCCTTGCACCGCATTGTCCGTTAGGTCCGATTGCCCTTGCGTCCAGCCTGCAAGTCGATGCCATTTCCCATAATGCATTTATCCAGGAGCAAAGTATGGGAATCCACTATAACAAAGAAAACGATTTGCTCGACTACGTAATCGATAAAGATGTTTTTAAATTTGAAGACGGATATGTCAAATTGCCGGAAAAACCGGGATTAGGCATTGAGATTGACGAAGAATACGTGAAGCAGCGGGCAGAAGTCGGCCATAACTGGAAAAATCCGGTCTGGCGTCATAAAGACGGCTCCATAGCAGAATGGTAAGGAGTTGGTTGGATGAAGCAGGATCAGCAAAAAAAATTAGCAGCAGAAGAAGCGGTGAAATGGATTAAGGACGGGATGGTGGTCGGCTTAGGCTCTGGTTCGACGGTGAACTGGATGCTGGAAAAGCTCGGTGAAAAAGTACAGCAAGGCTTGCAAATTACCGGCATCCCGTCTTCCAAAAAAACGGAAAGACTGGCAAAACAGCTTGGCATTCCATTGACGGATTCTTCCTCCGTCAGCCGAATTGACATCGCTATTGACGGAGCCGATGAAGTCGACCGCCAGTTTAATCTGATCAAGGGCGGCGGCGGATCGTTAGTAAGGGAAAAGATTGTCGATGCCCATGCGACAGAATTTATCGTCATTGTCGATGAATCGAAGCTTGTCAGCACTTTAGGGAAATTCCCGCTGCCGGTGGAGGTATTGCCCTTTGGCTGGGAACTGACGGCAAGGACAATTGCCGAATTAGGATGTGAACCGAAAATTCGGGAAAGAAACGGGGAAAGGTTTATCTCCGACAATGGCAACTATATTTTAGATTGTCAATTTAATTCAATACAAAATCCGCAACAATTACATGAACAATTAAAGCAGATGACTGGGGTAGTCGAAACGGGATTATTCGTTCAGATGGCAGACCGGATAATCATAGGCAAAGAACAGACAGCAGAAGAAATTGTCGCATCCAAAGATGAATCCATCGTATAACAGTGAATGCTTCCTTTTTGCAAAACCCTGGACGGCAAAACAGTAGTAGAGGGGGTAAAAAAATGTATGACGTGGTAACGATCGGCGAATCGATGATTACTTTCAGCCCGTGCAACAAGGAACCATTACAGTTTGCCAGTACCTTTGGGAAAAAGGTCGGAGGAGCAGAATTAAATGTCGCAATTGGCTGTGCCCGGCTCGGCTTGAAATCAGGCTGGATCAGCAGACTGGGAAATGATGATTTTGGCCGGTATATACTCAATTTCGCCCGCGGGGAGGGGGTAGATGTTTCCCAAGTTGAGCTCGTAGACGAATACCCCACCTCATTAAACTTTAAAGAAGTGCTTCCGGACGGTACAACTAAAACGATTTACTACCGTCATAAATCTCCAGTATTAACGTTAGAACCGGAACATATCGATGAAAACTACATTAAACAAGCAAAAATTTTGCATCTGACCGGAATTTACCCGGCAATTGACAGGAGAAATATTGCCGTGATGGAAAAAGCGATCGACATTGCCCGTAAATATAACGTAAAAGTGTCCCTCGATCCAAACATACGTCTAAGAATGTGGTCAGAAGAAGAAGCTAGGGAAGTATTGCAGCAATTGTTGCCGAAAGTCGATATTCTCCTCGCCGGGGATGCAGAAATGGAAATCATCATCGGTGAAAAGGAACCGGCAAAAATTTTCGCCGCATTGGAAAAATATGATATTTCCTTTATCGCCGTGAAGCAGGGGGAAAAGGGCTCCGTCGGATGCCAGCACGGAATAATCGCAGAAGCGCCTGCGATTCCGGCGAAAAAAGTAGTGGACACTGTCGGCGCAGGCGATGGCTATAATGCCGGAATCATGTATGGCTTGCTGCATGACTGGCCGCTGGAAAGAACGTTAACCTTTGGGAATGCCATCGGCTCCATCGTCGTCAGCGTATACGGGGATAATGAAGGTTTGCCGACCTATGAACAAGTTTTGGAAACGATGGGCGAGAAAGAATTTATTGAAAGATAGTTACATAGATTTGGAGGTAGTAGAATGGCAACGATTTATTACGATCAGGATGCAAACCTTGATGTTGTGAAAGATAAAACAGTCGCCATTATCGGATATGGCAACCAGGGGAGATCCCAGGCGCTCAATATGCGGGACTCCGGCTTGAAACATATTATCGTCGGAAGCGTGCGCGATACATCCTGGGAAAAGGCACGGCAAGACGGCTTTGAAGCTTATCCGATTGAAGAAGCAAGCAAACGGGCCGATATTATCTTCTTGCTGCTGCCGGACGAAATCGCACCCGCCATCTTTAAGGAGAAGATTGCTCCAAATCTGGAAAAAGGAAACGTCGTTAATTTCTCCTCCGGATATAACGTCACTTACGGATACATTGACTTGCCGGAAAATATTGATGTCATCATGGTCGCACCAAGGATGATCGGGAAAGGCGTCAGGGAACTGTATGAAATCGGAGAAGGTTTCCCGTCCTTTCTCTCGGTTCATCAAGATGTGTCCGGGGAGGCAAAGGAAATTGCGAAAGCGCTGGCAAAAGCGATTGGGTCTACGAAGAAAGGGGCCATAGAAGTCAGCTTTGATGATGAAACCTATTTAGATCTGTTTGCGGAACAAATTACGTGGCCATTAATTATGAAAGTTTTAACGGAAATCTATCAATTTCAGGTGGAAATGGGCCATCCGGAAGAAGCGGCGTTAATGGAATTGTATATGTCGAAAGAACCGGTCGTCATGTTTGAAAAGTTTGCGGATGTCGGCGTGTTCCGGCAATTGCCGTTCCATTCGAACACAAGCCAATATGGGCAAATGACTTCTTTCCAGGATGTCGACTCCTCATACATCCGTTCGTTTATGAAAGAAAAATATAACCGGATTACTTCTGGTGACTTTGCGAAAGAGTGGAGCAAAGAACAAGCGTCCGGCTTGGAAACCTTTAAGAAACTGAGGGAAGAAGTGCTGAAGCATGCCTTAACGAAAGCAGAAGACCGCCTGAAATCGCGGCTCAAATAATTCCCAAAAAAAGTGATGCTGTTTTGGAGAGGATTAAGCTGTATGAACAAGGCTGGGGAGTTGGGGAACAAGGGAGGTGAACGCCGTTTGTCTGAACTCCCTGCTTTCTATAAATCTATTACAAATAAGAACGGAGGTTATCTATGAAAATTATACGTTTTAAAGATAAGGAATCGAAAAAGATTGTCCTTGGAGCTGTAACCGAAGAGGAAAAAGTGTATGTCCTGCCGTATGAAAGCATTGTTGACGTAGCAGACAAGGCGAAAGAACGAAAAATGACGACAAAGGAATTAATTGAAGAATTTGTGCCCCATTTGCTTCCTGTAAAAGAATCCCTGTCTGAACTGGATGTCGTAATTCCGGTAGATGCACCGGAAGTGTGGGCATCCGGGGTCACGTACTTTAAAAGCAAAGAAGCCCGAAACTATGAAGCTACCGATGGAAAAATGGATGCAACGACATTTTACGACAAAGTATACGATGCAGAGAGACCGGAAATCTTCTTTAAATCTACAAGAGAACGCACCATCGGGCCGAATCAAATTCTCCATTTGCGGAGCGATTCCAATTGGCAAGTTCCCGAACCCGAATTGGGCTTAGTATTAGATGGAGACGGGAACATTTTAGGCTACACGATTGGAAATGACATGAGCTGCCGGGATATTGAAGGGGAAAACCCGCTCTACTTGCCACAGGCAAAAATCTGGTCCCGTTCCTGTTCGGTCGGACCGGCGATTTTGCTCGCGGAGGCAGTGGAGGATCCGTACAATTTCAACATGACATGCCGGATTTACCGGAATGAGGAACTCGTATTTGAAGGCAGCGCAAATACAAATCAGCTGAAACGCCGGTATGAAGAACTGGTGGAATATTTACGGAAGGATAATATTATCTTCCCGGGGACAGTGCTGTTAACCGGCACATGTATCGTTCCGCCGAATGATTTTACGCTTCACGACGGCGACCGGGTTGATATTGAAGTGGAAGGCATTGGTACGTTGAGCAATACGGTAACCCATCAAAAATCGCATATTACAAACTAGATTTGTATAGGAGGTAATGTTCAATGACAACTGAAGTACAAACAAAAACATATCTTAATTACATCGGAGGAGAATGGAAAGCTTCCCCATCGGCGGAGACGGAAGCAAGCATTAATCCGGCCAATGTGAACGATGTCGTCGGCTACATCCAAAAATCAACTGCAGAGGATTTAAACGAAGCGGTAGCTGCAGCGAAAGCGGCCCAAAAAGCTTGGTGGAAGCTCTCCGGAGCAGAAAGAGGAAATTATTTATACAAGGCCGCAGATATTTTAGAATCCCGCCTGGACGAAATCGCCGAATCCCTTACCCGCGAAATGGGGAAAACGTTGCCGGAAGCGAAAGGAGAAACAGCCCGGGGAGTTGCTATTTTGCGCTATTATGCCGGTGAAGGGATGCGGAAAACAGGAGACGTTATTCCGTCCACCGATGCAGGTGCGTTAATGTTTACAACCCGCGCTCCGCTAGGCGTAGTAGGTGTGATTACACCGTGGAACTTCCCGGTTGCTATTCCGATTTGGAAAATTGCTCCTGCCCTGATTTATGGAAACACCGTCGTATTTAAACCGGCTCAAGAAGCAGCAGTGACGGCAGCAAAAGTCGTTGAATGTCTGGCGGAAGCAGGAATTCCGAAAGGAGTCGTAAACTTTGTTACCGGTTCCGGCTCGGTCATCGGCCAAGGAATTGTCGATCATCCGGATATTAATGGCGTTACCTTCACCGGATCGGATACGGTCGGAAAAGCGGTCGGCCAAGGTGCTTTGGCAAGAGGAGCGAAATACCAGCTTGAAATGGGAGGCAAAAACCCAGTCATCGTTGCGGAAGATGCGGACCTTGATTTGGCGGTGGAGGCAACGATTAGCGGCGGATTGCGTTCTACCGGGCAAAAATGTACAGCAACGAGCCGCGTGTTAGTCCATCGCGATGTCTATGATTCCTTTAAAGAAAAACTGCTGGCAAAAGTGAAAGAGATTACGGTCGGAAACGGACTGGAAGATGGAATATGGATGGGACCAAGTTCCAGCAAAAAACAGCTTGATACGGTTCTCTACTATATTGAAAAAGGAAAAGAGGAAGGGGCGAAATTGCTGTATGGCGGCAATCGTCTCACTGGCGAGAAGTACGACAATGGCTATTTCGTAGAACCTACGATTTTCGAAAACGTTTCTAATGATATGACCATTGCCCAAGAGGAAATCTTTGGTCCGGTCCTTGCTTTAATTAAAGTCGATTCGGTGGAAGAGGCATTGCAAATTGCTAACAATGTGAAGTTTGGCTTAAGTGCCTCGATCTTTACGACGAATATCCAAAAAATGTTAACCTTTATCGACGAAATTGAATCAGGACTCGTCCGAATTAATGCTGAGAGCGCCGGAGTAGAATTGCAAGCACCGTTTGGCGGCATGAAACAATCCAGCTCCCATTCCCGTGAACAAGGTGAAGCTGCAAAAGAATTCTTTACTTCGATTAAAACGGTGTTCGTAAAGGGATAATGCAATCGTTTAAATAAAGAAACCCTGTTATCCTTTTCATTCCGCGTGAAGGGAGGGCATTTGCCCTCTTTTTTTATCCGTTTCGCTGCGGATGCACGTGTAATTTTACAACAATCTGAAGTTGGAGGGGCTAATATGTCATTAGAAACGATTTTTGCAGTCGATGACCCATCATTATATAAAGTACAGACGAATGCAAGAGGAAATGGAGGGGCACTTCCTTTAACGAAGGAAATGCTGATGAATTCCCCAAGCGGAAATTTATTCGGGCTGTCCCAAAATGTCGGGATGGGCTGGAAGCCAAAGGATTTGCTGGGGCCCCAAGTGTTAATTTTAAGCACCCAGGGCGGAATTCGCGACCATGATGGTACCCCAATTGCGTTAGGCTACCATACGGGACATTGGGAAGTAGGACTTCTAATGCGGGAGGCGGCAGAAGTCGTCCGGGAACATGACGGCGTTCCTTTTGCCGGCTATGTCAGTGACCCGTGTGACGGCCGCTCTCAAGGAACGAGCGGGATGTACGATTCTTTTCCGTACCGCAATGATGCAGCGATTGTCTACCGGCGCTTGATCCGCTCGCTGCCAACCCGTCAGGCCGTAATCGGTGTTGCAACCTGTGATAAAGGTCTTCCCGCCATGATGTTAGCGCTTGCAGGCACGCCGGATTTGCCTGGAATTATCGTACCGGGAGGTGTCACCCTTCCGCCGACAAACGGAGAAGATGCCGGGAAAGTACAAACGATCGGAGCGCGATTTGCAAACAATGAATTGACGCTGCAGGAGGCCGCGGAACTCGGCTGCCGTGCTTGCGCAACGCCTGGGGGAGGCTGCCAATTTTTAGGAACTGCCGCAACATCCCAAGTCGTTGCGGAAGCGATGGGGATTGCCGTTACCCATTCTGCCCTCGCCCCTTCCGGTCAGCCGATCTGGCTGGAAATGGCACGCCAATCGGCCAGGGCTGTCATGGAAATGGAAAAGAAGGGCATGAAAATGTCGGATATTTTAACCGATAAAGCCATCGAGAACGCCATGGTCGTTCATGCCGCCTTTGGAGGATCGACGAATCTCTTGCTCCATATTCCTGCCATAGCCCACGCTGCCGGCCTGAAGATGCCGACGGTGGAAGATTGGGTGCGTGTCAATAAGAAAGTGCCGCGCCTCGTCAGTGTACTGCCGAATGGGCCGGTGGACCATCCGACGGTTCGGGTATTTCTAGCCGGCGGAGTTCCGGAAGTAATGCTTCATCTCCGCAAATTGGGAGTGCTGCATGAAGATGTGCTTACCGTTACAGGGCAGACCCTTGGCGAGAATCTCGATTGGTGGGAAAAATCGGAGCGCCGCATGAAATTGAAAGAGCGATTGATGGAAGCGGATAAGGTGGATCCGGATGAGGTCATTATGAGTCCGGAGCGGGCCAAAGAAAGAGGACTCACTTCAACGGTTACGTTCCCGACGGGGAATATTGCTCCAGAAGGGTCGGTCATTAAATCGACATCGATCAGCCCGGATGTCGTCGATGAAGACGGCGTATACCGCCATACCGGAAAAGCGAAAGTATTCACGTCTGAACAGGCTGCCATCCGTGCCATTAAGCAAGGAGAAATTGAAGCGGGAGACATTATGGTCGTCATGGGAGGCGGACCGCTCGGTACAGGAATGGAGGAGACGTACCAATTAACTTCCGCGTTAAAACATCTGTCCTACGGCAAATACGTTTCTTTAATTACCGATGCCCGCTTTTCCGGCGTTTCCACCGGTGCATGTATCGGCCACGTCGGTCCTGAGGCGCTGGCCGGCGGTCCGATCGGAAAATTACGGAACGGGGATGTTATTGAAATTATCGTCGACCGAAATAATTTAGTCGGCTCAATGAATTTTATCGGCACAGAGGACCAACGACTGACGCCGGAAGAAGGGGCAAAAGTGCTTGCTGAACGTTCGGTGCATCCTGATGTAAAACCAAATCCAGGACTTCCGGATGACACCCGTTTATGGGCAGCTTTGCAGTCGGTCAGCGGCGGTACGTGGAAAGGCAGTGTGTACGATGTCGACCGGATTATCGAAGTATTGGAAGCCGGGAAAAAAGCATTGGCCGAGAAGGAAGCCGCAGCAATGATGGATACAAAGGAATAACATTTCGTTCTCAGCTAGCGAGAATAGAAAACAGCCGGATAATTCGTCCGGCTGTTTGTTATAGGAAAAAGGAAAACAGGCAAAATCCCACGGATGAGAATTGGGGTAAGTAAGAAACATTTAAGAACGGCTGTCTACTCGCCGATATCAAGAAACTTCCGCTTGGAATTATTTTTCGGTACTCTAATCGTTAAAATGCCGTTTTTCATCGAGGCGGTCGTTTCTTTTTCCGGAATTTCAATGGGAAGGGAAATGGTTCTTTCCTTTCGCCGATAGGATTGTTCTTTGCTGTAAACCCCGTGCTTTTCGTCTTTTCCTTCCAAAAACTGCTTATCTTCGGCCCGAATATGGAGCTGATTGCCGAAAATCTCAATTTCAATTTGCTCCCGGCTATATCCGGGCAGTTCCGCTTCGATGATAAAATCATCGCCGGTTTCCCGCACGTCTACCCAAAAGGGACGCAGCTGGAAATTAGTATGCATCTGTTTGAAGGAATCATGGAAAAAACGGTCCATTTCCCACATGAACTCCCGCAGAGGTGTAAAATCCACGTCAAACTTTTTCAGAAAATTATCTTTTCGCGGTGCCATGGAAAACCTCCTTTCTTTTTCTGTCTCCAGTAATAAAATATGTATGATTCGAGGAAAAAGTTTGGGTATTTCCATGGGAATTAGGGATCAGCGGAAACATGGCTGCAGGATGCGGGCAGAGCTTCTAGGCGGGGATGGCATATGGAGGAAAGGATTAAGAAAAACGTGGCTCACAAAGCCGTTTCCCGGCATAAAGCTTAAGAAAAGAGGATTTTGTCTGTTCTTGGCGAATAGGTAGATAAGAAAATTTTGCCGCAATTGGCGGTGCTGGAGTGAAGAATATTTTATGCAAAGGAAGCGGTAAGAATGGGAGAAAAAGTAATCGAATTAAAAGATGTTTCATGGGTCAGGGAAGGGAAGCAAATTTTATCCGATATCCATTGGGAAATTTCCCGGGGGGAGCATTGGGCTTTGCTCGGTTTAAACGGATCGGGAAAGACGACGTTATTAAATATCATCAACGGATATATTTGGCCGACAACGGGTACGGTGCGGGTGCTCGGGCGTCAATTTGGCAAAACCGATTTGCGGGAACTGCGGAAATCGATTGGCTGGGTAAGTTCGTCGCTGCAGGAGCGCATCCGGGAACAGGAATTGGCGGAAAAGATTGTCCTCAGCGGAAAATATTCGACCATTGGCGTTTACGATGACATGACGGATAAAGATTATGACCGGGCACGAGAAATTATGGAGGAGCTCGATTGCGGTTATCTGTGGGGCAGGAAATACGCCACTTGTTCCCAAGGGGAAAAGCAGCGGCTGCTCATCGGCCGGGGACTTATGGGTTCGCCGGAACTTCTTATTTTGGATGAGCCGACGAACGGCTTAGATTTTATCGCCAGGGATAAATTGCTGGCGTCCGTTGGGAAGCTGGCAAAGAAGGACGGGGGACCGACGCTTATTTACGTCACCCACCATATCGAGGAAATTACCGATGCCTTTAGCCATACGCTATTATTGAAAGACGGAAGCATCTTTGCCAAAGGAAAAACAGCGGAAGTCCTCACCGAAGAAACGCTGCAAGCATTATGGTAGGAAGCCGCCGGCGAAATGTACCCGGCGGCTCTTTACATGATCGTGCCAATGGCTCCGGCATAGGCTCCCTTTTCTAAAAAGACCGGCGTGTAGTCCATCCAGTCCTGAAAACTGCTTAATACGCTTTTCAGCGGCGCATTTCCGTTCAAGGTGCTGCCGACGAAGACAATCGGTTTTACTCGTTTGCTTCTGGCGGCCAGGCTGGCAAGCGAAATAATCACTTCGCCAATGAGCTGATTTAACGCGGACATATGGTCTTCAGGATGAGCTTTTTGGAAACCGGCTTTTCCAAAATTTGCTGCCGTCAGATTACCGAGGAGCGGTGCGTCACCTGTGGCATAAATATCTTTGACCAGCAAATCACTTTTTTCCCGGTCCCCGCGGCTGGCAAGGTCAGTTAACTCTTCAAAACGAGTTTTCCCGGAGAGAAGTTTGCCTAGTCCGAGAAAGGTTCCTCCGCCGATGCCGCTCCCGAGCAGCCGGTCAAACCCGTCTGTATGGACATGAAAAACCGAAGTGCCGGTGCCGATGCTTACTAATATGTATTCATTGCCGATTTTTATTTTTTCTTCTTCAAGAAGGTAGCTGGTTCCGTTGACGATAGCTTGAAATTCATCCACCAATTCGTGCCGGTTTTGGACGAGGTTTGCGATGCTTTCCCTTTTCCCGCCGGTTAATTTTAACGTGGCGGTGGGAGAAACGATTTGGATCCATTGTACGACTTCTTTCAGCTTGTTTTGCGGATAGGATTTGACGTGCAATTTGCCCTGTTCTTCATAGGCAATTTTTATTAACGTCCCGCCCGCATCAATGCCGATTTCCTTCATGAATCACCCCTCCTAAAGTTACATATTCCTGGCACAGGCAGCTCCCGCCAATGTATTCGTACAAAAACCGACAGATACTTGGCAAGACTGTCCCAGAAAACAGTAAAATTAAGAAAAATAGACTTTTTTAGTTGTTAACGGCTAAAAATCGCTTAAAATAGAGATAAATGAAACGAAATTCTCATCTATCACGTATTACTGATAGATTCACGTATACATGGGAAAACAGGGAGTTGATGGGTGTGAAGTCCATTATACAATTTTTTATCCGATCTGCAACCGCATTTACTGCCTCTGCCTCGACGTGGGGGATTGCTTTTTTTGCCCTTGGACAAACGTTTCTGATGTCCAGTACGTTCGCGCTCATCGGCGGAGGAGCAGCATATATCGGCGTAAAACAAATTCAGCATCATCAAAATCTGCGCCAATACGGCCTGACGAGAAGGGAATATAAATACATCGAGAAAAGCCTTAAAGAAGCGAGACAGAAAATCAGCCGCCTGCAAAAGGCGTTATGGCGCGTTCGCTCCATCGACCAGGCGAAATTAAATATCGAGATCTTGCGTACAGTAAAAAAAATTTACGCCAATACGAAAAAAGACCCAAAACGGTTTTATAAAGCGGAAAACTTTTATTATAAACATTTAGATTCCCTCGTGGAAATCGCAGAAAAATATGCTTTTCTCTCTTCCCAGCCAGTAAAAACGAAGGACATTTCCGAATCCCTCCGTGACACGAGAATTACGATTTACAAATTGGGGGAAACGACGAAAAAAGATTTGTACGACATGCTGGACGACGATATTGACACATTGCAATTTGAACTGGACGTGGCGAAACGATCGATCCAATCGAATAAGCGATTGACGAAAAATAATAACGGGAGGACGACGTAATGGAACAACAGCCGACGAATTTTAAAGACGATTTGCTTGCCAATCCCTTTGGCTCAAGCGATGACTTATCGAAAACGGAGGAAACGGCGAAAACGGAAAAAGTCATCGATCAGCTGACGGAAGAAGATAAGGAAAAAGCCATACAGCTGGCGAAACAAATTGATCCGAATGACCAGCAGTCCATCATTGCTTTCGGAACGGAAGCGCAAAAGAAGCTCCACGATTTTTCCCATTCGATGCTGAAACAAGTGGAAAATAAAGACGTGGGTGAAATCGGCTCCGTCCTGAAAGATTTAATGAAAAAACTGGAGGAAGTAAATCCGGAAGAACTGGCTCCGGAAAAACAAGGATTTTTTGCCCGGATCTTTGGGAAACTGTCCCGTTCCGTCAACGAAATTTTGACGAAATACCAGAAAACCGGCGCACAGATCGACCGGATCAGCGTCAAGCTGGAGCGGAGCAAGGACGCCCTTGTCCACGACAACCGTCTGCTTCAGGAACTGTTTGTGAAAAATAAAGATTTTTACGATGCGTTAAATGTCTATATTGCTGCCGGGGAAGTAAAACTGGCCGAGCTGGAGACGGAAATCATTCCCCAGTTAAAGCAAAAGGCAGAACAGACGCAAAATCAGATGGTTTTCCAGGAAGTAAACGACATGATTCAGTTTAGCCAGCGTCTGGAAAAGCGGGTTCATGACTTGAAGCTGAGCCGGCAAATTACGCTCCAGACGGCGCCGCAAATCCGCCTGATTCAAAATACGAACCAGGCGCTCGTGGAAAAAATTCAGTCGTCTATCTTAACGGCAATTCCCCTCTGGAAAAACCAGATTGCCATTGCCTTAACGCTGATGCGCCAGCGGAAAGCCGTGGAAGCGCAAAAACAAGTGACCCAGACGACGAATGAGCTGCTGCTGAAAAATGCGGAAATGCTGAAGACGAATACGATTGAGACGGCGAAAGAAAATGAACGGGGACTGATTGACGTGGAAACGTTGAAGCAAACCCAGGAAAACCTCGTCACTACCATCGAAGAAACGCTGCGCATCCAAACGGAAGGCCGCCAGAAACGCCAGGAAGCAGAGCGGGAACTGATCGAAATGGAAAATGAGCTGAAGAACAAACTACTCGAGTGGAAATAGGAAAGACAGCGGCGACAAGGCTGCAGCATTTAAGCTGCAGCCTGTTTTATTCAGCAGGCGTTTGAGGAAAGCGCTAAAGTGATAAAGATAAGATAAACTAAATACAGCTCCGTTTTTTTGAGAGCTGTATTTTTATTTTTATGCTTGCAAATTTGCTGGAATACCTTCGTTTATGCAGCGGCAACGGGAGGTTGCCCCCTGATGCAACAATAACTATCTTTACTTTCGACATAAACTCCTCCGATAATGAAATTGCAGAAAGGTGATGACAGATTCATGAACTTTAGTGAACGGCTAAAATCGGAACGTGAAAAAAGAGGGTGGTCCCAAGCGGAACTTGCGGACAAAATTCACGTAAGCCGTCAGCCCGTTTCAAAATGGGAAACCGGAAAAAACTATCCAAGTATCGAAATTATTATAGAATTAAGTGATTTATTCGGGATTACCATCGATGAAATGTTGAGGAGTAACGAAGAATTGAAGGAAAAAGTAATTCGGGACAGCAAGAAATTGGCATATCCGAAATGGAAAGCATTCTTTGACGGCGTGTTTTTATTAGGCGCATTTTTACTAGCTGCAAAACTGCTGATTTTCGGATCAAATTATTTGTTCGGTACAAATATCGTCATACCAGACGGATTGCCGAAAATGGCATCGAATTTCTTGCCATTAGCTTTAATGATTATTGGCGGCATAGGTTCAGACAGCTTAAAAGATAAATACATTGATTAACACAAAAGGCAGCGCTAAAGCTGCCTTTTTTATTTTCCTGAAAGTTCGAGAGTAACACGTAAAATTGGGGAAAAGCAGAAATTCTTACTTAATAGAAGCTGGTATTACTTTTATTTTCTATTGTTCTAAATATTGCAAAATTATATTATAGTTATAATATAATAAATATACGATGGGGGATAGAGATGAAATAAGCTATCGTTTCCGCAGGACTTTTTATTTCAGCTGCAATATTATTTTCTAGTATGTACATTACATCAGGAGAAATTAGTTTAATAGGAACTGCTATTGGATATTTCGTACTCGATCTCTATTTATATTGGGTATCATTGCGGCAATTGCAGCGATTGTATTTTTAATCATTGGCATAAAGATGGAGAAAGAAAATCGGGATTAGTCATGTTCGCTAAACCATTGCTTTTCATCTCTCATTGTCTTTGCGGTAAAGTTCGCAATTCCTATAGCTAAATTTCCCTATGCAAAAACCGTTCAAGTTCCACCTCCCCTCCTCCATTGTGCCCAGCAATATTCTCCCATCATAATGAAATAAGGAGGAACATAACCATGAAAAGACAAGCATTCCTTTATCCGCTATAATCAGAGGGTAAATAACCTGGATGAAGGTTAAAAACCATGTTCCAAGGATTCGAAAAACAAGCTGCAATTTTTGAGAAAGGAGTCTGTCGATGCGTAACAATAATAAACAAACGGATCCCCGGTTTCGCATTGCCCACCGGGAAGCGCTGATCGGCTGCGGACTGGCGGTCATCAATATTCTATGGTGGTACGGCTTTGCCTACGGGCTCGGATCCAAGCCTCCAGAACAATATACATACATCCTCGGGTTTCCGGCCTGGTTTTTTTACAGCTGTATCGGGGGATTTGTCCTGATGGTCGTATTAGTCGTTTTTGTCGTAAAGTTTATGCTGAAGGAAGTTCCCCTTGACGATGAGGAGAAAGAGGAGGGTTCGCAATGAACTGGGCTGTCGTATTGCCGCTATTAATCTTCCTCGTCGTTATTTTCTTCGTCGGATTGTGGGCGAACCGGAAAATGGCAGAGGCAGACGGGTTTTTAAGCGATTACTTTTTAGGAAGCCGGGAGTTTGGCGGGCTCGTTTTGGCGATGACGATGGTGGCCACCTATGGGAGTGCTTCCAGCTTTCTCGGCGGTCCGGGTGCAGCCTACACAATCGGCTTCGGCTGGGTGCTTCTTGCCATGACCCAAGTGGCCACCGGCTATTTCGTGCTGCTTATTCTCGGGAAAAAATTTGCCATCGTAGCGAGAAGATACAATGCAGTAACCCTCGTTGACTTTTTGAAAGAACGGTACAAAAGCAAAGCGGTTGTTCTGATTTCTGCTTTCAGCATTCTTGTTTTCCTGTTTTCCGCTATGGCGGCCCAATGGGTCGGGGGAGCTTACTTGATTCAGTCCCTTACCGGTCTCAGCTATATCGGGGCTCTGTTTATTTTTACCCTATCCGTTCTTGTGTATGTAACGGCCGGCGGCTTCCGGGCGGTAGTAATTACCGATACGCTGCAAGGTGTCATTATGTTTTTCGGGACATTGATATTATTAATTGCTGTCATCATGGCCGGGGGCGGCATCACGAATATTATGTCAGAGCTTGTTGCCATCAATCCGAATTTGATAACCCCCTTTGGCCAGGACGGACAGCTGAACGCAGCCTATGTGTCTTCCTTCTGGATTCTCGTCGGCGTCGGGGTCATCGGTCTTCCGCAAATCGCAGTGCGGGCCATGTCCTACAAAGATTCGCAAGCGATGCATCGGGCAATTATTATCGGCACAATCGTCGTCGGTTTCATCATGCTCGGCATGCATTTGATCGGGGTATTTGCCCGCCCGGTCATGCCGGGGATTGAAGTGGCGGATCAGGTCATTCCGTCCGTCGCTTTAGAAGTGCTGCCGCCGTGGCTTGCGGGCATTATTTTGGCTGCTCCGCTCGCTGCTATTATGTCGACGGTGGATTCGCTGTTGATTCTTGTCAGTTCCACCGTTGTGAAAGACGTTTATATGAACTATATTAAACCAAACGCAAGCAATGACACGGTGAAAAAGGTGAGCTTTGGCGTCACGGGCATTATCGGCATAATTGCCTTCGTTCTATCGATTAGCCCGCCGGAACTGCTTATTTTTCTCAATCTGTTTGCCTTTGGCGGTTTGGAGTCGGCCTTTATTTGGCCTCTCGTCCTCGGCTTGTACTGGAAATTTGCCAATAAACACGGTGCCATCGCTTCCATGATTACCGGAATCGGCTCCTACATTGCCATTCATCTTTACAATGAGGCATACGGAAATTTATTTGGTGTGCATACGGTAACCGTGCCTGTTTTCTTGTCCCTTGCTGTTTTTGTCCTATTTAGTCTCCTGTTTAAGCAGGAACCTTATGAATTTCCGGCGAACAATATCAATAAGTAACGTGCTGCAGCTGCTGAGAGGTACTCATCAAGAAAAGTTGAGTGCCTCTTTTTGTTGAAATAACTTTTATTGGAGGGGATTTGTCGATGGAAGTGAAACAGAAAAGCCGATACGAGCGGAATTTTGAACGGGCGGTAAAACTTACCCAAGAGCTGGTGCGCATTCCGAGTGTTTACCGGCCGGGAGAGCCCGATGGGAATGAAGAAAAGGTAGCCCATTTCGTTGCCGACTATTTGCGAAACATCGGCATTGAAGTCCACGTGGAAGAAGTAGTGCCGGGACGGCCGAATGTCATTGGCATTGTCGATTCGGGAAAGCCGGGCAAAACGCTGCTGTTTGAAGGGCATACCGATGTTGTGACGGAAGGAGATGCGGCGAGCTGGAACTATGACCCGTTCGGTGCAGAAATTATCGGCGGGAAAATGTACGGCCGGGGAACGAACGATACGAAAGGAAATCTTGCCTGTATGATTACGGCAGTCCAGTCCATCCTCGAAGACGGGGATGACTTCCGGGGTAAAATCATCCTCTGTATTCCGGTGGACGAAGAAGGCATGATGATCGGGATTAAACATTTTATTGAACAGGGCTGGGCGGACGGAGTGGATGGCGCGATTATTTGCGAGCCCCAGGAAAACCAAATTTGCATTGCCCAGCGGGGAGCGATGCGATTGAAAATTACCGTTCACGGAAAAATGGCCCACGGTGCTATTTCCTGGAGCGGGGTGAATCCGAACTGGCGAATGGCAAAAATTATTACCGCCCTGGAACAGCTGGAAAAGCAAGAACAGGAGATGCACGGGGAACACGAATTTTTGCGCTTCCCGAGCATTACGCCGACGATTTTGCAAGCCCCTGTTACTGGTGATGCGCAAATCAATGTCATCCCGGAAAAATGTATGACGACCCTTGATATCCGCACCGTGCCGTCCCAGGATCATGACGTTCTATTGGAAAAAATCGAAGGGATTTTCCGGCGGCTAAAAGCGGAGGATCCGGATTTTCACGCGGAACTGGAAGTGCTGGAAAATCGGCCGGCCACAGAAACGGACCGGAATGAACCGATTGTTCAGGCGGTCCATCAGGCGGTGGAGCAAGTATTGGAAAAAGAGCCGGTTTATAACGGGGTAGTCGGAGCGACAGACGGCACCTTTTTGCATGTTCATGGGGTTCCCATTGTGACGATTGGCGCCGGTGACCGGGAAATACCCCACCAAGTGAATGAATATGTAGACGTGAAGGAATTGGGGGAGACGACGGAAATCTACCGGCAGGCAGCACTGAATTTTTTGAGCGGAAATGAGGGATAATGAAAGATTCCGCCCCTTTTTGGAAAAAATGCACTAGTTTTGTCTAAAACTTTACTTTAGGAGCAAAAATGATTAATATGGTATGGAGTGATAAAAATATTCAAAAAATACAGACGGGAATAGACGAGAATGCATACAATAGGATGACGGCGGAAAGGAGGGGGCGGAGCATTAAATATTACTTCATTGCTTTTCTCGGTCTCGTTGCTGGAATTATCGTATCAACCATTTTTCGCTATTTAGAGATTCCATTAACGGCAGATCATTTATTGTCCACTCTTTTAGGCGAATTAACGCCTTTGAAGAGCTTCTTTGTGCTAGCCGTGACGGCAGCCGTGTTTTATTTTTTTATTCGAACCGTTGCGAGGAGAGCGCAAAGAGAAAAATAAAAAAGGATATATGCTCATGCCCATGAACATATATCCTTTCATTTTTTTACCGTATCCATGTTATTCTTCTTCTCCTTCTTCATTTGTTGCTTGTACGATTGGATCGGCACCGAATGCGATTGGACAAGGATACACGGTGCATGTTCTTCCTTCTACATAGCCTCCAGGATAGACATAGGCGCTGACATAGAGCGGAGTGCTTAAATAGCTGACGATTTTCCGTTCAATCGTTTTTAATCCCCAAGTAACGAACTCGCTCGGTGCTTTCCCTGTCACGTACTTAATTGCTCCATCAATAAACCATCCTACAATCGTTCCGCGGAAAAAGATGCTTTTTTTCCCGCCGCTAGCTTGAATTTCTACATCGGGTGTGAACGTTTCTTCTAATTTTTCTTCATCTGCTTGCGTTCGTGCATCTTCTGGCTCTGTGTCTATCTCTGTTGCAAAAGTGACTTGAGGGACGAGGAATATCATCATAGCCACTGCAACCAACAAACAGAGCGAACGCAATCTCTTTTTCACCTCCCTTCCGCTTACGTTATATATATACTTCTAGAAAAATTTGAAAAATCCTTCTAAAAGTTGGAAATTTTTTACAAATAATTATAAAGTGCTACTGATACAAAACTGATGCCAAAAGTACTATGGATGATAGCCGTCGCAAATTTTTGTCGAATTTTGTCGATAGTTCAGGGAATAGTCAAAAAATTACATTTTTCGCTCAATTTTATATTTACAAATAATAGCCAATCCGATACTATAATGGATAAACCAGTTTTACTTTGTCGCTTTACATAAGCAGAGTGTGAAGGGCAAATCAACTTATTCCGCTATAAAGGAGAGTGATTATCGGCAAAAAATGGGACAAAGGTCGCGCCTTTCACAAATACCAATGATTTTAAGGGGGATACGAATGAAAAAGAATTGGACTTTATTTTTGATGATTATTGGAATGCTCGTTCTTGCCGCGTGCAGTAGCGGCGGATCTGGCGGAGATACGGAAGAGGATAGTGACAGCGGTTCCTCCGGCGGAGATGACGGCGAAGTTTACGTATTGCAGGCGGGGCATTCACTGCCGGATGACCATCCTTACCATCTAGGCTTTTTGGAAATGGCGGAAAAGGTGGAGGAACGGACCGACGGACGGGTGAAAATTGAAGTGTTTCCATTCAGTGAAATCGGTGCGGAACGGGAACTGACGGAAGGAATGACGCTCGGAACCGTTGACTTAGTTGTATCATCCACAGCGCCGGTCACCAACTTTGTACCGGAACTGGCCGTGCTTGACGTTCCGTTTCTGTTTAACGACCGGGAATCCGCGGTTGAAATTTTAGAAGGGGAAATCGGTGACGAGCTCTTCGCTGCCATGGAAGAGCAAGGAATTATCGGCCTGTCCTGGGCGGAAAACGGCTATCGCCATGTAACGAACGCCATTCGGCCGATTGAAAAGCCAGAAGATTTAGAAGGGTTGAAAATCCGGGTGCAGGAAAACGAAATTCACTTAGCAGCCTTTGAGGCTCTCGGAACCCAGCCGACACCGATGGCTTGGACGGAAGCGTTAACAGCTTTGCAGCAAGGGGTAGTAGATGCTCAGGAGAACCCGGCAATTGTTGCTGACCAGTACAAGCTATACGATTCCAACCAAAAATATATGACGCTGACCGGTCATGTCTACTCCGTTGCCATTTATATGATGAGCAAGGATACGTATGAGAGACTGCCGGAAGATTTACGGGATATTGTCGTAGAGGAAGGCCAGAAAATCGGGGCAATGGAGCGGGATATGATTGTTGAAATGGAACAAGAATCGATTCAGACATTGAAAGATAACGGCGTGGAAATTATCGAAGAAGTGGATCCTGCCCCATTCCAGGAAATTGTCAGCTCTGTCTATGACATGGTAGAGCATCAAGATTTATTGCAGCGCATTTTAGATGCACAAAAATAAGTTGGGTTATGGGGACCCCCTCAGCTTCAAACCATTTGTAGACCCTCTTTCAAGGAGCTGTTGGGGCCGCTGCGGTGTGGGATCCCGGCGGATTCCATGGGGGTCCCCTTTATCCCATTAGAAGGTGAGGCGAGAATGTTGCAGCGAGTACTACAAATCATTAATACAGCGATGAAACATTTGTTAAATCTCATTATGGTTGTTTTAGTTGTTTCCACGTTTATGCAAGTTGTTTTTCGCTTCGTCATTAAAAATCCCCTCGCTTGGACTGAGGAACTTTCCCGTTATTGTCTCATTTGGCTCACCTTTTTAGGGGCGGCCTACGCGATGAGCAAAAAGGCCCATATTATGGTAGAGTTTTTTATCAATCTTTTCCCGCCCGTTGGAAGGAAAATAATCATCAGTTTAGCAGCCATTATTAATTTAGTGTTTTTTTACATATTAATTTTTTACGGGCTGCAGCTTGTCCAAAGCTCGATGTCGCAGCTTTCACCAGTGCTTCGAATTCCGATGGGGGTTATTTATCTGGCGATCCCGATTGGCGGATTCTTTTTAGCGGTTAATCTCATTCCGAATCTGATTCGCGACATCCGGAAGGGGGACGAAAAATGACGATTGTTTTATTTGGCGTATTGGCATTATTTTTCCTTATTGGTGTTCCCGTTGCCGTTGCCCTCGGTATGAGCGCATCCGCCATTTTTTTCCTGGAAGGGAATGTATCGTTAATTGCTGTCATGCAGCGGATGTTTAACTCCGTTGACTCCTTTCCGCTCCTTGCGATTCCCTTTTTTATTCTTGCAGGAAAGCTGATGGAATCCGGGGGCATTTCCCGCAGACTGATTCATTTTGCCAATGTCATGTTTGGCAGGGTGAAAGGCGGTCTGGCGATTGTGTCCATTGTTGCCTGTTCCTTTTTCGCCGCGATTTCCGGTTCGGCTGCGGCAACGACAGCTGCGGTGGGGGCATTGTTAATTCCGGAAATGATCAAACGGGGATATGAAAGAGATTTCTCGACGGCTGTACAGGCTGCCGGGGGTACCATCGGTATTATGATTCCGCCGAGTGTGCCGCTGATTTTGTACGGCGTCATTGCCGGGGTATCGATCGGGGATCTGTTTATCGCCGGGATTGTTCCGGGAATTTTTGTCGCCGTCTCGTTAATGATCCTCGTCTATATTATTTCCATTAAAAAAGGGTATGGGGGCGGTGAACGATTTACCGCTAAAGACTTTGGCAAAGCGTTTGCCGATGCCATTTTAGCTTTGCTGATGCCGGTCATTATTTTAGGGGGAATATACGGCGGGGTTTTCACGCCGACGGAAGCAGCGGTGGTCGCGGTTGTATATGGTTTAATTGTCGGTCTTTTTATTTATCGGGAAATTAAATGGAAGGAATTATCCGGTATTTTTACTTCTTCCGTCATTACGAGCGCTGTTATTCTATTTATTATTGCCGGCGCTTCGGCATTCGGGTATTACTTGACGAGGGAACGAGTGCCGCGGGAAATGGCGGAGTTTATGCTCGGCATTACGGACAACTGGATCATCGCCCTTTTGATTATCAACTTGCTGCTATTAATTATCGGTACGTTTTTGGAAACGTCGGCAGCCATTATTATATTAACGCCGATTTTAGTGCCGATTGCGGAAGCATTAGGGATTGATCTAATCCATTTTGGCATTATCATGATCGTCAACTTGGCGATTGGCTTTATTACTCCGCCGGTCGGAGTGAACCTGTTTGTCGCGGCAAACATTGCCGGCACGAAATTTGAAAAACTCATCCGTGCCATCGTGCCGTTTATCATTATCATGATCGTGGACGTCATTATATTGTCCTTTGTCCCAGAGATTACTCTTTTCTTTGTGAGATAAACACGGACAGCACTGTGCTATAATTGCGCCGGTACGGCCGGCGGCTTTATATTTGTCGAAAAATGTCAAATGTGTCACCGATGCCGGGCGCCTTCAGCGGGTGCCGGGCGCTATCAACAGAAAGGAGCAAAACGTATGTCTACATATAATATTGCAGTATTGCCCGGGGACGGGATCGGTCCGGAAGTGACGAAAGAAGCGGTGAAAGTGCTCAAAGCATTGGAACGCCTCGATTCTTCCATTTCCTTTACATTTACGGAATTTCCGTGGAACAGCGAATATTATTTGCAGCACCAGCAAATGATGCCGGAAGACGGGCTGGAGCAGCTTCAATCTTTTGACAGCATCCTCTTTGGAGCGATTGGAGATGCCCGGGTTCCGGATCAAATTTCGATTTGGCAGCTTATCATGCCGATTCGGAAACAGTTCCAGCAATTTGTCAACTTCCGTCCGGTAAAACGGTTAAAAGGAATCGAAAGTCCATTAAAAAATGACAAGCCGATTGACTTTGTCATCATCCGGGAAAACGGGGAAGGAGAATACTCCAACATTGGCGGATCGATGTTTGCCGGCGAGGACCGGGAAATGGCAGTTCAAAATACGATCATGACTAGAAAAGGAGTCACCCAAATTGCCGAATTTGCCTATCAGTACGCCCGGGAAAACAATTATACGAAGGTGACGAATGCTACAAAATCCAATGCGATTATTCATACGATGACCTTTTGGGACCGCATCGTCGAAGAGGTGGCAGCAAAATACTCGGACATTGATTACGAACGGTATTATATCGATGCGATTGCCGCCTATTTTGTCCAGCGGCCTGAAGATTTCCAAGTAGTCCTGGCGTCCAATTTATTTGGGGATATTTTATCCGATTTAGGCTCTGCCATTGTCGGCGGGCTTGGCTTTGCTCCGTCCGGAAACATTAACCCGACGAGAGAATATCCTTCCATGTTTGAAGCGGTCCACGGTTCAGCGCCGGATATTGCCGGAAAAAATATCGCCAACCCGATTGCGCAAATTTGGTCTGCCGCATTAATGCTGGAGCATTTTGGCCGCCGCGACTTATATGAGGAAATCCTCGCTGCCATCGAAGCAGTATTAGAGGAAAAACAAGTGCAAACTCCGGATATGGGAGGCAATGCAACGACCGAGGAAATGGGCGATGCCATTATTCGAAAACTAGGGTAAGCGTTTTTCCGTTAAAACATGCTAGGCTCGTATGTTAGAGATTTGCCCGCCTAGGACCGCTGAATTTTTCCAACGGTCCGTTCAAATAATCAGGATTATCGCTGAAATATTTGAGTTATCGCTGAAAAAATCGAAAGAAGCGCTGAATATAAGAGAATCGCTGAATTCCGATCCAGAGCGTTAGAATAATCGGAAGTATCGCCGAATATTTTGGGAATAGCACCGAATAAATGACGAGAATCGCTGAATTTGAGAGAACCGCCGAATCCCTGCAACAAATCGTTAGAAAAATCCCAATTTACGCTGAAAACATTGAGTTTTCGCTGATAAGAAAGCTTGAATCGCCGAATTCAAAATCCACAACCTGTGTCTACCATAAAGAAAGGGGAAGATGAACACTATGTCATTAGAAAATAAGACAATCGTCGTAACCGGGGCAGCCGGAGGGATGGGAAGGGCAACAGTTGATATGTTGCTGAAAGCAGGAGCAAATGTTGTCGCATGTGATTTAAACACTGATTCCCTTGAAACGTACCAAAGCTTTAAAAACTTCCTAAGTTTTGCGGGAAATCTAGTAGATGAACATACTGTAACGGAAGTTTTCCAAAAGGCCCATCAGAAGTTCGGATCGATCGACGGGCTGGCAAACATTGCCGGCATTGCCCAAAGTGCGGCCCCGATCGATGAAGTTTCCCTTGAGCAGTACGATCTAATTATGAACGTTAACATGAAAATGGTATTTCTCACCTGCCGGGAAGCAGCGAAATATATGAAAAAGCAAAAACGAGGGAAAATCGTCAACATCGGTTCCGTCGCTGCCACCAGACCAAGGCCGGGGCTCCAGTCTTACGTTGCATCGAAAGGCGCGGTAGAATCCTTTACGAAAGCCCTTGCATTGGAGTTGGCTGAGCATCACATTAACGCCAACGTTCTCCATCCCGGACCGGCGGATACGAGCATGCTGGCCAAATTTACGAAGGCCGGGGGCGACGTCCAATCGACAAGAAAAGAAGTTTTTGAGAGCAGCGTTCCCCTTGGAAGACTCATTCAGCCGGAGGACATTGCCCGTTCGGTAAAATTTCTGCTTTCGGATGAGGCGGAAATGATTACCGGAGCAGTATTGCATGTAGACGGAGGAAGAAATATATAATGTTCGTTTTTCGCACTGGGTAGGAAAATTTTTTACCTGCGCAGTGTACCTTTAAAGCAGCGCTGTAGCTGAAATGTCCAGCAGCCATCAAACAACAAGGAAGGGGAGGAAGTAATGAAAAATTTGCAAATGTATATCGGCGGGGAATGGAAGGATAGTTTGTCCGGTCAGCGGATTGACGTAAAAAATCCGTCCAACGGGGAAGTGATAGCAACAATTCCTCGGGGTACAAAGGAAGATGTGGATGAGGCGGTACAGGCGGCTCAAAAAGCGTTCCGCAGTGAAGCGTGGCGCAAAGTAAAACCCCATGAACGGGGAGACTTGCTGCAAGCAATTGCGGATAAATTGGAGGCCAATCGGGATGAACTGGCCAAACTGGAATCTCTTGACGTCGGAAAACCGTTAAAACAAGGCTATGCAGACGTTGATGCGGCTATCCGCTATTTCCGGTTTTATGGCGGTGCCGCAGATAAATTAATGGGAGATACGATTCCGATTGAAGACGGCCTTCTCGACTTTGTCGTCCGGGAACCGATTGGAGTGACCGCCCATATCGTCCCGTGGAATTATCCGATTCAAATTATTTCCCGCAGTGTGGCAGCGGCTATTGCGACGGGAAATACGGTTGTGGTGAAAAGTGCGGAAGATACGCCGATGACGGCGATGAAGCTGACGGAGTATTTCGATGAGCTTGGCTTGCCAAAGGGCGTGTTTAACCATGTTACCGGCTATGGATACGAAGCGGGAGCAGCCCTTTCTTCCCATCCCGGGGTGAATCACGTCACCTTTACCGGCTCTGTCCAAACGGGAATTGCCGTGGCCCAGGCAGCCGCCGCCAATGTGGTGCCGGTCACCTTGGAATTAGGCGGAAAATCGCCGAATATCGTCTTTGCCGATTGTGATATCGAGCAGACGCTGGAAGGGGTTGTCCGAGCCATTATCCAAAATGCGGGTCAAACTTGCTCCGCCGGATCCCGTCTGCTGGTGGAGGCATCCTTTAAAGAGGGATTCCTAGCGAAGCTGAAGGAAAGATTCGCACAGCTTACTATCGGCCCAGGTCTCGAAGACAAAGATATCGGTCCGATATTAAACGAAAAGCAATTCCGCCGGGTGATGGAGTTTATTGAACTGGCAAAAGAGGAAGCGGAGATTGTTGCTGGCGGAAAACAGGTAACTATCGAAGGAAGCGAAGGCGGCTTTTACATTGAGCCGACGATTATTGATAACGTGAATCCGGAAAGCCGGCTGGCCCAGGAAGAGATTTTTGGCCCGGTCATGACCGTGTTTACGTTTGAAACGACAGATGAAGCGCTGGAGCTTGCGAATAGCACAGAATATGGGCTAGTTGCCGGCGTTTGGACGAAAAATATTGATAAAGCCCATTACCTTGCTAGCCGCATCGATGCCGGACAGGTGTTTGTCAATAATTACGGTGCCGGCGGAGGCATTCAAATGCCATTCGGCGGCTACAAGAAGAGCGGATTCGGCCGGGAGAAAGGCTTTATCGCCCTATATAACTACACCCAAGTGAAAAACGTCGCCGTCAAATACGGCATATAAAAGGAGCAGCAATGCTCCTTTTTTGGCTTTATGAAAAAAATCGAACTTCCCATTATTCGCCGGGCGGTGCCAACACCTTATTTCGCATCTTTTTGTATTTGTTCCTGTAACTTCAATATTTGCTGCAAATCATCAATCTGTTCCTGCTGCTGTTTCTCCATCTCTTCCTGGATTTTATCCAGCTTACCTTGTTTAAATGAAATGATTTGCCCAATAAGTATCCTGATACATTAAACCGCTGTCCAATCAATTGGATAATATCTCCCGCATTATTGTCGTATTTGTGTATGCTCACTGTATCCCCTTTTTTTTCCTTGCTGTTTTATACTATGCAAACAGGGCTTGGCAAGCATCGGATCGTTCCTTTCCTTAGTTCATGATTCGTTAAGAGTGCACACCTCGTGTCATAAGGCTATTTCGATTCTTCGCCCTTGGATTTAGTCCCAAACGCTTTTTGCAGATTAATATATAAAACTACTGGACTGTCCAGCAGGCCAGTGCTATACTATATTCAAATTAGTCGAACAATTCCAAAATAAAACATTGGAGGATCAGGCATGAGACTGAAACCGATTGAAAAGCGGGAGCGGGTTTACCAAGCGGTCATTCAGCAAATTAAACAAGCAATCGAACAGGGAGAAATCTTGCCGGGAGAGAAGCTGCCGTCGGAGAGGACGCTTGCGGAAACCCTCGGCGTATCCCGGACTTCAATCAAAGAAGCGATGACGGTTCTCGAATCGACCGGGGTGATCGATGTCCGTCCCGGCGTAGGCATGTTTGTAAGGGAAGAATCGGAAAGAAGCTTGCTGCTGAAGTTTTCCATGATTCTCGATGAAAAAGAGGAGAAGCTGGACGACTTAATTGAGCTGCGCCAGGCCATCGAAGGAGATGCGGCCTTTTATGCTGCCATCCGCATTACGGAAGAACAGAAAATGAAATTAACCGCCATTTACGAAAAACTGGTAGAAAAGGAAAAAAAGGCGGAGGTGGCTACCGAAGAGGATTTCCAGTTTCATTACACGATCGTTGAGGCGGCGAACAACCCGTTAATGCTGGAAGTGATGAATCTTGTATCGGACAAAATGATGGACAGTGTTACGGAGATTCGCAACTTCTCCATTCAGCATGACCAGCTCAACGAGCAGGTCGTCAAGGAACATGAAAAAATTTACGAGGCGATTATTCATCATCAGCCGGAAGAGGCGAGAAAAGCGATGTGGGAGCACCATCAAGGAATAAAGGTGCGTCTGCTGAAAAAAGGAGGCAAAGAGCAATGAACAGTACGGAACTGTGGCTGGAAGCGTTAATGCAGATTATTCCGGATGAAACCCGCATATTTACTGACCGGGCCGATTTATACAGCTATTCCTATGATGCTTCCTTTGGCACGTATTTGCCGGAAGCAGTCGTGCAGCCAAAGGCAACAGAGGAAGTGTCCAACATCATGAAGCTTGCCAATCAATACGAAATCCCTGTCTATCCAAGGGGCCAGGGTACGAGTTTAAGCGGCGGTCCCCTTCCTGTCAAAGGCGGAATTGTGCTCGATTTTTCCCAATGGAACGACAAACTGGAAATTTACCCGGAAGATATGATGGCAATTGTTGCCCCGGGAGTGCTTACTGCGGACATTAACAATGCTGCCCTAAAGGAAGGTTTGATATATCCGCCGGACCCGAGCAGTTCCAACGTATCGACGATCGCCGGAAACTTGGCGGAAAATTCCGGCGGGCCAAGGGGACTGAAATACGGGGTGACGAAGGATTATGTCCTAGGGCTCGAGGTAGTAACCCCGGAAGGAGAAGTAATCCGCACCGGGGGAAGAACGGTAAAAAACGTGACCGGCTATGATTTAACGAAGCTCATCGTTGGCTCGGAAGGAACCCTTGGCATTATTACCGAGGCGATTTTAAAACTGCATCCGAAACCGGAAGCGACGGCTACGTTAATGGCATTATTCGCCGATCTCGTCGCTGCGGGCCAGGCGATTTCCAATATTCTCCGTGCCGGGATTATTCCGGCAAAATTGGAGATGATGGATAAGGCATGCATTGAAGCAGTGGAAGCCTATGAACCGCAAGGCTTGCCGACGGACGTGGAGGCTCTGATCTTAATTGAATTGGACGGCCATCCCCAGGCGATTCACGATGAAATATTAAAAGTGGAGGACGTATGCCGGGAAACGGGAGCAACGGAAGTAATACGGGCAAAAACCGAGGAAGAGGCGGCCCAATTGTGGCGGGCCCGCAAACTCGTTTCTCCGGCCATTGTGCGCCATAAGCCGACGAAAATTTCCGAAGATGCCACCGTCCCCCGGAGCAAAATTCCCCATATGTTCCAGCGGCTGAAAGAAATCCGGAAAAAATACGATATCGACCTCGTCGTTTTTGGACACGCCGGCGACGGAAATCTCCATCCGAATATTATTGCCGATAAACGGGATAAGGAAGAAATGCGGCGGGTGGAGCAGGCGGTAGGAGAAATCTTTGAAGCAGCCGTGGAACTGGGAGGAACTCTGTCCGGCGAACACGGCATCGGCACATTGAAAGCTCCCTTTATGGAGATGGAGCTCGGAGCAGCAGGCGTGGAGATGATGAAGCGGATTAAGCAAAGCTGGGATCCGAAAAATATTTTAAACCCGGGCAAAATTTTCCCGGAACCGGGACAAAGGCTGGTGCTCACCGATGACTAAAAGAATGATGGTGCAGCTTCTTGTCCGGAAAGGAGGCGTGTTCTCTTGGTCCAGCAATTAACCGAACGAAGTGCTCTGTCCTTTGCCTATGCGGAAACCTTTGACTGTGTCCAGTGCGGCTACTGTTTGCCCGCCTGCCCGACGTACGTCACGATGAAAAAAGAAACCCAGTCCCCCCGGGGAAGAATTAATTTGGTGAAAATGGCAGCTGAAGGAAAGATTACTTATGACGAGCTGGAAGGGCCGATCAATCTCTGTCTCGGCTGCCGGGCATGTGAAGTCGTCTGTCCGTCCGGCGTCCAATACGGAAAAATTTTGGAGTCGGCAAAAGAAGTATTGTACGAAGAAAAATCGAAGCGGGCAAAGCTGTTTCAGGAATTTGTGTTTGGGAGCCTATCGAATAAGACGGCGCTGAAAACGGCAGGAGCGGGACTTTCCCTGTATCAAAAATCCGGATTGCAAAAAGCGGCGCAAAAGACGGGGGCAGTAAAGATTTTGCCGGAGCGGCTCCGGTCCTTCGAAAAAATTTTGCCGCAAAGAAAGCGAAACAAATGGGAACATTTTTACCCGGCACAAAAGCCGGTTTATCGGGTCGGATTTTTTGTCGGATGCGTCATGGATGCCATGTTTCACTCGATCAATACGAAAAGCATCAAGCTGTTGCAGGCGGCCGGTTGTGATGTTGCCGTCATTCCTGAACAGACTTGCTGCGGGGCGCTGCAAAGCCATGCCGGGGCTAAAGACATTGCCAAAAAACTGGCGAAGGAAAACATCGCCGCCTTTGAAAAATATGATTTTGATTTTATCGTCAACAGCATAGGCGGCTGCGGGGCGATGCTCGTGGAATACGGCAGGCTGTTGGAGGATGACCCGGATTGGAAAGAACGGGCACAAGCCTTTGCCGATAAAAACGTCGATATTAGTGTACTCTTGTCTGAACTGGAATTGCCGTTTACGCGGGAAGTGAATAAAACTGTCACTTACCAGCCTTCCTGCCATATGACAAATGTCCAGCGGTGCATAAACGAGCCGCTTACCCTTCTCCAATCGGTTCCGGGAATTACGTATGTGGAGCTGCCGATGAAAAATATGTGCTGCGGCTCAGCAGGAATCTATAATCTCGTAAACTATGAAGCTTCCATGGAAATTTTGGACGAAAAGATGCACCATGTACAAGCGGCAGCACGAAAGCCTGAAATAATCGTTACGACGAACCCGGGCTGCCATTTGCAGATGAAGCTCGGCGTCGAGAGAGAAGGATTGTCGGACCAAATCGAAGTCGTGCATATAGTAGAATTGGTGGCAGAAGCGTGTGGAATTGAAGGATAAAAATGTATAGAAATTAGCAGACCCTAAATGTTCCGATGGGACATTTAGGGTATTTTTATGACTGCCGTTAAAGAAATTTCACTCCACATTACATGATCTAGATGATTTGAAAGTTATTGTATGCGAAAGTTTAATAGAAAATGTTTTTAGACTATAACGAATAAATGTAATTATCTAAAAATTATTGACATTCAATAGTGTGTTAAATATAATGAAAACTAACAATAAGTTGAATGATTATTCCTTAAAATGGAATAATGTTTAAGTCAAAGTGCAAGTTGGCGTTTTTCTATTTAAAAATGTAATGCAACATTCGAAGCACTTGAGATTGAATGGGGGGAGGAGATTGACAGACAAACTGATTAATAAAAATGATCTGTCGAAGCTGATTAACGATGGCGACACGTTGCTCGTCGGCGGTTTTGGATTATCAGGCACTCCGTTTACTTTAATTGATGTATTAGCTACGCTGGGCAAAAAAAATTTAACTGTAGTAAGTAATAATCTTGGTGAGAAAGATAAAGGACTTGGCATTCTCCTTCATAAAGGATGCTTGAAGAAAGCAATCGGTTCCTATTTTACATCGAACCGTGATGCTGTTTATGAATGGTCGAAAGGCAACTTGGAAATTGAACTGGTACCACAAGGTACTTTGGCAGAACGTATTCGTTGCGGCGGGGCTGGGATTGCGGGTTTTTACACGAAAACTGCTGCTGGTACGAAATTAGCAGAAGGAAAAGAAGAACGCGAATTTGACGGAGAAACGCACGTATTTGAGAGAGCGATTAAAGGCGATGTTTCTTTAATTAAAGCTTGGAAAGCTGATACGCTAGGGAATTTGATTTACGACCATACCGGACGTAACTTTAACCCGGTGATGGCTACCGCAAGTAAAATTGTTATTGCCGAAGTCGATGAAATTGTGGAAGTAGGTGAATTATCACCATACGAAATTACTACACCTCACGTTTATGTCGATTACTTAGTGTTAAGTGATTATAAAAAGATTGGAGGGAAGTATGTTGTCCCAGGAAGCTAGGATAAAAATAGCCAAGCGTGTTGCCGAGGAATTGTCTGATGGCGATATTGTAAATCTTGGTGTTGGTATTCCCACGTTAATTCCGGATTACCTTGGAGATAAGAAAGTTCATTTACAGTCAGAAAACGGATTGCTCGGCATGGGACCAACGCCGGATGAAAAAGATATCAACATGGATTTAATCAGTGCAAGCAAACATCCGATTTCGATGGAACCGGGTGCATCGCTTTTTGACAGTTCCGATTCCTTTGTGATGATACGGGGTGGTCATATTGATGTTGCTGTCATGGGAGCACTTCAAGTTGACCAATACGGGGAAATTGCTAATTGGGCAATTCCGGGCAAAAATATTTTAGGCGTAGGAGGTGCAATGGATCTAGTTGCTGGGGCGAAGAAAATCATTATCGCATCTATGCATCAGGCGAAGGACGGGACACCAAAGCTGGTGGAGAAGCTGACTTTCCCGACAAGCGGAAACGGCAGAGCAAATATATTGGTGACGGAACATGCTGTATTTAAGTTTTCCGATCAGGGAACAGAACTTGTTGAACAACTTTCTGATTTAAGTCTGGAACAATTAAAGGAAATAACAGGAGCACCATTTACATATCAGGGTGCATTGGTTTAATTAAAAAAGGAGGTTTCATAATGAAAAAATTTATAATATTCGTAATTATTTCCGTGATGGTAGCGCTTACAGCGTGCAGCCAGGAATCATCAAATGATGCAAGCACCGAAGAAGGCAGTAGTAATGGCAGTGGCGGCGGAGAGCCTACAGAAGTGCCGTCTGAGATTACCTTTGGGGCGGCGACCGTCGGTGGTGTATGGTATACCATTGCCGGTGCCATGAGTGACAAAATGAAGGAAATTTTTCCCGATTCATCTGTGGCGATTGTTGAAGGAGGTTCGACAGCAAATCTTTTAGGTTTAGGTGACGGAACTTTTGATATTGCATTTACGAATGGAGAAGCAATCTCAGAAGCAAATAACGGAACAGGTGAATTCGAAGAACCGATTAATAACTTTAGTACTGTAGCGACGATGTATCCGAACCCAGTTCAAATTATCGTTAGAGCTGATTCAGATATTCAATCTGTAGAAGATTTGAAAGGAAAAAAAGTTAGCCCGGGAATTCGCGGCTACAGCGGAGAACTAGCCTTTTTAAGAATACTAGATATTCTTGGCATGTCTTACGATGATTTAGATGGAATCGAGTATACAGGAACGGAAGAAGCAGCGAACTTGCTACGGGACAAACATATTGATGCATGGATAGGGAACTTGGCTGCGCCAGCAGCAACATGGCAAGAAATGGATACGACTGTAGGAATTCGACTTATTTCTTTAGATGAAGACGTCATTGACCAAATGTATGAACAAAATCCTGGTTACGTTCCTTACACGATCGAGGCGGGAACATACCCTAATCAGGATGAGGATGTCCGTACCGTGGCACCGTATACAGTGCTGCTCGTTAATAATGATACGATGCCGGAAGATGCCGTATATGAATTCACAAAGATGGTTGTAGAAAACAATGATGCATGGAGTACGATTTCTTCTACATTGAATGATTTTGATGCCGAGTATTCGGTTGAGAATAATACTGGTGAAATGCATCCTGGAGCAGAGCGATATTATAAGGAGATTGGTGTGATGGAATAATTCTTAATTCCGAGAGGAGTGAAAAACATGCAATCAAATCAGGTGAGTGAAAGTGTAAATATGCAGCCTATCAATCATCCGGAATATGATGAGGACGGGAATAGGGCGAATCGACTGCGCGTCTTGAAAGGCGCGGTCGGCCTCATCATTTCTGTTATTGCGATTTTTATGTCCTTTTTTCACCTTTACACCGCCATGTTTGGAGTATTTGAATCAATCTTACAGCGTTCTGCACACTTAGGTTTTGCGCTGATTTTAGTATTTGCCATATATAAGCCAGCAAGCCGGGCCGCTAAATCGGATTCTATACCTTGGTATGATTGGATTCTGATTGCGTTATCCGCTGGTACCTATGCCTATTTTGTTTTAAATGCACAAGATATCTCATCACGTATGACCTACATCGAAGACTTGTCAGCTTTACAAATTGCCATCGGAGTCATTGCAGCTTTAGTACTTGTGGAAGCAACGAGAAGAGTAGTAGGTACGGCGCTTTTAGTGATTATCATTCTTTTCCTCCTCTATGGGTTATGGGGACAATATTTGCCTGGTGCCCTCGGTCACCGTGGGTTTGATTTGATGTGGATTATTGACCATCTATTCTATACAACTTCAGGCGTATTTAGTACACCTTTAGGAGTTTCAGCGACATTTATCTTCTTGTTTATTCTGTTCGGGAAATTTTTGGAAGTTTCCGGTGCGGGTCAATTTTTCATCGACTTGTCCGTTGCGGGTATGGGGAAATATCGTGGAGGTCCTGCGAAAACAGCCGTTGTCGCGAGCGGAATCATGGGAATGATTTCCGGAAGTGCCGTTGCCAACACGGTTACAACCGGTGCCTTTACTATTCCGCTGATGAAAAAGACAGGCTATAAGAGCCACTTTGCTGGAGCAGTAGAATCTGTTGCTTCATCCGGGGGACAAATTACACCTCCGATTATGGGAGCGGCAGCATTCATTATCGCTACGTATTTAGGGATACCATATGTAGAACTTGCTTATGCGGCAGCAATTCCAGCATTGCTTTTCTATATCAGTTTATTTATGCAAGTAGATTTTCGGGCAAAACGAATTGGTTTACGAGGAATAAATAAGGAAGAGCTGCCACGGGTATCGGATGTTTTTAAAAAGGGGTATATTTTCTTTGTGCCGCTCATTGTCATAATTGTCATGCTCGTTTCCGGAGCATCTCCAATGCGGGCCGGTCTTTTCGCCATCGGGGCTACCATTTTCGTTGCTTTAATTAACCGTGTGGCAAGCCTTGACTTCAAGACCGTGGTGAAAGCACTTGATCTCGGTGCAAGAGCTTCCTTGGAAACTGCAGTAGCATGTGCTGCGGCAGGATTGATTATTGGGGTTATTGGTTTCACTGGAATTGGATTGCAATTCAGCAGTCTCATTATAAGTATGTCTGGCGGAATCCTCATTATCGCATTAATTTTCACAATGATTACGAGTATTATCCTTGGGATGGGATTGCCAACCGTTGCTGCCTACATCGTTCAAGTGCCATTGACAATTCCGGCATTGATTGAACTTGGGGTATCGCCTTTAGCAGCTCATATGTTTGTATTTTATTTTGCTGCGATGTCTGCCATTACCCCGCCTGTTGCTCTTGCGGCTTTCGCAGCAGCAGGGATTGCCGGTTCTGAACCGATGAAAACAGGTTTAACAGCAGTAAGACTTGGAATTGCCGCGTTCATTGTTCCGTTTATCTTTGTATACGGAGAAGCGCTGCTATTAATGGGCAATCCGTTAGAAGTTATCCTGGCCACGATAACTGCCATTATTGGCATTATGGGAATTGCGAGTGCTGCAGAAGGATGGCTGCTCAGACATAGTTTCTGGTATGAGCGGTTAATATTAACATTTGGTTCTCTATTAATGATTGTTCCAGGAATTTGGACAGATTTGATTGGAATTGCAATTTTATCGGGAATCTATTTGAACCAGCGGTATCTTCGCAAAGATTTATTGCCAGAATCTTAGAATACCAAGGAGGATAACATGGGGAAAGTGACGGTAGTCGGTTCAGGAGTTATGGGAAAAGGGATTGCATATGCCTTTGCCATCAGCGGATATGAAGTACATGTTCAGGATATCAGTTTGGAAAATTTGCGAAAGGCAAAAGAGGACATCGATGCATTATTAGACAGCAGTCTGGAAAAAGGGTATCTAGAATCCAATGCCTATGAATCTGCAAAAAAGAATCTTGTATTTGAACCAGATTTAAAAAAGGCGGCAGAAGGAGCAGAGCTGGTTGTAGAGGCTGTCATCGAAAGAATGGATGTGAAGATTGATGTCTTCAAGCAATTGGATGAAATTTGTCCGCCGGAAACGGTTCTGGCAACAAATACATCAACTATGAGTCCGACGGAAATCGGAGCACAAACGTCAAGGCCTGATAAAGTCATTGCGATGCATTTCTTCAATCCGGTCCATAAAATGAAACTTATTGAAGTGATTCGAGGCTTAGAAACGTCAGATACAACGGTGAACTTTGTCCATGAAACTGCAGCAAGAATTAACAAAACAACGGTAGAGGTAAATGAATTTCCCGGATTTGTAACATCCCGAATGAATTGTCTTATTGGCAATGAAGCGATGTATCTCCTGATGGAAGGAGTCGCATCGGCGAAAGACATCGATAAAGCGATGAAACTCGGACTTAATCATCCGATGGGGCCACTAGAGTTGGCAGATCTTGTCGGGTTGGATACCCGTTTAAGAAATATGGAATATCTCCATGCAACATTAGGGGAGAAATACCGTCCTTGTCCGCTTTTAGTGAAATATGTAAAAGCAGGCCGGTTAGGCAGAAAGTCAGGCCGGGGCTTTTATGAGTACAATTAGGAGGGAGAACATGCCAAACACTTATGAAAACATAAAAGTTAAAATCGAAAATGCCGTTTTCTGGCTGACGCTCGACCGTCCGGAAGTGCGAAACGCCCTCGATGCCAATATGCTTAAGGAAATCGAACAAGCAATTTTTGCAGCAGAAGCAAATGATGACATCCGAGTGATCGTCATTCAGGGGGCAGGTGAAAAAGCTTTTGCAGCCGGTGCCGATATACGGCAGCTGAACGAAAGAAAACCGTTAGAAGCATTGGTACCCGGGATGCAAGGTCTGTTTAAAAAAATCGAAAATTGTTCGAAAGTGACCATTGCTGTTGTCACAGGATATGCCCTCGGCGGTGGGTGCGAATTGGCCATGTCCTGTGACATCCGCATTGCAACGAATGGCGCAAAATTCGGTTTGCCAGAGCTGAACCTCGGAATTATCCCAGGGGCGGGCGGAACCCAGCGGCTTTCCCGCATCATTGGGAAAGGCCGGGCACTGGACATGATTTTAACAGGAAAAATTGTTGACGGGAAAGAAGCAGAACGGATTGGTCTCGTATCCTATTATGTGGAAGAGGAAGAATTGGAAGAGAAATTGGAGGAAGTAATTAAGGGGGTCATGAAAAAAGCACCGGTCGCCGTCATGCTTGCAAAACAGGCGGTGCATAAGGGATATGACGTGGATGAAGATACAGCCATGTGGATGGAGAAGCTTTCTCAGGCGGTTGCCTTCAGTACAGAGGATAAATATGAAGGTACATTAGCATTCTTGGAAAAGCGACAAGCTCAATTTAAAAACAGATGAAGTGGGTGTAAATATGGACTTCCAGTTACCCGAAGATATTGAATTTTTAAAGGAAAATGTAAGGAAATTTGTACGGCAAGAAGTAGAACCGGCAGCAATGGAAATCGAGGAAAAAAATGAAATTCCGGAACATATTGTAGAAAAATCTAAAGAAATGGGGCTCTTCAGTCTTTCCATTCCGGAAGAATATGGCGGGCTCGGGCTAAATATGGTAGGGAAATGTGCGATTTACGAAGAATTAGGAAAGACTCATAACGGTTTCACGACGTTAATTGGTGCCCATACCGGAATTGGAACGGTCGGCATCGTCGAGTTGGGAACAGAAGAACAAAAGGAAAAATATTTGCCAAAAATGGCTGCCGGTGAATGGATTGGCGCCTTTGCTCTTACTGAGCCTGGTGCTGGATCCAATGCCGCAAACTTGAAAACTACCGCTATAAAAAAGGGAGATAAATATATCATTAATGGCTCCAAGCATTATATTACTAATGCCGTAGATGCCCATGTATTTACCGTCATGGCAGTAACCGATCCATCGAAGGGAGCCAAAGGGATTACGTCTTTCATTGTAGAGAAGGATTTTCCGGGATTTATCCTCGGTAATGTGGAGGAAAAAATGGGACTTCGTGGTTCCCATTCTGCGGAGCTATTTTTTGAAGATATGGAAGTGCCAGCGGCGAATGTGCTAGGAGAAGAGGGAATGGGATATGTAAATGCCCTGAAAATTCTTGCCAACGGCCGTGCAGGACTTGCAGCAAGAAACCTCGGCTCCTGTAAGCGGCTATTAGAACATTGCCTGGAATATGCGGCTGAGCGGGAGCAATTCGGTCAGCCGATTTTGGAAATACAAGCAGTTCAGCACATGCTGGCTGAAATTGCAAAAGATATTGCTGCCCTTGAAGCATTGACCTATAAAGTAGCATGGATGACAGACCAGAAGAAGCGAGTTGTAAAAGATGCGGCCATTGCAAAATTATTCGGATCAGAAGTTTACAATAAAGTAGCAGATCTTGCCGTACAAATTCATGGCGGTATCGGTTATATGAAAGATTATCCGATTGAACGCTACTACCGAGATGCACGCATTACTAAAATTTATGAAGGTACTTCGGAAATTCAGAAAAATATTATTGCCTCTGAACTTAAACGAGAATTAAAGGCTAGGAGTGTTTATTAATGAAAGAATCCTACATTATCGGTTCTGTAAGAACGGCAGTCGGTAAATTGGGCGGTTCGTTAAAAAATGTCACTTCCGACTTTTTGGGTGAAAAAGTCATTCGGGAAGTACTGAACCGATATGGTAAAGAGGTAGAAGTTGATGAAGTCATTATGGGTCAGGCAAAACAAAGTCAGGATCAGTCCAATGTGGCAAGACTGGCAGCTCTTAGAGCAGGTTTGCCGGTGACCGTAACCGGATATACCGTCCATCGTCAGTGCGGCTCTGGTTTGCAGGCAATCAATAATGCAGACATGCAAATCAAAATAGGCTTGTCTGATGTCATCGTTGCAGGGGGTACAGAAAGCATGAGTACAGCTCCGTACTACTTAAGAAATGTGAGATTTGGTTATCGGGCAGGAAGCGGAATGCTGCTTGACCCAAATACCGAGAGTCAGCCTGGTTCCCAGCCACGGGAAGTTTATGGCGAATTAACGATGGGGCTTACAGCAGAAAACCTGGCGGAAAAGTATCATATTTCCCGTCAAGAGCAAGATGAGTTTGCCCATCGCAGCCAAGTGCTGGCAGATCGCGCCATTAAAGAAGGGAAGTTTAAAGAAGAAATCGTTCCATATGAAGTAAAAGAACGGAAAAAAACGTATACCTTTGATACTGATGAACACCCAAGACTTACTTCACCGGAAAAACTGGCAACCCTTCCGGCAGTTTTTAAAGAAGGGGGCACAGTAACAGCAGGAAATGCCAGCGGCAGAAATGATGGGGCGGCAGCTGTGCTTATGATGAGCAAAGAAAAGGCGGAATATTACGGGTTAAAGCCGCAAGCAAAAATTATTGCTCAAGCAGTAAGTGGGGTATCACCGGAAATCATGGGGATTGGTCCAGTGGATTCGACGAAAAAAGCATTGAAACAGGCAGGATTGAAGCTGGATGATATCGGATTAATCGAGCTAAATGAAGCCTTCGCTGCCCAAGCTCTAGCTGTTATACGTGAAAGCGGAATGGACTTGGAGAAGGTCAATGTGAATGGGGGAGCCATTGCCCTTGGTCACCCAATCGGTGCCACAGGTGCTATTTTAATGACTAAACTCCTTCACGAAATGAAACGCAGAGGAGAGAAATACGGTCTCGTTACTCTTTGTATTGGCGGCGGTCAGGGAATTTCCACGATCATCGAATATTTGGATTAGTAAAAAGGAATGACTCGGCACATCGTCAAGTAGTCTTATGCAGTCAAGCTCTATGTCCTCCTGTTAAACCAAATGTAAAGCTTGAATACGATGTTTAATGCTGTAATATTTATTTTGAAACAAAGATTTTGCAATAAACGAAGGACAAAATGCAATTGCGTAAAAGGGGGATGGTCCATGAGTAAAAGTTTAGTCAAAGCGATACATGTATTGGATTGTTTTTTAGAAAAGCCGGTAATGACGATAAATGAATTAACGGAAATGGCGGGGATGCCAAAGACAACGGTATTTCGTCTGGCTAGCGGTCTGGAAGAAGCAGGATTATTGATTAAGGACAGAAAATCGAGTCATGATGTAACTTACCGCATGTCGCTAAAATTTTTAAAGTACGGGAAATATGTTAGTGAACAGCTGGAATATACGAAAATAGCCTTGCCCCATATGAAAAAATTAAATGAAGAAATAGATGAGCTCGTCCATCTAAGCATTATGGAAGGGGAAGAGGCAGTATATGTAGAGACTGTCGACAGTTCCAAGCCAGTTAGACTCGTAGTAAAAGTTGGTGCCAGGTCTCCATTGTATGCCGGATCTGCTCCGAAATTATTGTTATCGAGCTTGAATGATGAAGAATTGGAAGAGTATTTAAACAAGGTTGAGCTAAAAAGGTTTACGCCGAATACTTTGACGGATAAAGAGAGAATCATCGAAGAAGTAAAGAAAATAAGGGAAAAAGGTTACTCCGTCAGTTATTCCGAACATTTTAAAGCAACGGTAGGAATGTCCTATCCAATTTACGATTATGAAGGAAAAATGATTGCTGCACTGGGGGTAAGTATTCCTGATGTGTATTATACGGAAAAGCGAGAACAATTCATATTAAATAATTTGAGGAAAACGGTTGAAAAAATTTGGGCGGAATTAGGTTATACGGAAGCTGCAAGTTCACCGAGGTAAAATCCTTTAACATCCGTCATGTTAGGGGGACGGGAAATGCGGGTATCAGTAGACGGATTGAAAAACTTTTGCACAGAAGTATTAAAGAAAAATTCTATCCCTGAAGCGGAAGCGGAAGTTATTGCAGACAGTCTCGTCGATGCAAATGTTATCGGAGTGGATTCCCACGGTGTAACACGGCTTGCGGACTATTTGAAAAGGCTCGATGATGGAATTATCAATAGACGTACAATCATGGAACGAATCAGGGAAAATGAAACGATAGCATTATTCGATGCCAATAATGGCTGGGGACAATATGCAGGTAAAATTGCGATGTTTGAGGCCATCAAGAAAGCAAAACGGTATGGCATTTCTGCAGTTGGTGTAATGAACTCCAATCATTTTGGTACAGCATCTTATTTTACGAAAATGGCTGCAGAAGAGGATTGTATCGGCATTGCCATGTGCAATACGACGCCAATTATGGTAGCCTGGGGCTCCAGCGAGCCGACTTTAGGGACCAATCCTCTTTCTATTGCAGTTCCGACAAACAAGTACCCTGTCGTTCTGGATATGGCAACGAGCAATGCTGCACGGGGGAAAATAAACCTTGCTGCAAAAAAGGGTGAAGAAATTCCCCTTGGTTGGGCAATTACGAAAGACGGGAAAAACACTACCAATGCAGTAGAAGCATTAGAAGGATTTCTGCTTCCATTAGGGCCAAAGGGATCTGGGCTGGCAATGATGATTGATATATTATCCGGTGTCTTAACTGGTGCCCTATTTGGCAGGGATATCCCTAGAATGTATGATGATAAAGAGCCGCAGCGACTAGGCCACCTGTTTATTGCCATCCATGTAGAAAGCTTTATGGATATGGAGACATTTAAACAACGAATGGAAAGTCGTATAGAACAGACATTGACAAGTAAACCTGCTGAAGGATTTGATCAAGTGTATATGCCAGGAGATATCGAGCAACTAAATGCGGAAAAGCATATGTTGGCAGGATTAACATTGCCGCGGGCAATATATGAAGAGTTAAAAGAATTAGGAAATCAATTCGGAGTTGCGATTGAGGAGATAGTTATAGAAAAGTAGACTCATATTACTGTACTGTTTGATAAGAAATCTTATTTTAAGGATTTGTTTTAACCTTTGGATTAGCTGTTAAGTGGGAAGAAAAAAATTGTAAATATGGAAGAAGCAAATATAGTCGAATTCCAGAACAAGTTTGTAAAGATAGGTTCTGGATTTTTGTTTTTATTATTTTGCAGACTGTAAACAATTATGAAATGATGAAGGACGGGATACAAGCAACCTTGTTGGAAGAAGTTCTTGTTTAGATTTTTGCTTCAGTACTTTTCTTATATTTATTCCTGAAAAACCAATTTCCATGTCGAATTTTTCACTTCCTAGACCCCTTGCTCTTCTATTTCCAGCTTAATGCCGCGTAGTTTCCGTCAATAAAAATTAAACTATTCATCACATAACAAAATTCCAAAATGTCTTATCTATAACCAGACTTATCTAAAAATTATAATTATATTGACAATGCATACTGTATCCAATATACTAATTCTAAATATATAGAATAATCATATAACATGAACTTCTGAATCTATTCAAGGGGGGAATCAAAGCATAGATTCAGGCTTGTCGTATCAACGAATGATAAGGGGGATTACTATGATAAGCACGTATCTATGGATAGAATTCGCAATCTTTTTAATTATCATGATTATCCTCAGTGTATTTGCAGCAAGAAAAACGAAAACGATCGAAGACTTTGCCATCAGCGGGGCAAACCTAGGTCCTTACGTACTAGGACTTTCCTTTGCGGCGACCTTTTTTAGTGCAGCAACCTTTATGGGGTATCCTGGATATTCCTATGCATGGGGATACAGTAATTTATGGCTGTTTTTATCTTTAATTGTGGCGGCACCGCTCGGAATTATTGCAGTTGGAAAAAGAATCCGCAAAATAAACACATCCCAAAAATCCCTTTCCCTGCCGGACTGGCTCGGGGACTATTATAACAGCGATTTTCTCCGTGTCGGAACGGGGCTGATTATGCTCTTTAACGTGTTTTACATTGCTTCCCAGTTCTCAGCCGGGGCACAAATTTTCCAAAATATGCTCGGTTTAAGCTATACAGCTGGGCTCATTATTATTGCGGTCATTGTAATCGCATACGTATTCTTTGGCGGGTCCTATGCGGATGTCTATACCGATGCGGCCCAGGCAATTTTAATGGTGGCAGCGGGAATTTTCGTCTTCATCTCCGGAATTATTTTCTTTGGAAACGGGAATATCAACACGGCATTTACGAATATTACCGAAAACTTAGCTTCCCAAGATGCCAGCCTAGTCGAAATCTTTAATCCGATTTCGAACTATTATGGAGTATCTGCTGTTTTAGGTCTGTTTATTGTACAGTTTGCTTTCTCGTCCCAGCCGCAGCTGTTTAATAAAGTACTCTCTTTGAAAAACCCGGGCGACTTAAGAAAAATGCTATTTACGTATATTTTTGCCGCTGCAACTTGTCTGCTCGTATTATTTGGCGGGTTATATGCACGGGTTGCCCTTCCTGACCTTGATGTTCCGGACCAGGCTTTGCTTGAGTATGTAGCATGGGGATTGCCGGCATTTGTTGCTGCCCTCATCGGGGTGGTTATTCTGGCGGCTGCTTTATCGACGACAGACGGCCTTTTCGTTGTTATGTCCACCGTGTTTGCCAATGACATTTACCGGAAAGTGCTCGTACGAAGAGGGATCATGAAAGCGGACGAAGAAAAAATGAACCGGACAGCAATGATGCTTAGCCGTCTTGCCGTTCTCGTTGTTGGAGCTGCTGCAGTCATCATTGTGCTTAACCCTCCAGAATTTATCGGCGATTTCATGTGGATCGGCATTTCCGGCGTATCGGCAGGGACGCTAGGACCGATTTTATATGCGGTATTTGCCAAGAAAAAAGCTTCTCCCCGCGCTGCGGAGTTATCGATGATTATCGGTCTTGTCTTCTACTTAATTATTGTGTTCACCGGCATTGAACAAAGTCCGCAAGCTGCCGGCGGCTGGGCGACATGTGTCGGCATCGCGTCGATGTGGATATTAGCTTCCATCTTTAAGCGTCCCGATGAAGGGGAAAAGGTAACGGAGGAGGAAATCGCAAATGTGGATTAATCCAATGCTGTCGATTTGGCTATATGCTACGGTTGGTTCGCTTATCCTTTGCAGTATTCTTTTATGGAAATGGTATAAACCAGACGAAGAGGATGAAAAGTAAAATAGCGTGTTTCGGCACGCTATTTTACTAGTTTACGAGAAGGACAGAACACTTTAAACAGAATTGGGGGAATACATATGAAACTGGCAGATAAATATTTAGGCGGGACGATTGCTGACGTTGCGAAAGAAATACAAACAGGAGCACTGTCACCGGCGGAATTGGTTTCCGCCCAGCTGGAACGGATTGAACAAGTGGATTCGAAACTCCATTCTTACATAACGGTAGATAAAGAGGGGGCGTTAGCCCAAGCACGGCAAATGGAAGAGGAAATCGAAAAGGGCCGCTATCGCGGACCGCTGCACGGAATACCGATTGGCTTAAAAGATCTCATCGATACGGCTGGAGTGAAAACGACCTACGGCTCCCCGATTTATGAAAATCACGTTCCCGGGGAAGATGCGGAAGTAGTAAGGCGTCTGAAAGAAGCGGGAGCGATTATTATCGGAAAACAGCATACCCACCAGTTTGCCTACGGTCCAACCGGCGACCGGTCCCATGTCGGCCCGGCGAGAAATCCGTACGATACGGAAAAAATGACAGGCGGGTCGAGCAGCGGATCTGCGGCGGGAACTGCAGCGGGACTCTGTTTCGGCTCCCTGGGAACGGACACCGGCGGATCAGTGCGCATTCCCTCTTCCTTCTGCGGGGTTGTCGGAATGAAACCGACGTACGGACGGGTAAGCAAACGGGGAGTATTTCCGCTTTCGTGGTCGCTGGACCATGTCGGCCCGATTACGAGAACCGTATTGGATAATGCAATCATGCTCAATTATATTGCCGGCTATGATGAAAAGGATCCGGATGCGGTTCCGGCTGACAAAGAGGATTTTACGAGATGGATCGGCAAAGATTTGCACGGTATGGCGATCGGCATACCGCGAAGATTTTTCTATGACGATCTCAATCCGGAAATCGAACAGGCGCTGAACGAGACTGCGGCCGTTTTTGAAAAACTGGGCGCGGCGGTAAAAGAGGTGGATATTCCGAGCATTCAGCGAATTTCCGATGCCCAAAAAGTGATTTTGCGGTGTGAGGCATATGCCGTCCATGAAAAACATCTTGCTGACTATCCAGACGATTGGGATGATGAAGTAAAAGAGCGGCTGCTTACTGCCATTGGGACAAGCGGTGCCGATTTTGCCAATGCGCTGCGAATGAAAAAGCAGGGTACCGCGGAATTTGACCGGATATTGGAACAGGTCGATGTATTGCTGGCGCCGACTTTGCCGATTTTGCCGCCGGAAGTAAATGGGCGGTTCACGGACGGAAGCATGGATGAAAGCCGGCATATCCGCTGGACAATTACAAAATTGACGGGCCCTACCGATTTAACCGGCCATCCGAGCATTAGCGTTCCGTGTGGTTTTTCGAAAGACGGGATGCCAATCGGCGCCCAGCTCATCGGAGAAAAATTTGCCGAAGCGAAGCTATATCAATTTGCCTACGCTTTGGAAGAGGAATTGGCGCTGCCGAAGGTGAAATTAGATATAAAAACATAAGTGGTGCTTTTAATGAAAAAACAGATTAAACTGCGGACAAAAATCCTGCTCCTTTCCTCCATATTAGTTTGTATTTCTGTACTCGTCAGCGGCTTGACGATGCTTGTCAGTGTGTCCGCTTCCTTTGAAGAGGAAATCGGCGAAAGGGCGATTGCCATTGCGAGAACGATAGCTCAGATGGACGATATTCGCAATGCGGTGGGCCGGCCGAATGGGGAAGAGGTGATTCAGCCGATCGCGGAGCGAATCCGGGTTTCCACCAATGTAGATTATATCGTCATTTTGGACATGAACCGGATTCGTTATTCCCATCCGTCGGAGTCGCGAATCGGCCAAGTTTTTGAAGGCGGGGATGAATTGGCTGCTTTTTCCGAACTGGAATATACGTCCAAGGCGGAAGGGGAGCTCGGCTATGCCATCCGCGCCTTCGTTCCGATTATGAATGAAGAAGGGGTAGAACAGGTTGGCGTGGCCGTCGTCGGCATTTTATCCCCGACGTTTCAATCTTTAATCCAAGTGTACCAAAAGGATCTCCTCATCTCCCTATACTGGGGTCTTATCATCGGCTTAGCGGGAGCATGGCTGCTGGCAAACAACGTGAAAAAACAGACGTATCAGCTGGAACCGTATGAAATTGCCCGCTTATTTGAAGAACGGTCCACAATGATGGAGACCTTGGATATCGGAATCATTGCCACGGACGATCAAGGAAAAGTCACCTATATGAACCGGCAGGCGGAAAAATATACGGAAATTTCTTTTGCCGGCGAGCTTTCCATCGATACCATTTTTCCGCAGCCGTGGATGACAAAGGACCTTTTCCGCAAAGGGAAATTAACGAACAAGCCGATTAATATTCGGGGAACGATGTATCTGATTTCCATCCATCCGCTTTTTGTAAAAGATCATTATCTCGGTTCCCTTTTGACGCTGAAAAACCGGTCGGAAGCGGAGCAGCTGGGAGAGGAATTAACCGGGGTGAAAAGCCTCGTTTCCGCACTTCGGGCCCAAAACCATGAATATATGAACAAGCTCCATTCCATCGCCGGCTTAATTCAGCTCGGAAATACGGAGAAAGCGCTGGAGCTGATTATCGACGAAACGTCCTATGAAGAAAACACCGTCCAGTTTATGCGGGACCGCATTCAAAATTACGGCATTTCCGGCCTTCTCCTCGGAAAGCGTTCCCTTGCCAAAGAAGCAGGGGTGGAGCTCTGTATTGATTCGAACAGCTACTTAACGGAGCTGATGGACGGCATTAGTGCCGGCGACATGATTACGATTCTCGGGAATTTGCTGAACAATGCCATCGAAGCATGTACGGAGAGCGGGACGAAAAAAGTGACCTGCCTCTTGCAAGGAAAGTCGGATTACTTGTATATTTCTGTGGAAGACACAGGGCATGGCATGACCGAGGAAGAACAAAGCCGGATTTTTGAACATGGCTACAGTTCGAAAGGAAAGGAAGGAAGGGGAATTGGCCTCGTACTCGTAAAAGAGATTGTCGATGCGAATAACGGGCGGATTTCTGTTCAATCGGAAAAAGGAAGAGGTACAACGGTCATCATTGAAATTGCCTCATTAGAAAAGGAGGGCTTTTCATGATTCGCGCTGTGATTGTGGAAGACGATCCGATGGTGCTGGAAGTAAACAAGGCGTTTTTGAAAAAGAGCTCCTTTTATACGTGCATTGGCAGTGCCGGCACCGGAAAAGACGCGCTGGAGCTAATCACGGAAACAAAACCGGATCTCGTTTTGCTTGATATTTATTTGCCGGATATGTCGGGCATTGACGTGCTGCGGGAAATCCGAAAAAGAGATATCCCCGCCGATGTCATTATGATTACGGCAGCCAGAGACGTAAAGACGGTACAGCAAATTTTCCGGTTCGGAGCGGTCGATTATTTAGTGAAGCCGTTCCGCTATGAACGGTTTAAGCAGGCGCTGGATACGTACTACACAATGTGGAAAAAGCTGAATCATCTCGATGCGGTCAGTCAGGCGGATATCGACGAATGGAATGAGAAAAAGGAACAGGAAGAAACGCTGCCGAAAGGATTAAGCGAGGTCACGCTGAAGCAAGTGCTGATGGCGCTCCATGACGAAGAAAAACCGAAAACGGCGGAACAGCTGGCATCCAAGCTGGGAATGGCCCGGGTGACCGTTCGCCGTTATTTAGACTATCTCGTGAAAACAAATCAGATTCAAATGCAGGTCGAATACGGCCGTGTCGGCAGACCGAGCAATTATTACTTCGTTTAACTAATATATGTTTTTCGTTCCCACAGAGACCAAAAAGACCAAAAAGAACATTATGGTCTTTTTCTTGTCTCCTTTATGTAAGCGCTTTATAATGGGAATCATCAAACTAATGGGAATATTGATAAATATTCCGATGGAGGTGGGCACATTACTGATAAAGCAAGTCTGCAAATAAAATTTGTGCTAGTTATTTTAATCTCCATCGTCCTGTTAGCCGCCTGTTCTGCACGGGATTATCCGGTGGATCATGAACAGCTCAGTGAAGAGGAACGAATCGTCATCCGCTTTTCCCATGTTGTGGGAGAAGAGACGCCGAAAGGGTTAGCGAGCAGGCGTTTCGCCAAACTGGTGGAGGAACGCACGGACGGCTTTGTGGAAGTGCAAGTGTTTCCGAATAGTTTCTTATATAAAGACGGAGAGGAACTGGACGCCCTTCTTGCTGGGGAAGTCGAGATGATTGCTCCGGCGACGTCAAAAATAACTTCCCTCGTCCCGGAATGGCAAGTGATGGATTTGCCCTTCGCCTTTCGAACGATGGAAGAGGTAAAGGAATATATCGATGGACCGGCTGGCGAAGTGCTGAAAAAGAAACTGCGGGAACAGGGCATCAGTCCCCTCGCTTTTTGGGATAACGGATTTAAACAAATGACGAACAATGAACGGCCTCTTCGAAATCCGGAAGATTTTCGTGATTTGCAGTTCCGGATTATGGAGAGCGACGTGTTGAAGGAACAATTTCAACTGTTGGGCGCTGAAGCAAAAGTAGAAACTTTTGACCAAGTGTTCTCGGTGCTGGAAAGGCAGACGTTAAACGCCCAGGAAAATACGTTTTCCAATATTGTAAACCGGAAAGTGCACCACGTTCAGGATTACATAACGGTAAGCAATCATGGCTATCTCGGCTATGTCGTGCTGATGAACGATCAGTTTTGGAAAAAATTGCCCGACGAAGTCCAAATCGTCATTTTGGATGCGCTGGAAGAAGTGACCGAATGGCAGCGGTCCCTGGCCGAAGAAGTGAACAGGGAAAAATATGACTATTTATCCGCCTGCCAATGCATTGATATTCACGAGCTGTCCGACGCAGAGAGAAAACAGTGGGAAGAAGCTCTATTACCTTTATATGAATCTTTTAGCGAAAGGTATGGAGCTATTTATATAGACTATCTTCCAAAAAATAAAAGATAAGAATAAAAGGGAGGAGAAGAGATGGTCAAGTTGAAAAAAGCGTTGCTGTTTCTGGCAATGGCACTTTTGGTGCTGTTCTTTGCCGCCTGCAGCGGGGGCAGTGATGATTCCGGAGATTCGGAAAGCAGCGATACAGGGGGTGACAGTGAAGAGACAGAAGAAACAGCGGAGGAAGGGGAAAGTGCCGACTATCCGAGCACGGTAACGATCGGTACCGCATCCCAGGGGGGAACATATTACATCTGGGGCGGCGGACTGGCCAATTTGTTGGAAGAACATTTGGGCATTACATCCAACGTGGAAGTTACCGGCGGTCCGGTGCATAACATCCAATTGCTGGATGCCGATGACATTCAGATCGGGATGGTAACGGAAGGTCCGCTATATGAAGGAATTCATGGAGAAGGGGATTGGACAGGAGGAAACAAGTACGAAGATATTCGCGTCATTTTCCCGATGTACCATACGCCATTCCACTGGTGGTCTACGGCGAAATCCGGTGTGACAAGCATTTTGGAGCATGAAGGCGAGCGGGTCGGGGTCGGTCCTGCCGGAGGAACGCCGGGAACGTATAACCCGCTCATTTATGAAGCCCTCGGCATTGAGACAGGTGACCAAGTACAGGCCGGCGCCAGTGACATGGCATCACAAATGATGGACGGTCAGCTCGATCATATCGGATTCTCCGCCGGTATTCCGATTGCAGCAGTAACAGAAATTGAAGCGCAAATGGACATTAATATTTACGGAATTGACGGGGAAGAACGGGAAAAGGTGAAAGAGGCATTGCCGTACTTTGTCGACTTTGTCATTCCGAAAGACACGTATGAATCCCTAGATTCCGACATTGAGACGATTGCCCAATATAACTACGGGGTCGTCCACAAAAATGCCAACGAAGATTTTGTCTATGACTTTGTCAAAGCATATCACGAAAACATTGAACAAATGATTACGACCCACGCTTCCGCTGAAGAAGCAAGGGATCCGGAAGCGATTTTAATTAACGAAAGTTACCCGATGCATCCTGGGGCCATCCGCTACTATGAAGAAATCGGCATCGAACTTCCGGAGGCTGTTTATCCGCCAGAATGGAATAACTAATTTCCAGATGGAGAGGCAAGTGGATAGATTCCCGGACAGCCCCGTCCGGGAATCTATTCCCATTTTTCACACGGAAAATTGGAGAGTGAGGAGGAGAAACGTTGTCTGAAGAAAAAAAACAGCCGGAAGAAAAAACGAACATTAAGGAAGAACAGCCGAAAAGTCAAACAGCCTTTTTAAAAGACGGAAAAATTGATACGACCATTGATGAAGATGCGCTGGAATCTGCTTCCGGCACACGCAACCTCACCGGCTGGGTTCGTTACGTATTTATGACCATTGCCATCATCGGCGCCCTCTTTCATTTATACATTCTCAACTTAAATCCCATCGACCCTTGGGTCTTTCGCAGCACCCACTTAGTTTTCGGTACGGTGTTAGGATTGATGCTTTATCCGGGCTGGCGGTCAAAATCGAATAAAATTCCGCTGATTGACTGGATTTTAATCATTATTTCCATTTATATCGGCTACTATATTTACGCCAACTTAGACCAGATCGTTTTCCGGTTTGGCGTTGTGCCGACGGATATGGACTTTTACGTTGCGTTAGCCGGATTGCTGCTTGTCATTGAGTTTACGAGACGTACGAGCGGCTGGACGTTGCCGATTCTTGCCTTCGTCTTTATTGCATACGTATTTTTAGGTCCTTACTTGCCGGGAATCCTTAACCATAATGGCTATTCGTTAGAGCGGTTCGTCACCTACGTGTATGGCCTTGATGGCGTTTTTGGCGTTACGACCGATGTATCTTCGAAGTATATTATTCTCTTTATCATCTTTGGGGCGTTTCTGCAAATGTCCGGGGTCGGCCAGTACTTTATGAAAGTTGCCTTTGCCGTTGCCGGTGGCTTACGGGGAGGACCGGCGAAAGTGGCCGTATTCTCTTCGGCGCTAATGGGAATGATCAACGGAACTTCTGCCGGAAACGTTGTAGCGACAGGGTCCCTTACGATTCCGCTCATGAAAAAGACCGGATATCCTGCCCGTTTCGCAGCGGCTACGGAAGCTACAGCCTCATCCGGAGGACAATTGCTTCCGCCGATTATGGGGGCCGGCGCCTTCCTTATGGCGGAAATTACCGGTATAAAATATTCGGAAATTATTATTGCCGCAGCCATTCCGGCAATTCTATATTTCACGTCCGTCTATTTTATGGTCGATTTTCAGGCGGTAAAATCCGGGCTTGTCGGCCTGTCAAGAAAACAGCTGCCTTCTATCAATGAAATCGGAAGACATGTGTATTTGTTTATTCCGGTATTATTGTTAATTATCATGCTCGTTCAAGGACGTTCAGTTATTTTTGCTGGAACGGTCGGTATTATTTCCAGCTTTGTCATCAGCCTTTTCAGCAAAGATACCCGAATGGGATTAAAGAAAATATTATTGGCGTTAGAATTAGGGATGAAAAATGCTTTGCAGCTTATTGCCATTGTCGCCTGTGCCGGAATTATCGTCGGGGTCATCGCCCTGACCGGTGTCGGCCAGCGGTTCAGCTCCTTGCTGCTGTCCATTGCCGATAACAACATGCTGCTTGCGCTGATTTTTGCCATGGCGATTGCGATTATTCTCGGAATGGGAATGCCGACAACTGCCGCCTATGCGGTTGCAGCATCGGCCGTCGCACCTGGGTTAATCAACATGGGGCTTGATCCGCTAACCGCCCATTTATTCGTCTTCTATTTTGCAGTCATTTCTGCAATTACACCGCCAGTGGCACTCGCTGCCTTTGCAGCAGCCGGAATTTCCGGCACCGATCCGATGAAAACCGGCTTTAAAGCATTTCAGCTTGGACTGGCCGCCTTTATCGTGCCGTTTATGTTTTTCTACAGTCCGGAATTATTGCTTGAAGCAGGGAATACCGTAACGATTGCGCTTGCCGTCATTACCGCGCTGCTTGGAGTTTACTTGCTGGCGGCAGCAGTTCAAGGCTGGTTTTTCGGCAAATCAGCCAAGTGGTATAGCCGCATATTGTTATTGGCTGCGGCCCTCCTCTTCATGATTTCCGGAGTTGTCACGGATTTCATCGGCCTGGCTGTTGTAGCTGCCGTTATTGTAATTCAAAAGTTTTTCCATCGAGGAGGCACCCCGGCTGGAAAAACGGAGGAAGCAGTTGGATAGGATTTTTCATGCGGAGGCTCCGGGTCTGTACGGCCCTGGGGCTTCGTGTTATATTCACGATGTGTTCATTGGAGTCGAAAAGTTTCCTTTGGCAATGAAGAGAACAAATGCAACTGTAAGCAAAATTAAGAAAAAGTAGGATGAAAAATGGAACAGGAAACGAAAAAATTAACAAAGCGAAGAGCATTTTCCTTTTCCCGGCGGGTTCTCGCTTTCACCTTAGCGGCTGCCGGCTTCTTCGCGGTATTATTGCTGTTGCCGGCGGAGGTGGAATGGGAAGCGAGGACGGCCATTGCGGTGCTGCTCTTCGGATTATTGTTATGGGCGCTGGAACCAATTCCTCTCGGCATGACTTCCATCTTAACTTTGGTGCTTTTGCTTTTAATGAAAGCCGTCTCCATCGATGTCGCCTTAAGCGGTTTTGCCTCGCCGGCGGTTTTTTTAATTGTCGCCGGAATGATGATCGCCAAAGCGGTGAATGAAACCCCGCTGATGGACCGGCTTACGTATTCTTTGCTGGCAAAGTGGGGCCGGTCGCCGAAGGGAATTTTTATCGGACTTTTTCTGCTGATGCAAGTGCAGGCGTTTTTCATTCCGGCCACGGCGGTCCGGACCCAGCTCGTCATTCCTGTCGTTTTATCGGTCATCACGGCAGTCGGGGCAAAAAAGGGGAGCAATTTCAGCAAATTAATGCTCATCGGCACGGCCTTTGCCGGCAATATTAGCGGCACGGCGATTTTAACGGCTGCCATCGGCAATATTCTCACCATCGAAATTTTGCAGCTTTACTTGGGCAGAACCTTATCCTATTTCGATTGGTTTCTGTACGCCTTTCCGATTTGGCTGCTGCTAATGGCAGCTATCCCGTTCATTGTCTGGAAAACGTACCCGCCGGAAGACTACTCCTTTGCCTCATTGCAGGAAGAGATGAAGAAAAAGAAAAGCGCGATTGGACCGCTTACGGGCAAGGAAATTAAATGTATCGTCATTTTGACGGGAACCGTGCTTTTGTGGATGACCCAGTCGCTGCACGGGTTTCATCCGACGGTACCTGCGCTCCTGGCGGTCGTGCTGTTTGCCATGCCGAAGATTGGCTTTGTCTCCTGGAAAAAGGTTATTAACGTCAACTTTGATATGGTGCTTCTGATTGGTGCTACCCTTTCCCTCGGCATGGTGCTTATCGAAACGGGAGCGATTGACCTGCTGGCAAGCATGCTGAAAACGGATGCGGTCCTGAAAGCGTTTGGCAATCCGTGGCTTGCCATCCTAGTTGTCGTCATTGTCTCCCATCTGTACCATTTAGGGGTGACAAATGTTTCAACCGCAGTCGTGACGCTGCTTCCGGTTTTGATTGGTCTTGCGAATCTTTCGGGAATGGATCCGATGGTCATCGTATTTGCGTCGTCCGTCTCGACGCTGTTCGGCTTTATTCTGATTGTAGAAACGATGCCGAATGTTATCGTCCACGGAACGGGACTGGTAGCCCAGCGGGATTTTTACATCCCGGGATTTTGGGCAACAGTGGCAAGCATTGTTATTGTTGCCGCTGTCGCCTTTACGTGGTGGCGCTGGCTCGGCTTTTGGCCGATGTAATAGGTAAAGGATATTTTAGGGTTCGCAGTTGGAGTGCCGGAAAACAGAGGTCCCGCCTCCGTCATGGCGCCAGCCACGATGCTTCCTAACAGGGAAGCAGGGTTAATTTCTTATTGACTTTGAATATTGGATACAATATACTGTTTATGAAAGAATTATCTAAATATTTCGATTAGACTGTAACAGGAGGTGGGGGAAAAGTGCAGCTGCCGGCATATGTGCAAGTGAATGACGTGCTTTTAAGAGACGGCTTGCAGCTTGAGGAGAAGCTGCTCACAGTGGAGGAAAAACTGGAATTGGCAGAAGGGCTGATGCTTGCTGGCGTGACGTCGCTCGAATTTGGCTCCTTCGTCCATCCGAAGCTGGTGCCGCAAATGGCAAACAGCGGCGAATTGTTTTCCCGGCTGAAGGACAGTCCTGCGGATTTCGTTGCCCTCGTTCCGAACGTGAAAGGGGCAGAAAACGCAAGTGAAGCCGGAGTGCCCCGGGTCAATGTCGTGTTTTCGGCAAGCAACACCCATAATTTACAAAATATTCGACAAACGACCGAAGAATCGCTGGAAAACGTAAAAAAAATCAAAGCAATATGTGATGCCCGGGGAATGAAGCTCGATATTTCCATCGCCACCAGTTTTGGCTGTCCTTTTGAAGGCCGGGTGCCGGAGGAGCGGATTTTTTCCATCATTGCCAGTATTGCCCCGTTAGAGCCCCATGTCATTACGCTCGCCGATACGACGGGAGTAGCGAACCCGAAACAAGTGTACGACCTCGTCAATAAGCTACAGGAAAAGTTTCCGCACGTAAAGTGGAATCTGCACTTCCATGATACCCGGGGAATGGGCCTTGCCAATATTCTCGCCGGACTGCAGGCAGGCGTCACGAGTTTTGATGCTTCCCTCGGCGGACTGGGAGGCTGTCCTTTTGCACCGGGGGCAACGGGCAATGTGAGCACGGAAGATGTGGTACATATGTTTCATAGTATGGGGATCGAAACAGGAATTGATTTGGACAAATTGCTGGAAACATCAAAAAGACTAAAGGACATCATCGGCCATGAACTGTCCAGCAGTGTGCTGAAAGCAGGAAAATACGACCGGAAATATCCGGTGCCATCGTAGGAGGGTGGAACATGGGAGAATACGAGACGATTCGGATACAGCAAAATGAAGCAAACAAAGGAATTTTTATTTTGGAGCTGAACCGGCCGGAAAGCTTGAATGCGATGAACACCCAAATGGGAAAAGAGTTAATCCAAAGCCTTACAGAACTTGCTTATAATAAGGAAATTCGCGTTCTCATTGTTACCGGAAGCGGCGACCGCGGTTTTTGCGTCGGGGCCGACTTAAAAGAGCGGAACGGCATGTCGAAGGACGAATGGAAAAAACAGCATGACATTTTTGAACGGGCATCCGAGCTGCTGCGGGAATTTCCGTATCCTGTCATTGCAGCGCTGAACGGCTATGCCCTTGGCGGCGGGCTAGAACTGGCATTAGGTTGTGATATGCGCATTGCGGCAAACCATGCCAAACTGGGACTCCCGGAAGCAAAAGTAGGGCTGATCCCGGGAATCGGCGGAACCCAGCTATTGCCGCGGACCATCCCGGTCGGCTTGGCGAAAGAAATGCTATACCGCGGCAGCCATATTAGTGCGGAACGGGCTCTACAGTTAGGGCTTGTCAATGCCATCTGTGATAAAGAGGAGCTATTGGATACGGCGCTGGAAATCGCAAGAGACATTGCCAAAAATGCGCCCCTTTCCTTAAAGGCAATTAAGCAGGCGGTCAATCAGGGCTTGCAGACGGATATTCACACCGCACTCACAATCGAACTTAGCCATTATTACACGTGCGCCAATTCGGAAGACCGGCTGGAAGGAATCCGGGCATTTAACGAAAAACGGGAGCCAAACTGGCAAGGAAAATAAAAGGAGGAAAAGAAAATGACACAGGCAGAGCTAAAGGCGAAAAGCACCCCGGAAGAGCTGGAAATGATCCGGGAAAGCGTGAGGGCGCTATGCGAAAAATTTCCGGAATCGTATTGGAAAGAAACCGATGAAAAAAACGAATACCCGGAAGAATTTATCCGGGCATTGACGGAAGAAGGCTGGCTTAGTGTGCTTATCCCAGAGGAGTATGGCGGCGCCGGCCTGGGCATGATGGAAGCATCCGTTATTTTGGAAGAAATTAACCGTTCCGGGGGCAATGCGGGAGCAGGACATGCGCAAATGTATACGATGGGCGCCCTGCTTCGCCACGGCAGCGAGGAGCAAAAGCAGCGGTACTTGCCGAAAATAGCGAGCGGCGAATTGCGTCTCCAGTCCTTCGGGATTACGGAGCCGACGGCAGGGAGCGACACGACGAGCATTCAGACGACAGCGGTGAAAAAGGGCGACCGCTATATCGTGAACGGCCAGAAAATTTTTATCTCCCGGGCGGAACATTCGGATCTGATGTTGCTTCTCGCAAGAACGACGCCGAAGGAACAGGTGAAAAAGAAAACCGACGGAATCAGCCTGTTTATTTTAGATATGCAAGACCAGAAAGATAAGCTTTCGATTGTGCCGATTGATACGATGATCAATCATGCGACGACGGAAATATTTCTGGAAAACGTGGAAATCCCGGAAGAAAATTTAATCGGAGAAGAAGGAAAAGGGTTCCGGTACGTATTGAGCGGCATGAATGCGGAGCGGGTATTGATCGCCTCGGAAAGCATCGGCGACGGACTGTATTTTGTCGATAAATCGGTGCAATACGCCAACGAGCGGGTCGTTTTTAACCGGCCGATCGGACAAAACCAGGGAGTACAGTTCCCGATTGCCCAGTCCTACATGGAAATCGAAGCGGCAAGGCTCATGCGGGATAAAGCGGCGATGATGTTCGATAACGGCCTGCCATGCGGCGCAGAGGCGAATATGGCGAAATATCTGGCGACAGAGGCGACGTGGAAAGCAGCCAATGCGGCGATGAACACCTTTGGCGGCTACGGATTTGCGAAGGAATACCACATCGAACGGAAATTCCGGGAAGCCCGCCTGTACATTACGGCTCCGGTGACAAACAATCTTGTCACTTCCTATATCGCCCAGCACGTCTTAGGGCTGCCAAGGTCCTTTTAAAAAAAACTAGGTTCCCGCAAGCGATCCATATTTTCAAAGGGGGATGAGGATGGAAGGTTTAAGCAAAGCATTAGCCCGCTACATTGTTTCAGTCCGCTATGAAGATTTGCCGGAAGTAGTAATTGCGTTTACGAAACTTTGCATTTTGGATTATTTCGGCTCCGCCATTTCCGGTGCACCGACAAAACCGGTACAAATGATGGACGCAATGGTACGGGATATGGGCGGAAATCCGCAGGCAGCCGTTGTGACCGGCGGCTCCACTTCGGTGATGAATGCGGCTTTTGTGAATGGAGCGGCGAGCCATATTTCTGAGCTGGATGATATTCATAAAGCCTCTATCATCCATGCGGCAACCGTTGTCATTCCGGCGGCGCTCGCTGTTGGCGAATGGAAAGGGCGGAGCGGAAAAGAATTGATTGAAGCCGTAGTTGCCGGTTACGAAGTGTGCTACCGCATCGGCGAAGCGGTAAGTCCTTCCCATTATTATTACTGGCACAACACCGCCACGTGCGGAACATTTGGCGCAGCCGCCGCAGCCGCCAAATTGCTGGGGCTAAATGAAGAACAGATGGTGGAAGCTTTGGGAAGTGCGGGAACCCAAGCAGCCGGCCTCTGGGAGTTTATCGAAGACGGAGCGATGTCAAAACAGCTCCATCCGGGGAAAGCGGCGATGAACGGAGTCATCAGTGCGCTGTTGGCAGCGAAAGGATTTACCGGGGCGAAGAAAATTTTAGAAGGACGGCGGGGTTTTTTCAACGCCATGAGCGAGGACTATGATGTGTCGAAAATTACCGACGGACTCGGGAAACAGCATAAAATTATGGAAAATTCCTTTAAAGTCCACGCTTCCTGCCGCCATACCCACCATGCGATGGATTTGGCCATCGAACTGAAGAAGGAGCGGGACATTCAGCCGGATGAGGTTGAAAGCATCACCGTCAACACGTATCAAGTGGCAATCAATATTACCGATAACGAAGAACCGGACACGGTCTATGCAGCAAAATTCAGCCTTCAGTATTGTACTGCATTGGCCCTTGTTACGGGGGAAGGGGGGCTGGACCAGTTTACGGAAGAAGCCCTTTGGGATGAAACGATTCGCGCTGTGATGAAAAAGGTTCACGTCGCAAGTGTTCCGGAAATCGACCGGGCCTATCCGGAAAAATGGGGAGCACGGCTCGTCGTGAAACTGCGGTCCGGCGAAGAAATCGTAAAAGAAACGGATTTTCCGAAGGGAGATCCGGAAAACCCGGTAAGCGAAGCGGATTTAGTCCGCAAATTTATGCGGATGGCCGGTCAAACAGAAGGGATCCATCCGAAAGATTTTTCAGAAAAGGTGCTGGAATTGGAACACATCGATGATGTTCGTCAGCTGATGGCACCATTTGCTGCATTAGAACCGATGGCAGAATAGGGGAAGCGTATGGAAGGACAAATGACGAAGAAATACGATTCGTTAATGGAAAAACTGAAACATTTGACGGAAGAAGAGCTGGAACATGCGGAATTGTTCCTCGATGCACTGTTTACGAAAGAAGAAAAACCGTATCCCCATTATTTTGGCAGGTATTTGCAAATCAGCAAAGAAGGCGACGTTTTTACGATGAAGCTTGGAAAGCATACGGAGAATACGTTTGGCGTCGCCCAGGGAGGAGCGGTTTTCAGCCTGGCGGATATCGCCCTCGGCCATTATCTTATTGGGCTGTTAGGCAATGAAGCAAAAGTGTTCACCCAGGAACTGAAAATGAATTTTATTCAAGCCGGAAAAGGCGAGTATCTGTATGCTTATCCGAAAGTGCTTCATCTTGGAAAGCGGACGGCAGTGACCGAATGTGAAATCGAAAATGACAAAGGCGCGCTCGTCGCGAAAGCTTTCGGAACGTTTTACTTAAAGCGGGACTGACACATATGTCAGATTCCGGCGGACAAAGGAAGGGAACGCAACATGCGAGTAATCCGGTATGAGGAAATTGTGGAGAAAGTTGCCACCATGTGTCAAGAGGCGAACTTTGAGCTTGGGGAAGACATGATGAATGCCTTTCATCAAGCTTTAAAGACAGAGAAATCGGAAACGGGGAAAGAGATCATTTCCCAGCTGATTGAAAACGCGGAAATTGCCGCAAGGGAATATATGCCGATGTGCCAGGACACGGGAACGGCTGTATTTATCGTGGAAATCGGGCAGGATTGCCACATTGCCGGCGGCAGTTTGACGGATGCGATCAATGAAGGGGTGCGGAAAGGGTATCAGGACGGCTATTTGCGCAGCTCTGTCGTCCGGGATCCGATTGGCCGGAAAAATACCGGCGACAACACCCCGGCGATTGTTCATCTGGAATTTACGGAAGGGGACCGACTGAAGCTGAAAATGACAGCAAAGGGCGGCGGGGCGGAAAATATGAGCGGCTTGAAAATGCTGAAACCGTCGGACGGCGTTGACGGCATTAAGGCTTATATTTTGGATGTCGTCCGGGCAGCGGGTCCGAATGCCTGCCCGCCGTTAGTCGTCGGTGTCGGCATCGGCGGCAATTTTGAACGATGCGCCTACTTGGCGAAAAAGTCCCTTTTCCGCCCGGTCGGGAAGCGCCATGCCGACCCGGATATCGCTAGCCTGGAAATAGAATTAATGGAAGAAATTAATAAACTCGGCATCGGCCCTCAAGGGATGGGGGGCACAACGACGGCGCTGGACGTAAAAATCGAGGTGGAAGCGTGCCATATCGCTGCCCTGCCGGTAGCCGTCAACTTAAACTGTCACGCCAACCGTCATAAAGAAGTTGTGTTATAGAAAAGGAGAATGTGAGGTTTTGCCATGGCAAAAAAACTAAAGCTGCCTTTGGATAAGCAAGCAATTCAGGATTTGCGCGCAGGGGACCGGGTATTGCTTTCGGGCACCGTCTATACGGCCCGGGATGCCGCCCATCAGCGCCTGTACGAGCTGATTCAAGAAGGGAAACCGCTGCCCTTTCCGATCGAAAATCAGGTAATTTATTACGTCGGTCCGACGCCGGCAAAACCTGGGCAAGTCATTGGCTCTGCCGGTCCGACAACGAGCAGCCGGATGGACAAATATACCCCAACCCTTCTTGAAATGGGGTTAAAAGGCATGATCGGCAAAGGCTACCGGAGCGAAGAAGTAAAAAAGGCAATTGTCGAGCACGAAGCCGTTTATTTTGCAGCGGTCGGAGGAGCAGCGGCCTTGATTTCCAAAGCAATCCGGTCGGTGGAGGTCATTGCCTTCCATGACTTAGGGACGGAAGCGATTCATAAACTGGAAGTGGAAAATTTCCCTGCCATCGTCATCCATGATGTATATGGCGGCGACTTTTACGAGGAAGGAGTCCGCGCGTTTCAGCAGTAGGCTCTCTTGTCCCCCTGTGCGCGGGGAAATGGGCCCTGTCGCTAAGCCGTGGGAAGGAAAATTTCAATTTAGGAGGTGGAAGGATGGGAAAATATTTGTTATCGGAACAAGATCGGGCAACACTACAGTATAAAGTTACGAGCAAGCTGAGAGAGGTTATTTTAAAAGGAGAATTTAAAATGGGCGACCGGCTCGTTCAAGAAGAATGGGCGGCAAAACTCGGCGTCAGCCGGATGCCGATCCGGGAAGCGCTGCGCCAATTGGAAGTGGAAGGCTTGGTGCGCATTGAGCCGCGGCGGGGAGCTATCGTCACGCCGATTTCTCCTGAAGATATTGAAGAAATTTATCAGCTGCGGGCTTTGCTCGAAGGGGAAGCGGCCGTCCGTTCCTTGCCGTATTTAGAGGAGGAAGACATCGAAGAGCTGGAATGTTTGCTGGAAAAAATGTCTGCCTTAGGAAATAACGAACAGGATGTGGAGCAATATACGAAGCTGAATGCCCAATTTCACCAGGCATTGCGAAGAGGATGTCCGTGGCGGCGCATCCATAGCATGATAGATACATTATGGAAAGGGATCCCGCCATACACGCCAAGCCTGTTATCGAATCAGCTTCAGGAGGCCCAGGAAGAGCACGAACTAATGGTGAAATATATAAAGGAAACGAATCCGGAAAAATTGCGGAAAACGATTGAAAAGCATATTTTGCGCACCCGGGATAATTTGCTGAAAGTCATCCGGACGGAAAACTAGACGCCCAGGGGATGCTGAAGCTTCATCCCCTTTGGACGGGATGTATCCAATATCCTAATAAAGGAAGGAGCGGCAATGATGAGCGGACCTTTGGAAGGAGTCAAGGTCGTTGACATAACGACGAATATTTCCGGTCCCAGTTTAACGATGATTCTCGCTGATCTGGGAGCGGAAGTGATTAAAATTGAACGGCCGAATATCGGGGACGATGCCCGCAGGATGGGGCCCTTATGGGAAGGAGACGGAGTCTATTATTTGCATATTAACCGGAATAAGCGCTCCATCGTCATCAATTTAAAAGAAGAGGAAGGCAAAAACATCGTTTACCGACTCGTCGAAAATGCGGATGTTTTTGTCGAAAATTTCCGCTACGGCAAAGCGGACAGTTTAGGCTTTGGCTATGAGAAACTGAAAGAAATCAATGAATCCCTAATTTATTGTTCTTTGTCTGCCTATGGACAGTCAGGAGAAAAACGGCATAAGCCCGGCTATGATGCGATTTTGCAGGCGGATACGGGAATTATGGGGATAAACGGAACGGAAGAAGGCGGAGTTGCCCGGGCGGCAGTGTCGATATTAGACCAGGGTAGCGCTATGTGGGGAGCCCTCGGCGTCGTTTCTGCGCTGTACCATCGAAAAGAGACGGGCAAAGGGCAAAAGGTGGAAACGTCTTTATATGAAACGGGAGTGTTCTGGACCGGATATCATTTGCTTTCCTATATGGCTACGGGAGAAGAGCCGAAAAAGATGGGCTCGAATCATGCGGCCTTTGCTCCTTACGGCGATTTTGCGACAAAAGATGACCCGATTATGATCGGCATTTCCAACGATTCTCTGTTCCAAAAGCTTTGTAACGTCGTCGGCAAAGAAGAATGGACCCGGGACCCCCGTTTCCGAACGAACCCGGACCGGGTAAAAAACCGGAAAGTACTGAATGAACTGCTGGAGGATGAGTTTCGGAAAGATACGGCAAAAAACTGGATAGAAAAGCTGGAGGCAGGAGGCATCCCAAGTTCGGTGATCCAGCGGATTTCCCAAGTCCTTGACGACCCGCAGCTGGAAAGTACGGAGATGCTCGTATCGGTGCCCCATGACAACATTAAAGAGTTAAAACTGCCACGGCTCCCGGTACAGATGTCAGATACGCCGCTGGAAATTAAAAAATCTCCGCCGAAGCTCGGGGAAGATACGGCGGACATTTTGCATGAGCTCGGCTTAAAAGAAGAAGAAATCAGAAAGCTAGAGGAACGAGGAGTCATCCAGGCATAAGGAAATGAAAGGAGCAGAGTATGTTGCACGGAGAGAAGACGTACTTATTTGTGCCGGGCGACCGTCCGGAGCGCTTTCAAAAAGCAATGGAAAGCCCGGCAGATGCGGTAATCATTGACCTGGAAGATGCAGTGGAAGAGAAGCGAAAAGATGCGGCCCGGGAACAGATCCGTCTTTTCCTGGAAAACAACCCTTCCAGCAAGAAGCCGATTTACGTTCGCATGAACAGGCTTTCGACTGTCTGGTGGGAGGAAGACGTCCAGTTCGTTCGTGAATATCCGGAACTCGGAATCATGGTGCCGAAAGCAGAAGGAGCAGAAGAAATTCAGACCGTTGCAATGGAACTGCAGGCATCCCAGCGAATTATCCCATTGATTGAATCGGCGAAAGGAGTGCTGAAAGCTCCTGCCATCGTCGCCTCCTCACAACAAGTTTACCGCCTCGCTTTCGGGGCCATGGATTACTGCCTTGAATTGGGCATCGACGTAACCGAGGAGGAAACGGAGCTCATCTATCCCCGTTCCGCCCTCGTCGTTGCTTCGAAAGCTTACGGACTTCCAAGCCCTATCGACACCGTCTTTGTAAATATTCATGATCTGGAAGGACTGCGCCGGGAAACAAACATAGCGAAGCAGCTAGGCATGTTTGCCAAGCTGTGCATCCATCCGAAACAAATCGATCCAGTACAGCAGGCGCTGTCTCCGGCGGAAGAGGAAATGGCCTGGGCAGAGGCGGTAGTGAGCGCCTTTGAACAGGCAAAAAGAGAAGGAAAGGCAGCAATCCAGCTGGACGGACAAATGATCGACGAGCCGGTATATAGGAGAGCAAAAAGAGTATTAAGAGAGCGGTAAATTGAGCACGCGTATTGCTTTCAGAAGTAACAAATATTTTGTCGGTAAACGGATACTGGTGTACACTTTGATTATGTCATCAAAGATCCTAGTATTTGGATACATTCTAAAATAAAAAGGTCATTTACTAACCATATTCGATTTAAATGACAAAACAAAAGGTTCCAATTATCAAAAATAGATAACTGGAACCTTTTTAGTTTCATGCATAATGACATGCTACCCAGTGACCCTTCTCCGCTTCTCGCCATTGTGGAGCTTCTAAACACTTTTCTGTTGCAAGAGGACATCTAGTTCTGAAGCGGCATCCACGTGGTGGGTCTACTGGACTTGGTAAACCTCCCTCTAAAATAATCCTCTCTCTTGTTTTTTCTACATGTGGATCTGGTAGAGGTACAGAGGACAACAGTGCTTGTGTATATGGATGGAGCGGATTTTTGTACAATTCATCTGCTTCTGCCATTTCAACAATGACTCCCAAGTACATGACACCAATCCGATTGCTAATGTATTTAACCATCGATAAATCATGCGCTATGAAAAGATATGTTAATTCTCTTTCTTTCTGCAAATCTTTAAGCAAGTTGACGACTTGTGCTTGAATCGAAACATCCAAAGCAGAAATCGGTTCATCCGCAATAATTAATTCTGGTTCAACTGCAAGCGCACGGGCAATCCCGATCCGTTGACGCTGTCCACCAGAAAATTCATGCGGAAATCGCTGTGCATGATCAGGTTGTAGACCGACGGCTTCCAGTAATTGCTGTACTCTCTCCTGCCGCTCCTGCTTGTTTTGTACTAAACCATGAATGTCTAAACCTTCAGCTATAATGTCTTCCACCTTTTTTCTTGGATTGAGCGAAGCGTAAGGATCTTGAAAGATCATTTGAATTTTTTGGTGGAAAGCTCCTCGATTCCTTTCATTAACTGGCTGATTATCATATATGATATCCCCTTCAGTCGGTTCATAAAGCCCGATAATCGTTCGACCTGTCGTGGACTTTCCACAACCTGATTCACCGACTAGTCCGAAAGTTTCTCCTTTTTTAATTTCGATATTAACTCCATCCACTGCCTTCAATACTTGTTTTGACGGAAGATTAAAATACTTTTTTAAATTATTGACCTTCAACAAAACGTCATTGTCTTTAACTTTATTGTCTTCTTCGTCATGCAATTGTTCCGCTATCTTTTTCTGATAGTTGATTTTAGGAGCCTGTGGATGCAACAACCATGTAGCGGCGAAATGAGTGTCGCTGACTTGATAAGTAGGTGGTTGTTTTTCATAATCAATAGCCAACGCGTATTCATTTCTAGGTGCAAATGCATCCCCTTTTGGAGGTTTTAGTAAATCCGGGGGGCTGCCTGGAATCGCATATAATTTGCCCTTCGTTTCCATATTCGGAACTGACTGTATTAACCCCCAAGTATATGGATGAATGGGTTCATGAAAAATTTCCTCCACTTTTCCTTTCTCTACAATTTTTCCAGCATACATGACGGCAACTGAATCGGCAATATTCGCAACAACTCCTAAGTCGTGTGTAATAAAGATGATTGCTGTCCCGGTTTTTTGTTGAATTTCCCGCAATAAATCCAAAATCTGAGCTTGGATGGTGACATCTAGTGCTGTTGTCGGTTCATCCGCAATGAGCAGTTTTGGTTTACAAGCTAATGCCATGGCAATGACAACACGCTGGCGCATTCCACCGGAAAACTCGTGTGGATACTGATGAATACGTACCTCTGGATTAGGTATTCCAACCAACTCGAATAATTCAATCGCTAAATCATATGCTTCCTTTTTTGACAATTTCCGATGTTTCATCGCACCTTCTACAACTTGTTTTCCTACTTTCATTGTTGGGTTTAATGCAGTCATTGGATCCTGAAAAACAACACCAATTTCTGAACCTCGGATACGTTGCATTTCTTTTTTATTTAATGTTAAAAGATCTTGACCATCAAACCAGATTTCACCGTGCTCGATGGAAGCATTATGCTTCGGCAATAATCCGAAGATTGCTTTGGAAGTGACCGATTTGCCAGAACCTGATTCCCCAACGATAGCAAGCGTTTCGCCTCTTTCAACCGTCAAGTCTATACCTCTGACAGCATGTACTTTTCCTGCATATGTGTGAAAAGAAACATGCAGATTCTTAATTGATAATAACGGTGCCATTTCCGATCCCTCTTTGTGTTAAGTAATTTAGTTCAAATGAAGCTTTAATGACTCCAACTTTTTCTTCGCGAGCATTTAATATTGGTGCCTCGCTATACTCATCCAGTTGCTTCCAAATTGCTGGCGTCCCAATCTGTAACTGCTTCAATACCTCCATAGATGCGACAGAAGTTGCTCTTGCATTACCATCATCGACCTTGATAGCAACACCGATTCCTGTCTCTTTGTCCGCAAAACAATGGACACCTTCAGCTCCACCTTTTGCTACAATCCGACCATTAAATGCTTCCATTAAATCCGTGTCGAAGCGCTTGGTGCCTGCTACCATGATTGGATAAGTGGACATCGCACCACCTATCCGCTTTAGAGCAGCTTTGCGTTTTTCCGAGCCTTTTATCCACTCATTCGGTGCAGCAATTCTACTAAACGCTAGTGCCAAATTATATAGCGGGATACGATGCACCGGTACGCCGCAACCATCCGTAGAAGTCGTGATTTCTTCTCGAGGGAAGTTGCTCACATCAGCAATGACATCAATGATTTGTTGCTGGTAGGGATGGGTCAATTCCCGGTACGTGTTTAGTTCAAAGCCTTGTTTGACACAACCAGCAAGCATGCCACTATGCTTCCCCGAACAATTACTGAACAATGGAGTCAATGATTTTCCAGCTTTAATCAACTTATGATAACTGTCCAAATCTCTCGGGATATGTGTGCCGCATTGTAAATGGTTTTCATTTAAACTTAATTTTTCCAACACTTTGGCGACCGTTTTGCGATGAATCGGCTCACCGCTATGACTTGCACAAAATAGAGACAATTCACGATCGGTCAATTGATATTCTTCCATCGCGCCTGATTCCACAACTGGCACAGCTTGCAATGGTTTCATTGAACTTCTTGCAAATGTCAACCGGTTTGTATCCCCATAATAGGCAATCAACTTACCTTCGGGTGATACAACTGCAATATGTACATCGTGGGTACTTTCTACATAATCTCCTCGATATACTTGAATTGGTTTCGTAGTAAAATTCATGAATTCTCAATCCCTTCTATCCCTATCACTTTCTCATCCTCGGATCAAATGCATCTCGTAAGCCGTCTGCGAGCAAATTGAAACTCACCATAAGTGCCACAATGACGATGGCAGGATAAGCGAGCAAGTAGAATTGATTACGCATCGCATGGTATCCATCATTAATGAGCACTCCGAGTGAAGCGAGTGGTTCCTGAAGTCCCAAACCGATAAAACTCAAAAATGCTTCCGTAAAAATGGCACTTGGTATCGTAAACATCAGGTTAATGATAATGATGCCAAATGTATTTGGTAGCATATGCCCTAAAATAATGCGAGAAGTACTTGCCCCTAAAGCTCTGGATGCCAAAACATATTCTTGTGTCTTCAACTTGAAAACTTGACCACGTACTAATCGCGCCATGTTCACCCAACCAGTAATGACCATTGCAAGCATAATCGTCATGATACCTGGGGACATCCACATGATGAGCAGGATGATAATGATTAGATTTGGGATTCCCACCAAAACTTCTATAATCCGCTGCATGATATTATCGACCCTACCACCCTTCCAAGCAGAAATGGCTCCATAGGTGATACCTATCATAATATCCAAAACAGCAGCAAGAACGGCGATATATAAGGATATCCTTGTACCTTCCCATAACCTTGTCCATTGATCGCGTCCGAACTTATCCGTTCCAAGCCAATGTTCTTTGCTTGGCTCCGAATAGACATTGTCATAATCAGTCTGATCATAGCTGTATTCATTAAAATATGGACCGACAAATGATAGAAAGACAATGATAAAAATGACAAACAGACTGACGATGGCCGCCTTATTTTGTTTCAAACGCAACCAACCATCCTGCCAGTTGGACAATACAGGTTTGTTGATCTTTTCACTCTCGTCTTCTTTCCTTCCGACTATTTCAAACATCTCATCAGGAAAAATCTCATGCTGCTCCTCTAGTTGTTTGGTTTGTTCTTTCATAGGTAATCACCCCTTTCCATGAACTCGAATCCGTGGATCGATAATTCCATACAAGATGTCAACGATAAGTATAGCGAGTATAAAAAAGGCACTATAGAATAACGTCAGCCCCATGATGGTTGTATAGTCGTTCATTTTAATCGAATCTACAAACAAACTGCCAATACCTGGGATGCTGAAGATACTCTCAATGACTAGGGAGCCCGTCATCAAGCTGACAACAATTGGGCCTAAGATCGTTACAATAGGTATCAGTGCATTTCTGATTGCATGTCGAATCATCACAACCCAATCTCCTAACCCCTTTGCTTGGGCAGTCATGATATAATCCTGTTGCAATACTTCAAGCATTTCATTTCTCATGAATCTAGCAATCTGCGCAATGACCCCAACCGTCAAGGCAATAGTTGGCAAAATGGAATGATCATAACTTTCCCAATACGCCACTGGTAAAATTCCCATTTTCAATCCGACATAAAACTGAAGGAACGCCGCCAAGACAAAGTTCGGAATGGATACTCCTAGCACCGCAATAATCATGGTAAAGTAATCCCATACCGTGTTATGTCGGAATGCCGCAATCATTCCTAAGATGATTCCAATCGACAATCCCAGTACGACGGCTTGAAAACCAATCAATGCGGAAGGGCCAATCCGTTCCAAAATGATGGAACTTACCGGTTGCTCCTTATAGTAGTACGACAATCCTAAATCGCCTTTAGCAAGATTCGCCATATATTTAAAATATTGAACATGGACAGGCTCATCGAGGCCGTATCTTGCCAGGAATTCCATCCGTGCTTCTTCTGTCAAATCCGCTAACTTTTCCTCGTCAAATGGAGAGCCTGGTAATGTTTTCATAAGAAAGAAGGTTAGTGTGGCAATTATAAGAAGAGTAATCAAAATATTGACCACCCTGACCAGAATGAATTTTTTCATGTTCCCCCACCTCCTTCAAATTCGATCTGTTTGGCTGTAGATTGATCAGAAAATATGTTGAATTGCCCCCAGTAAAGTGTGCTAAACCAGGGACAATCTTATTTATTTCAGAGTCTTATCCATCATCATTCGTCAAATGTCACATATTTAAGATCGAGACGTGCACCATACGGATGTAAAACGAGATTCTTGATATAACTCTTTTGCAAATATGCAGACCCTTCATAGTAAAGTGGACCTAATACGGCATCCTCCTCGAGCAAAATCCGTTCTGCCTCCATGAGCATCTCAATCCGTTTATGCTCGTCTTTTTCTTCTTGTGCTTTGTATACGAGATTCATGTATTCCGGATTATGGTAATTCCCTCTAAATGGTATAGCCGGTTCTCCAACCCATAGAGCAAGGTATGTCATCGCATCGTTATAATCAGCACCCCATTTGGAGATTACAAATTGATAATCATCTTCACGCATGGAATCCAAACGGCCACTGTATGGTTTGGTGACAATGGAAACATCAACCCCAAGATTTTCTTTGAGTTGAGATTGGACAAATGTCGCAGTATCTTTAGCAACCGTATCATCCGCTGTCAGCAGTTCGATTGGCGGCAATTCCCCACCGATTTCTTCCAAACCTTTTTCTAAGTATTCTTTCGCTTTTTCAAAATCCGGTTCAATGACCTCCCCTGCAAGATCACGGAATGGTTGGCCATCAACACCATGCATGCCAGGAGGAAGCAAAGAATAAGCCGGTTCAGAACCATTATTCAACACGTTTGTAGCCAATAATTTCGGATCATAAGCAAGTTGGAACGCTTTACGGATATTAAAATTGTCAAATGGTTCCTTTCCAAGGTTGAATTGTAAGTACCATGACGTGAATTCAGTTACTGTACCATATTCTTCACTATCTCTAAATTCATCCACATCATTAGAAGACAACGTAATGCGATCCAGTTCGCCAGATTCATAGAGGTTCAGTTCAGTGCTTTTTTCTTTAATGACTCTCATACTGATTTCATCCACTTCCACGTTTTCAATGTCCCAATAATGTTCATTTTTCTCCATCTTCACGCCCACCGCCTGGTCGTACTCCGTAAGAACAAATGGACCGTTGTATAAGATGGATTCGTGATCAAGAGCAAATTGATCACCCACTTCATTGATAAAGTCTTCATTCAACGGGAAGTAAGTGGCAAATGCAGTAAGACCAAGGAAAAATGGTGTAGGATCGTTTAATTCCACAATCAATGTTTTATCGTTCAATGCTTTTATACCGACTTCCTCCTCTGTCGCCTCTCCATTCGCATATGCTTCCGCACCTTTAATGTAATCCGAAATGATGAACGAATAAGAGCCGGCAGTGTCAGGATGTAGAGCACGTAACCAAGAGAATACGAAGTCATGAGCTGTCACTTCTTCTCCGTTACTCCACTTGATACCGTCCCTTAAATGAAAAGTGTACGTCAATTTATCATCGGAAATATCGACACTTTCTGCCATTGCTGGCTGTGGATTATTATCGGCATCCAAGCGATAAAGACCTTCCATCACGTTATTTAAAATGTCAAAAGAAATTCCATCCGTCGTTGTTACTTGGTTCAAATCCGGAATATCATTTTCCAGACTTAAATTGAGTACTTTCTTTCCACTTCTATCCGATTCACTCTGAGAAGAACTCGATTCTGAGCTTTTAGAAAAGCCGCAAGCTGATAGGAGTAAAACTAAAACGAATAGTATACCCCACTTCTTCCAAAAATTCCTTTTCATGTAAAAATTCCCCCTTTTTCATATTCAACAATTATAAAGCAAAATTCATGCCAATTTTAAAACACTATGAATATTTGAATAACCAAATAAACAGGTCATTTTGTGAGGTTTAAAGGCAAAAACAAACAACCTAGAAAGCAACCTATTTTTCGTGGAAGGTTGACGATTCCAACGTTTGGCTTGGCATGCTTTTTGCTAAATGATTATTGAAAGGGATCTATCGTTTGTTAACTTTTAGATAACGGAATAGTAAAAGGAGGAAAATATACATGAATAAATGGGAAGACCTCTTCAATGAGGAAGAATTTTGCAAAGATTTATCATTCTTACTATCCATTCCAAGTGTCATGGACGCTGATTCAAGTGACATCAATCAACCGTTCGGAAAAGAAGTGCAACGGGCACTCGAGTTTATGCTTCGACTAGGAGAAATGGAAGGACTATCAACCTACCAACATAACGGTTATTATGGTTACATGGAATTCGGGCCGGAAGATGCGGAAGACTACATTGCAGTATTATGTCATGTAGATGTTGTGCCGGCGTCCGGCGAATGGACAAATGACCCTTTTGATCCTCAAATTAAAGATAATCGGATATATGCTCGTGGTGCCATCGATGATAAAGGTCCTACTATGGCTGCTTGGTATGCTTTGAAAATGTTGAAAACAGCTGGTATCTCGATGAAGCATCGTATTCGCTTGATAATTGGAACAAACGAAGAAAGCGGAATGAGCTGTATGAAGACTTATGTGGAAAATGAACCGGAGGCATTATTTGGATTTGCACCGGATGCAGAATTTCCGATAATTCACGCGGAAAAAGGTCAGATTAACCTTCAATTGAATTGTAAACCATATTCAAGTGGCGATGTACGTTTAGTGTCATTTACTTCAGGTGAAAGAGGGAATATGGTTCCTGATTCTGCGACCGCTATTATTAAAGGAACATTTTCAGCTGATCAAATAAAAAAAATCAAACAGATGGAACAATCGAATGCAAAAATGTCTGCCAGCCAATTAGATGAGAGAACTTTCTCTATTCAGACACAGGGGGTGTCCGCTCATGGGATGGAACCTTTCAATGGTGAGAATGCAGCATTTTCTCTTGCAAGTTCCCTACTTTCCATAGATGAATTACAATTCCACCCATATTTGACGTTCATACATTCTTATTTAAAAAATGATTTTTATGGAGAAAATCTCGGGATTGACTTTGCAGACTCGATCACTGGCAAACTCACCGTCAATGCAGGGATTTTCCAATATACGGAAAAGCATGGTGGGAAAATCTCACTCAACATCCGCTGCCCTGTAGAAACACCTTATAAACGAATCATTGAACAATTGGAGTCGCTGGCTAGTCAAAAAGGTTGGAACATCACCGATATTCGCACGAGGGAACCACACTATGTGGAAGCGGATCACGAAGGAATAAAAGCATTACAAGAGGCTTATCATGAAGTCACAGAAAATGATGCAACCCTTCTTTCAACAGGTGGAGCGACCTATGCCAGATTCCTATCGAACGGGGTTGCCTATGGAGCCGTGTTTCCCGGCAAAGAAAATACCGCTCATCAAGTAGACGAATATGCTGAGCTGGATGGCCTGAGAAAAGCCGCCATCATTTATGCTGAAGCCCTATCACGATTGGCGAATCTATAACTATAATCATCGAGGTTGCCCATGGAACATCCCCTACATGAAAAAAGGGAATTTCGGGCAACCGCTTTTTTAAGTAATAACGGATTTATTTTCCAGATAACGTAAAAAGTTCATTCCTTTTTCGTTTATTGTCGTACCTCTTCTGCCTCTCCCCACATCAATCAGGTCCATATCAGCAAGAATCTCAAGACGATAACGCAATTTTTGTTCTGAAAGTGTTTGGTTGTTTTTTTTCAACAACTTCAATAAACCCATCCGACCTATTCCTCTATGGCCAATTTTCTGTAAAACCGTTAAAATTTGATGACAATCATGGATAAAACCCTTCGCATCCAATGTATTATAAATTATTTCCTCTTGTTTTAATGATATGGCGGATGAATCTTGATGCTCCAATATCGTAGCAGGCAATGCCTCCTTGGTCACTTCTCCCTCACAAACGTGCGCCAAGTATTCAATCGTATTTCTTAATTCTCGTACATTCCCTGGCCAGTCATAGTTCAGCATGGCTTCTATCGCTTCTTGTGAGAATCGAAGACTGTTCCGCTGTAACTTCTCTTCAAATTCTTTAGCAAACAACTCTGACAATAGTAAAATGTCTTCTTTTCGTTTCCGAAGGGGTATCAGAGTGATTGGGAGGACATTTAAACGGTAGTATAAATCTTCACGGAACTTTTTTTCTTTGACCAGTTCCTGTAAATCCTTATTTGTTGCGGCAATAATCCGCACTTCCACAGGTATCGGTTGTCCACCACCGACACGTTGCACTTCTCTTTCTTGAAGGACACGTAATAAACGATTTTGTATAATCGGAGACGCATCACCGATTTCATCTAAAAATACGGTCCCGTTATGACCACGTTCGAACAGTCCCATATTCCCCGTTTGACTAGCTCCCGTAAATGCTCCTTTTTCATAACCAAACAATTCACTTTCCACTAAAGATTCTGGAATAGCTGCCAAATTTACCGCTACAAATGGACCATCGCTTCGATCGGAAGCGTTATGAATCGCCTGGGCCATCACTTCTTTACCTGTCCCCGTTTCCCCATAAATGAAAATGGTCGAATCGCTCACAGCAAGTTTTTTGGCTTTTTCGATCAATGACAACATTTCCGGTGAATTTGTCTTGATGTCTGAAAACGTATGTTTTGACACGAATCCTTTTTTTCTACCTTTTTTCCGATATTCCGTTTCGATGCTTTTAATGCGATTCATTTTGTCAAACAATATGATCGTTGCGAACACCTTCGCACCTACAAATATTCGCCTTTTGCGAATATAAAACGATTCATCTTCAATATCTATGAAATTTTCTTTTTCCATTTCCACTTTCATGAATGCTTGGTAGAAATTTTTAGGAAGTCGGCTAATATCCTTACTTATCAAATCGATATAGGAACGATTCAACAGTTTTAGTGCTTGCATATTAATAGAAATGATTTGATTGCATTGGTCATATACAATGATTCCTTCCTCGATTTGGTCTACGATGCCTTCAATACTTTTCTGTAAACCTTGGGACTGGATAATCTCCACATTCAATTCTTTCATCAAAGATATGATCGATTGGATATATTTCGCTGAAAGTTGATTATTCGATTCAAATGTTGAGATTCCGAAGAATTCATATATTTCATATAACGTCGACATATCGAGTAGTCGATTGCCGATATCTATCTTTGTTTTAATCAAATGAGGCACCATATCAATTTCACCGGGAGTAATCGCAATTGAAACGGTCGGATCTAAATCTTCTTGCCCGTAGTACGGAATGTAATCATGAACAATTCCAACTTCCAGCAACGTTTCAATTGCCTCTTCGGCAGAATCTTTCATGTCATTTACAACATAAATCCGTGAACCTTTTGGAAGTGAAAGTAATGGCTTAATTCTCGCAAAGTTTATCGAACGTTTTGCAATGATATATGGGATATCATCTGAGATAAAATCTTTAGCCATGTTATAAACAACTTGACTCGTCGTCAAAATCAAATTCGGACGATAATCTTTTTTATCGGACATGTCATCAACCAAAACACCTCCAACATTACAATGCTCCACAAACCCGACATCTTCCAACTGTTCCAAAATCGTTTGTAATGACGTATGACGATGTGTGATCACTAATACCTCTGGCTTATCTTTCATGTTCCGTCTCCCCCTCAGTTCTTAAATTCATTATAGCACTTTCTACTTTTTCCACAGAGACGTGGGGAAAGATTTTGATTTTTCATACAAGTGCACTAAATTTGATTCGTATGATTGTGAACCAGAAACGGTTGAAGGTTGGACCGTTGAAAGAAAAGATGAAAGGGAAATCTAATTCGCTTTTGGTGGAGTGAGATTCATCCATAGAATCATGTTGATACGAATGTCTTCCAATCTCCGACACACAACACGTCCTTCCATTGGCGTGAAAGATGATACTATACCCGGCGGGGGGCATCGGTGAGACCCTGGAGTGCGCAGCATGGGAGACTCACCATTCGCCCGCGGAAAACGGAGTATATTACCGGAGCGGCAATCAACGCGCGTTTGATTATTTGGATAAAGTACGAGATATAAAAGCCAAAAAAACATACAAAAATAGAATGCCGGAAATACTGGTGTGAGAAGGTTGCCGAGAAAAGTTTGACATAAACAATATTCTGTATGAGTAAAATGTTTACGGGTCTATAATTACAATTTTCTAACGATTTAATGAAAAAAAGAAGGAGGACTCTCCCCTTTGATATAATAGTTTTTGTGTAGAAAACTAAAAAGGAGGAGTCCTCATGATTAATGATACCAATAATTTACCGACATTAAAAGAAATAGAACAAGGTTTATTTAGGGAATTACAAAGTATTTATCAAAATATTCTTGTCTCAGTG